>JAHCLD010000154.1 GCA_026125585.1 Burkholderiales bacterium
GCCTGCCGTCGACCGACATGGTGGCCCAGCTCGAGCGCAATTCGGCCCTGGGCGAAGTGCTGGCCAGCGGATTCCGGGCGCTCAACGCGGACCCGCGCTGCAGTGACGCCGACCTGCGCGCCACCATGGAGAGCACGGGCCGGCTGGTGGCGCATCGGCTCGAGCGGTATCTCAGCGCGCTGGCCACCATTGCATCGGCGGCACCGCTGATGGGGCTTTTCGGCACCGTCGTCGGCATGATCGAGATCTTCGGCTCGCAGGGGCCGCAGGGCAGCAACCCGCTGGCGCTGGCGCACGGCATCTCGATCGCGCTCTACAACACCGCCTTCGGCCTCGTCGTCGCGGTGCCGAGCATGGTGTTCTACCGCTACTTCCGCACCCGCGTCGATGCGCTGCTGGTCGAGATGCAGATCCAGGCCGTGAAGCTGGTGGAACTCGTCCACGGCGAGCGTGATGCCTGAGACACGGCGCCGGGGAGTCCGCGCATGAGGTTCCGCACCCGCGCCTTCCGCGAAGAGCCGGAGATCAACTTCATCCCGCTGATCGACGTGCTGCTGGTGATCCTGATTTTCCTGATGGTCACCACCACCTACTCGCGTTTCGCCGAATTGCAGATCAACCTGCCCACCGCCGAGGCCGGCAAGCCCCCGGAACGGCCGGAACAGATCGACGTCGGCGTCGATGCCAAGGGCAACTACACGATCAACAAGACCGCGGTCGCGGGCGGCAACGCCGCCGCGCTCGGCGCCGCGCTGAAAACCGCCGCCGGCGAAATGAAGGATCCGGTCGTCGTCATCAATGCCGACGCCAACGCCGCGCACCAGGCGGTGGTCCGGGTGATGGAGGCCGCGCAACGCGCCGGCTACGCCAGGATCACCTTCACCACCCAGGCGCCGAAATAACCCGGCGCTTCCGGGACCGCTTTTCCACGCGGCCGTCGACGGCTTTCCGCAAACGGGCTACCCTTCGCCCGTCATGTCCGCCCCCGAACACTGGCAACACCGCAAGCTGAAAAGCCGGCTGCTGCTGCCGCTGGCCGCCCTGTTCGCCGCCGTCGCGGCGACGCGGCGCCTGTTCTGGAAAACAGGTCTGCTGCGCAGCCGGCATCCGGGCGTGCCGGTCATCGTCATCGGCAACATCACCGCCGGCGGCACCGGCAAGACGCCGCTGGTGCTGTGGCTTGCGCATTTCCTGCAGGACAGCGGCATGCGCCCGGCCATCATCAGCCGCGGCTACGGCGCCGCGCGCAGCGATCCGCGCCCGGTGCCGGCGGACGGCAGCGCCGCCGATTACGGCGACGAACCCTGCCTGATGGCACAGCGCGCGGCCTGCCCGGTCTGGGTCGGCGCCGATCGCGCCGCCACCGCGGAGGCGATGCGCAGGGCGCACCCCGGCGTCGACGTCATCCTCAGCGACGACGGCCTGCAGCATTACCGGCTGGCGCGCGACGTCGAGATCGCGGTGATCGACGGCGCGCGCGGGCTCGGCAACGGCTGGCCGCTGCCGGCCGGTCCGCTGCGCGAGCCGCCATCGCGCCTGGCCGGGGTCGACGCCGTGGTGATCAACGGGGACGACGCAACGGGGGCATTTCCGCAGGCCCTGCCGATGCGCCTGCAGGGCGGCCGTTTCCGCAATCTGCGCCTGCCGCAACAGGTGGTGACGGCCGTGCATTTCCGCGGTACGCCCGTGCATGCCGTCGCAGGCATCGGCAATCCGCAGCGGTTTTTCGGCCACCTGCGCGAGCTCGGACTGGATTGCCGCGAACACGCCTTTCCCGACCACCATCCCTACCGTGCCGCGGATCTCGCATTCGGCGACGATGCGCCGGTCGTGATGACCGAGAAGGATGCGGTAAAATGCGCGGCATTCGCGACCGACAATTGCTGGGCGCTCATCGTCGATGCCGAGGTCGATGCACGACTCGGCGACCTCGTCACCGCCCGTCTCCCGCAGGCTGCCCGACATGGATGAAAAACTGCTCGACATACTGGTGTGCCCGGTCTGCAAGGGCCCCCTGCTCTACCGCAAGGCGGCCGGCGAATTCATTTGCAAGCCCTGCCGCCTCGGATACCCCATCCAGGACGGCATCCCGGTGATGCTCGAAGAAGACGCGCGCAAGCTGCCCCCCGAAGAGGAAGTCTAGGATTGCGAATCGGGGGTTGAGCAGCCCCTGCGCACGCTCATCGCCCATCGTTCATCATTCATCGCCATGCAGTTCACTGTCGTCATTCCCGCGCGCTACGCGTCGTCGCGCTTCCCCGGCAAACCGCTCGCCGACATCGGCGGCAAACCGATGGTGGTGCGTGTCGCGGAGCGCGCCGCCCGCAGCGGCGCGAAGCGCGTGATCGTGGCCACCGACGACGCGAGGATCGTCGATGCCGTGAGCGGACACGGCCACGAGGTGCTGATGACCCGCGCCGGCCACGCCACCGGCACCGACCGCCTGACCGAGGTGGCCGCCAAGCTGCGCCTGCCGGCAAGCGCCATCGTGGTAAACGTGCAGGGCGACGAACCGCTGATCGCGCCGGCGCTGATCCGGCGCGTTGCCCAGAACCTCGCCGCGCACCGTGCCGCGGCCATCGCCACCGCGGCCTGCCGCATCCGCGAAGGCCGCGACATGGCGAACCCCAATGTGGTGAAGGTCGTGCTCGACAATGCCGGCTACGCGCTGTACTTCAGCCGGGCACCGATTCCGTACGCGCGCGACGCGTTCGCCGGCGGCATCCGCGGGCTGCCCGCGGGACTGCCCGTCCTGCGCCACCTCGGCATCTACGCCTACCGCTGCGGCTTTCTGCGCGCCTACAGCCGGCTGAAGCCGGCGGCGATCGAACGCGCCGAGGCGCTGGAGCAGCTGCGTGCGCTGGCCCACGGTTACCGCATCAGCGTCGCGGTCACCGCCGCGGCGCCACACCCCGGCGTCGACACCCCCGCCGACCTGCAGCGGCTGCGTCGCCTGTTGCGCCGCTAAGCCGCCGGAACAGCGGCCGATTTTGCGTCCCGCAGCGGCGCGGCTATACTTTGCGGCCCCAATCGAATCCGGCACCCCGATGCGCATACTCCTGCTCGGCCTGCCCGGTGCCGGCAAAGGCACCCAGGCCCAATTCCTGATCGAGCGTTACAGGATTCCCCAGATATCGACCGGCGACATGCTGCGCGCGGCGATGAAGGCCAACTCCCCGCTCGGCAACGAAGTCCGCAGTTACATGGACCGCGGCGCGCTGGTTCCCGACAAGGTGGTCATCGCACTGGTCAAGGAGCGCATCCAGGCGCCGGACTGCGCGACCGGCTTCATCATGGACGGATTCCCGCGCACGCTGCCGCAGGCGGAAGCCCTGCGCCAGGCGGGCATCGACATCAATTTCGTCATCGAGATCGAAGTGGGCGACGGCGAAATCCTCAGGCGCATGAGCGGCCGCCGCGTGCATCCGCCCTCGGGCCGCTCCTACCATGTCGAATTCAAGCCGCCCCTGGTGCCGGGAAAGGACGACGTCACCGGAGAACCGCTGGTCCAGCGCAGCGACGACAACGAGGAAACGGTCAAACGCCGCATCCAGACCTACCATGACCAGACCAAGCCGCTGATCAACTACTACCTCAGCTGGGCCGCCAGCGGCGACCCGCGCGCGCCGCATTACGTCAACATCTACGGACGGGGCTCGGTCGAGCACATCCGCGACAAGATATCCGCGGCCATCGAATCCCATACCGCGCGCACCCAGGGAAGCGAAAAATAAGAACGGCAGCCGCCGTCCGCGCCGTGTCCGCAAAAAACATCCTCTACGCCCAGTCCGGCGGCGTCACCGCCACCATCAATGCCAGCGCCTGCGGCCTGATCGAGGCCGCGCGCCGCAACCGCGCGCGCGTCGGCCGCGTCTATGCGGCGCGCAACGGCATCCTCGGCGCGCTCGGCGAGGACCTCGTCGACACCTCGGCCGAACCGGCCGCGGCGATCCGCGCGCTGATGCACACCCCCGGCGGCGCCTTCGGCTCCTGCCGCTGCGACCTGCCGCCGCTGCCACAAGGCAGGGCGCATTTCGAGCGGCTGGCCGCGGTGTTCCGCGCGCACGACATCGGCTACTTCTTCTACAACGGCGGCAACGGTTCCGCGGAAACCGCGCACCAGATCGCGACCATCCTGCCGCGGCTCGGGCAGCCGGTGATTTCGGTCGCGGTGCCGAAGACCATCGACAACGACATCGTGGGTTCCGATTGCAGCCCCGGCTTCGGTTCGGTCGCCAAGTTCGCCGCCACCAGCCTGCGCGAGGCGATGGCCGACCTCGCCTCGATGTCGCACAGCTCGACCAAAGTCTTCGTGATGGAAGTCATGGGCCGCTACACCGGATGGATCGCGGCCGCCTGCGGCATGGCATTGCCGGCGGGCAAGGACGGCCCCCTGCTGTTGCTGGCGCCCGAAGTGCGCTTCAGCCGCCGGCAGTTCATTGCCGCGGTCAGGACATGCGTGGAGAAACACGGCTGGTGCGCGGTCGCGGTCGCCGAGGGCATCCGGCTGCCCGACGGCCGCCGCCTGACCCAGGCCGGCGGTGACGGCATCCCCGGCCATGAACAGCTCGGCGGCGTTGCCCCGCTAATCGCGGCGATGGTGCGCGGGGCGCTGGGACTCAAGGTGCACTGGAGCGTGCTCGATTACGTGCAGCGCGCGGCGCGCCATCTGGCCTCCAGGACAGACCTTGAACAGGCTTACGCCGTGGGCCAGGCTGCGCTGACCTACGCGCTGCAGGGCAGGACTGGCGTGATGCCGGTCATCCAGCGCATCGATGACCGCCCCTATCGCTGGCGCATCGTGCCGGCGCCGCTCAAAGGCATCATGAACCGCGAAAAACGCCTGCCGCGCGGCTTCCTGACCGCCGACGGTTACCGGCTCACCGCCAGGGCACGCCGCTACTTTGCGCCGCTGATCCTGGGAGAGGCTCCGCAGCCCTACAGGGACGGTCTGCCGCTGCACGCCAGCCTCCGGCTGAAACCGGTCGCCCGCCGCCTGCAGTCCGGGTGGCAGATGCCTGCCTGAACCAAAAACCAGCGTCAAATCAGCCAGAAGCGCGCATTTCGGTGGAGGCCGGAGGCATCCGGTTTTATAATGCGCCGTCCGCAAATCAGCGGCTCTTCGACCCGTCGAAGGCCACGGCCCCGCGCCGACACAAATTTCTCAATTAAAACAATAGCTTAGGAGTAGTCATGACGAATGGTTTGATTTTTGCGCTGGTCTGCGCCATCGCCGCGCTCGCCTATGGCGTCGCGTCGATCCGCTGGATCGTCGCCCAGCCGGACGGCAATGACCGCATGCGCGAAATCGCAGCGGCCATCCAGGCCGGCGCGCAGGCCTACTTGAACCGCCAGTACACGACCATCGGCATCGTCGGCGCCGTGCTGTTCGTGCTGATCTGGATCGCGCTCGGCGGCACTACCGCCGCCGCATTCGCGGTCGGCGCAATCCTGTCAGGTCTGGCCGGCTACATCGGCATGAACGTATCGGTGCGCGCCAACGTGCGCACCGCCGAAGCCGCGCGCAACGGCATCAACCCGGCCCTCGACATCGCCTTCCGCGGCGGCGCCATCACCGGCATGCTGGTGGTCGGCCTCGGCCTGCTCGGCACGGTGCTGTTCTTCTGGTACCTGACGGCAACCGCGGGTTATGACGGCAAGATGAGCGACGTGATCAAGCCGCTGATCGGCCTCGCCTTCGGCTCCTCGCTGATCTCGATCTTCGCGCGTCTCGGCGGCGGCATCTTCACCAAGGGCGCCGACG
>JAHCLD010000155.1 GCA_026125585.1 Burkholderiales bacterium
CGGGCACCGCCATGCTGCCTGCGCTGGCGCTGGTTGTCGCCCTGTGCGCTTCCGGCCTTGCCGCTTTCCAGTGGTACCAGGGACGCGGCGCCGACGACGCCCTGCGCCGTGAGCTGGCTCAGCGGCTGGCGGAAATGGCCGCGCGCGACCAGGCCGCCGCCGCGCGTGCCGACCAGGCCGCTGCCGCATTGCGTGAAGTGGAGATCAAGGCGGGCGTGCTCGAGGCGAAGCTGGCCGAATCGCAGGGCCAGCAGATTGCGCTGGAGGCGCTGTACCAGGAACTGTCGCGCAGCCGCGATGAATGGGCGTTTGCCGAGATCGAGCAGTCGGTGCTGCTGGCCAGCCAGCAGCTGCAGGTGGCGGCGAATGTCCGGGCCGCGCTGATAGGACTCGAGAATGTCGAGTCACGGCTGCAGCGCATGGAACAGCCGCGCTACAACACGCTGCGGCGGGCGATCGCGCGCGACATTGAAAGGCTGAAGGCCCTGCCGCTGGCCGACGTGTACGGCACGGCCGCACGCATCGACGAGGTCCTGTCGGCCATCGACCGCCTGCCGCTCGCGATGGATGCGCGCGCGCGGCCGGATGCACCGCCGGCGGAGCCGCTGGCCGGGCTCCCGGCCTGGGAGCGCGCGTTGCGCGAGGCCTGGCAGGAATTGCGCCAGCTGGTGCGCGTGCAGCGCACCGGTGCCGAACAGGCCGCGCTGCTGCCGCCGGAACAGGCGTTTTTCCTGCGGGAGAATCTCAAGCTGCGGATGCTGGGCGCGCGGCTTGCGCTGCTGTCGCGGGATGCCCGCAGCTACCAGGCCGACCTGCACGCGGCCTCGGCGGCGCTGGAGCGGCATTTCGACATCAACGACGCCGCGGTGGCCGCGAACGCGGCGGCGCTGCGCAAGCTGCAGGCGGCCCAGATCGAGATCGCCGTTCCGGACCTGGCCGAAACGCTGGATGCCCTGCGCCGGCTGCGTCCTCCGCGCGGCAAGGCTCCGGCCTGAGCGCGGGACCGGAGCAGGCAAAGCATGCGCTGGGTGATCTGGTTTTTCATTCTGGGCGCTCTGGCGACGGGGCTGACCCTGCTCGCCAGCCTGAACACCGGTTACGTGCTGTTGGCCCTGCCCGGTTACCGCGTCGAACTGTCGCTCAATTTTGCGCTGATTCTCGCGGCAGCCGGTTTCGTCGCCGCCTACCTGGTGGTCCGGCTGCTGGTCACCACCGTTGAACTGCCGGCGCGCGTCGCGCGTTTCCGCGCGGAGCGGCGCAGGACCGCGGCACACGACACGCTGATCGGGGCCTTGCGCGATTTTTTTGCCGGAAGCTATGCGCGCGCGGAAAAGAACGTGAATCGCGCGGTCGCGCTGGGGGAGCCGGCTGACCTCGGCGCCGTCATCGCGGCGCGCGCGGCGCACGAGCTGCGCGCCCCCGACCGGCGGGACGGCTATCTCGCGCAACAGCCCGCCGATCCGGCAAAGCCCGATGCCGCGCGCGCCATCAGCGAAGCGCAGATGCTGCTCGACGAGCGGCGGCCCGAGGATGCGCTGGCCGCGCTTGCAATGCTGCCGACGAAACACACGGCATCCCTGCGCCTCGAATTGCGGGCGCGGCAGCGCCTGGGCCAGTGGGATCTGGTGCCGGCGCTGGTCGACCAGCTGGAGAAGCGGGGCGTGTTCGGCAGGGACCAGGCGAATGCCGAACGCAGCCATGCCTGGTGCCGGCTCCTCGAGCGCGATGCCGGCGATGCCGCGGCGCTGGCCGCAACCTGGAAACGCGTGCCCGACGTTTATCGCCGCGACACGGCGGTCGCCGGCGCAGCGGCGGCCGCATTTCACGCGCTGGGAAGCTGCGCGGAGGCGCAGGAGGTGATCGAACGCAGCCTGGAGGCGGAGTGGGACGGGGGGCTGGTCGCCTTGTACGGGGAATGCAGCGGACCCGACATCCTGCGCCAGATCGAGCGCGCGGAACGCTGGCTGAAGGACCACCGGGAAGACGGCACCCTGCTGCTGGCGCTGGGGCGCCTGTGCGCGCGGCAGAAGTTATGGGGCAAGGCGCAGAGTTATCTGGAGGCGAGCATCGCCATCGAGCCGACCTATTCCGCGCATCTCGAACTGGCGCGGCTACATGAGCAACTGGACAGGCCGGATGCCGCCCGTCAGCAATATCGCGCCAGCCTCGACCTTGCGGTGGCCCAGCTCAACCGCCTGTCCGGGGGCCGCCGCCGCAAATCGCCGTAAGCGGCGCTCAGCCGCCCGGTGCAGCCGCGGGAGTGAAGGCGTCGGCATGGAACGCGGATTCGGGCAGGCCGCAGCGCGCGCTGAAATCGCGTTTCGCCGCCTCGATCATGGCCGGCGCGCCGCAGGCATAAACCTCGTGGCCTGACAGGTCCGGAAGGTCGGCCATCACCGCTTCATGCACCATGCCGCGGCGCCCCTGCCAGCCGTCGCCGTCGACGGACTCCGACAGCACCGGAACGTAGCGGATGCCGTGTTCGCGCTGCCAGGTTTCCGGCAGTTCGCCGAGGTAGAGGTCGGCGGCCCGGCGTGCGCCGCGGTACAGCAGCAGCGGGCGTTTGATCCGGTGGTGTATGGCATGCTCGACAATGGCCTTGATCGGTGCAAACCCCGTGCCGCCCGCCATCAGCACCGCCGGCTTGTCGTTGTCCTCGCGCAGATGGAAGCTGCCGAGGGGGCCTTCGAAACGCAGGATGTCCTTCTCTTTCATCTGCGTGAAGACATGGGTGCTGAACGGTCCGCCGTAGTTGCGCAGATGCAGTTCGAGCAGGCCGTCGTCGTGCGGCGGGTTGGCCAGCGAGAGGCTGCGGCGCGTGCCGTCTTTCAGCAGGATGTCGATGTATTGCCCGGCGAGGAACTGCAGGCGTTCCGATGCCGGCAACCGCAGGCGGATGCGCATCACGTCGGGCGCCAGTTTTTCCAGCGACTGCACGCGGCAGGGCAGGATCTTCACCGGGATGTCCCTGACCGCACCGATTTCGCGGCATTCGATCACCAGGTCCGATGCCGGACGGGCCTGGCAGAACAGCGCCATGCCGTGCTCCCGTTCTGCGACCGGCAGGGCGGTTTCCTGCGACAGACCGTGGTCCACCGTGCCTTCGGCGACCTTGCCCTTGCAGGAGCCGCAGGCGCCGTTGCGGCAGCCGTAGGGCAGCATGTAGCCCTCGCGCAATGCGGCTTCGAGCACGGTCTCGCTGTCATTCGCATGAAATACGTGGCCGCTGGGGCGGATGGTGATTTGCCGGGGCATGGGTCGGGGGGGGGCGGGGGATCGGGGCGGGGGTGGCTGGGCTAGAATAGGACGCTATGGGGACACCATGAAAAGGCTGCTGATCATCGGTTGCGGCGACGTCGGTTTGCGCACAGCATTGCTGCTGCGCAAACGCTGCCGCATCCATGCGCTGACGCACAGCCTGGAACGGGTTGCCGTGCTGCGCCGCCATGGCCTGATGCCGATGTACGGCGACCTCGACCGGCCGGACACGCTGGACGGCCTTGCCGGCCTCGCCCATGACGTCATCCACCTTGCGCCGCCGCCGCCGACCGGCCACAGCGACACGCGCACCGCGCATCTCATTGCCGCCATCGCGAGGGGCGGCAGTCTACCACAGCACTTTGTGTACATCAGCACCAGCGGCGTCTATGGCGACTGCGGCGGCGCCATGGTCGACGAGACCAGCCCGCTGCGCCCGCAGACCGACCGCGCGCGCCGCCGCGCCGATGCCGAGCGCCGCCTGCGCGACTGGGGCACGCGCAGCGGCGTGCGTGTCAGCATCCTGCGCGTGCCCGGCATCTACGCCGCCGACCGCCTGCCGGTGGCCCGCATCGAACGCGGCACGCCCGCGCTGCTGCCGCAGGACGACGCGTACGTGAACCACGTGCATGCTGACGATCTTGCCGGGATGATCGTGGCTGCGCTGCATCGCGGCCAGGCCAACCGCAGCTACAACGCCAGCGACGATGCGCCGCAGAAGATGGGCGACTATTTCGACCTGGTGGCCGACCGCTTCCGCCTGCCGCGGCCGCCGCGGGTGACCCGTGCCGAAGCGCGATCGAGGATTCCGGCAAACCTCTATTCCTTCATGAGCGAATCCCGGCGCCTGGCCAATGCGCGCATCAAGCAGGAACTGCGGGTCCGCCTGCGTTATCCGACCGTGCGCGAAGGCATTGCCGCGGCAACCGCCGGCGGCCGGGAGCCGTTCCATGGCGGCTGAGGCCGGATCCGCGCTGCTGGTGTTTTCGACGCTGCCCGATGCGGCGGCGGCGCGGCGGCTGGCGCAGTTGCTGGTCGACCGCAGGCTGGCCGCCTGTGTCAGTGTTCTTCCGCCCTGCGCCTCGGTCTACCGCTGGCAGGGTGCGGTGGAAGAAGCCGCGGAAGTGCCGCTGATGATCAAGACGACGGCCGCGCGTTATGCCGATCTCGAGGCGGCGATCCGCGCGGAGCATCCCTACGAACTTCCGGAAATCGTCGCGGTCCCAGTGCAGCGCGGATTGCCCGGATACCTGGACTGGGTGGCCGCCGAAACCGCGTCCCCGCCGATGTCTTTCTCCCCCCGCACATGATCCTGCGCCGGCTGTTCCTGCTGCTTGTCTTCGCCGCCGGTATTGCGTCGGCGGCCGAGCCGGATCTGCTGGATCCCGAAAAGGCCTTCGCGTTCAGCGCGCGTGTCGCCGCGCCCGATGCCATCGAGGTGCGTTATGTGATCGCCAAGGGCTATTACCTGTACCGCGACAAGTTCCGCTTCTCGCTGGAGCCCGCCGCGGTAGGTGCCGGAGCGGATGAGCGGCCGCCCGGCCTCGTGCACAAGGACGAGTTTTTCGGCGAGACCCAGATTTACCGGGACGAGGTGCGCATCCGGTTGCCGATCCATGCCGGCGGTGCCCGGCGTGCGGTGCTCACCGCCGTGTCCCAGGGTTGCGCGGATGTCGGCGTGTGTTATGTGCCGGTCGAACAGAAGGCCGAACTGCAACTCGCCGCGGCAACGGCGGCGGGCAGCGATGCTGCGGCGTCGCGTCTGTTCGGGGTGCCATCGTCCGCGGCGACGGCCGCGCAGGGCGAGGACGGTGCCGTCGCCGCGCTGTTCCACGGCGAAACCTGGCTGCTGATACTCAGCTTCTTCGGTTTCGGCCTGCTGTTGTCGTTCACGCCCTGCGTGCTGCCGATGGTGCCGATACTGTCCGGCATCATCGTCGGGCAGGGCCACAAGGTTACGCGTGCGCACGGATTGCTGCTTTCCGGCAGCTACGTCCTCGGCATGGCGATCACCTATGCGCTGGCCGGAGTCGCCGCCGGACTG
The DNA here is from genome assembly GCA_026125585.1 of Burkholderiales bacterium. Taxonomy (GTDB): domain Bacteria; phylum Pseudomonadota; class Gammaproteobacteria; order Burkholderiales; family SG8-41. The sequence continues at coordinate 5,303 of JAHCLD010000155.1, forward strand.
TCCGGCGCGATGCTGGCCGCCGCGCTGCAGAACCCCTGGGTGCTCGGCGCGTTCGCCGCGGTGTTTGTCGCGCTGGCCTTGTCGATGTTCGGCTTCTACGAGCTGCAGCTGCCTTCGGCGCTGCAGTCGAAGCTGGCGGGCGCCAGCGGCAGCCTGCACGGCGGTCATTACGCGGGTGTGTTCGCGATGGGCGTGCTGTCGGCGCTGATCGTCGGCCCCTGCGTTGCCGCGCCGCTGGCTGGAGCGCTGCTTTATATCTCGCAAAGCGGCGACGCGGTGCTGGGCGGCGTCGCGCTGTTTGCGATGGCGCTGGGCATGGGCGTGCCGCTGCTGCTGGTGGGTGCTTCCGCCGGCGCGCTGCTGCCCAGGACCGGGCCGTGGATGGAGACGGTCAAGCGCTTCTTCGGCGTGATGCTGA
>JAHCLD010000156.1 GCA_026125585.1 Burkholderiales bacterium
AATGATCGACCCGCCGCCCGGCTTGTTGTCGACGATCACCTGCTGATTGAAGCGCTTGCCCAGTTCGGTCGCGATCACGCGCGCGGCGGCATCGTTGCCGCCGCCGGGCGCGAGCGGAACGATCAGCCGGATCTGGCGCTCGGGAAAGTTCTGCGCGGCGGCCTGCGGCACGGCGGCGGCAAGCAGGGCGGCCGTCGCGGCCGCGATCGCGGAAATTGCGGAATGTCTAGATTGCACGGGATCGTCCTCCATCGACATTGATGGCGCAGCCGTTGATCATGGCGGCCCGCGCCGAAGCGAGGAACACCGTCAGGTCGGCGACGTCCCCGGGTTTGACGACGCGCCCCATCGGCACGTCCGCGGTCAGTTCCTTCTCGGCCTCGGCGACGGAAATGCCCTTTTCCTTCGCGCGGATGCCCACCAGCTCGGTCCAGCGCCCGGTGTCGGTCGAGCCCGGGCAGATCGCGTTGACGGTGACGCCGGCGGGGCCGAACTCGTTGGCCATCGCCTTGGTGATGCTCAGCGTGCCGAGGTTGATCGGCCCCGACATCACCTGCACGCCGTGCGGCTCGCGCCCGCGCGTGCCCGACATGTGGATCACCCGCGCCTGGTCGGATTTCTTCAGGTACGGCATGGTCTCGCGCGTCATGCGGATCAGGCCCAGCGGCTTCACGGCGAAATATTCCTCCCACAGGTGGTCGGGAATCTCGGCGAGCCGGCCGCGATAGGCGCCGCCCGCGCAGTTGACCAGGATGTCGACGCCGCCCAGTTGCGCGATCGCCTGCTCCACTGCCGGCTTGATCGCAGCGGCGTCGGCAACGTCCAGCCCGATTTCTGCAATGCGCAGCTGCGGATGCCGCTGGCGCAGCTCCCCGGCCACGGTCTTGATCCGCGCCATGTCGCGTCCAAACAGCCCGAGGTTGACGCCCTCGGCCGCCAGCGCAATCGCGATCGCGCGGCCGATGCCGCGGCTGGCGCCGGTGATGAACGCCGTGCGTCCCTTCAGATTCAGGTCCATGTTTTCTCCATGACTGGCCGGTCCGTTAGCCGTCCGCGCCCCCGCGAACCGGGAAAAGCCGGCTGAAGCGGCGGATATAATCAAGGCTTCCGCCTCCGGCGGTAAAGCGAAAAATGTTTGCGTACCCCCAATTTATTTTCAGCCTGCGCCGCGCATGTCCCGGGGACTGCCGCCGCTGAACACGCTGGTCGCCTTCGAGGCCTCGGCGCGGCTGCTCAGCTTCGTCCAGGCCGCGCGCGAGCTGTGCATCACCGCCAGCGCGGTCAGCCATCGCATCAGGCTGCTCGAACGGCACTACGACACCCGCTTCTTCATCCGCGACAGGCAGCAGTTGACCCTGACCCGCGAAGGCCGCGTATTCCTGGAAGCCGTGCTCGACGCGCTGCTGATCCTGCGCTCGGCGTCCTCGCGGCTGAAGCAGGACGCCGCGAAAACCATCCGCATCAACGTGTCGACCGCGCTGGCCAACAAGTGGCTCGCGCACCGGCTGCACCGCTATTACGAACGCCGCGGCGAAGCGCGGCTCGAGATCCGCGCCGTGCACCACACCGCGCTCAACGAACTGGCCGACCTGCGCTCGGGCGAGGTCGATCTCGCCATCCGCTACTGCGACGGCGGTGACTGGCCCGGTTTCCGCAAAACCCGGCTGATGCCGGTGCGCATCTTCCCGGTATGCAATCCGGCCTACGGGAGCAGACACCGGCTGAAATCGCCGTCGGACCTTGCCCGGACCACGCTGCTGCGCTCGCCGCGCGAACCGTGGGCGCAGTGGTTCCGCGGCGCCGGCCTGAAAACGCCGCCGGCCGCGAACGGCACCGAGTTCAGCGACGCCGGACTGCTGCTGAGCGCCGCCATCGGCGGCCAGGGCGTGGCGCTCGCCCGCGACGTGCTAGTCGAGGAAGACCTGGCCGTCGGGCGCCTGGCGCGACTGTTCCGCCACAGCATGCCCGCCGCCCTCGCCTATCACGCGCTGCAGCCGGCCGGCAGGCCCGCGCGTCCCGAAGTCGAAGCGCTGGTGGACTGGCTGGTCGAGGAAGCGCACGGCCCCGGACGCCGGGACGCGGGCGCCCGCCGCTAGACCCCGGCGTCGGCCATGTGGCTGCTGGCCGGCACGCGCAGTCCGTCCGCGCGATCGCCGAAATAACGCCGGTTGGCCTGCTCCGACGTCAGCACGGCGGCGGTGCCAAACCCGAGCGCAAGCAGGCGCCCCGGAACCGTCTCGGGCTCGAGAAAGGTGAGCCAGGGCTCGCCCAGGGCGGCCATCGCCGCCATCGAGCGCTCGCGACTGGCCAGCGCCGCGCCCCCGAGCCGCGAGGGCGGCAGCGTGAACGAAAACGTGATGCCCGAACCGGTGGCGCAGGACGCGACGAAGCGCAGCGTGGCGTTCATCGCATCCTCGGTCAGGTAGACCACGACGCCGAGCATCGAGAAAAACGCCGGCTGCCGGGGATCGAAACCCGAATCCCGCAGCCGGTCCTCCAGGCGCTGGGTTTCGAAATCGACGGGCACGAAGGTCAACGACGGCGGCGGCACGATGCCGGCGGCCGCCAGTTGCCCGCGCTTCCAGGCCTGCGTCGCCGGATGGTCGACTTCGAACACCCGCAACCCCAACCCGCTTGCCTCGTGCGGATTGCGGCAACCGAAGGTATCCAGCCCCGCGCCGAGCAGCACGTACTGGCGCACGCCGCGTGCCACCGCCTCCGCCAGCCGGTCCTCGGCATGGCGGCTGCGCATCGCGACATACGCGCGCAATCCGCGCGACCGCCGGTCGACGGCCGCCTGCATTGCCGCCGACTCCGCGCCGACGATCTTCACCGCCAGCGGATCGTCGAGCACCCGCGGATGATCGACGATCTGGTGCACGGCCCGCTGAACCGCCGCGCCCAGCGCCGTCGAGCTCGGCGTGCCGGCGGCAAGCCTGGCGCCGGTCGGCCCGACCGGCAGCGCCAGCACATCCGCGACGCCCCCCGGCAACAGCGCCAGCGTTCCCGCGGCAGTCCCGGCCCGCAGCCAGCGGCGGCGGTCCGGCCGTACCGGCTCAGATCCCGAGGGCAGACCGGGCACGTTCCAGCAACGCGACACGCTCATGATTTTCCCTTTTCATCAATACCGCCCGCCACACCGGAAACAGATTGTATTCCTCGCGGTACTCGTGTTTCGCCAGCGTGCCGGACAGGATGGCGCAGTATATGGCCAGCTCCGAAACGTCCGGCACGGCGGCGGCCAGCGCCTCCTCCACCAGCGACAGCTGCTGCGCGATCTCGCGGTGTTCGCGCAACATGATGGCCGGCGGTTCGTCGGCTGCGGCCCGCGCCGCGCCAAGGCTGCCCGCCAGTTCCCCGTCCTCGAAGGCGACATGGCGGCGCAGCGCCGCGGCGAACTCGCGCAGCGGCGGCGCCGCGGCCGCGGTGACACCGCGGTTGAGCAACCCCAGCGCCCGCGCCAGCAAGCCGTCGATGCGTTTGTGGTCGGCGACGAGCAGCGCCAGCACGTCGGCGGGCGCGACATCCCCGCGATGGCGCACCGTGACGCGCCAGGCGCCGTCGGCCTCGACGATGTCCCAGGCCAGGTTTTCGCGCAGCTGCAGGTTGAGGCTCGCCATCAGCAGCGAAGGTTCGGCGGCAAGGATCAGCGTCACCGTCTGTCCCGGGCGCACCGCCCGCACGCGCTCCAGCGCGGCGCCGACGAGATGCGCCGGCCGCTCGTCGCGCAGATCATGGGTGGCCATCGGCTCGGATATCAATATTCAATAAAAACAATGGGTTATAAAACCCCAACGGCGCACTTGAAATCGGCGGACGAGCCCCCAAGTGCAATCGGTTGGTTCAATCACAGAAAAGCCGGAATCGTCATGTCGCAGGAATCGCTGGACCCGAAACCCGAGAATACCGCCGAACCGGCCGCCGAGAACACGGCAGCGCCGGAAGTCATGCCGTCGACCGAGGAGCTGCTGCGCAAAGCCGAACTCGACGCACAGGAACACCATGACGCCTGGCTGCGCGCCAAGGCCGAAACCGAGAACATCCGCAAACGCGCGGCGACCGATGTCGCCAACGCGCACAAGTACGCGGTGGAGAGCTTCGCCACCGAGTTGCTGGCCGTGCGCGACAGTCTGGAGGCCGCACTGGCCGTGGAAACCGCCACCGTCGAAAGCCTGAAAAGCGGCGCCGAACTGACGCTGAAACAGCTCACCGCGGCTTTCGAAAAATTCAAGCTCGCCGAAATCAATCCGGCCGGGCAGAAGTTCGATCCGCACCGCCACCAGGCGATCAGCGTGGTCGAGGCCGAGGCCGAACCGAACACCGTGGTGCAGGTGCTGCAGAAGGGATACGTGCTGCACGACCGCGTGGTGCGCCCGGCGCTGGTCATCGTCGCCAAGGCCCCGGACGCTTGAAAACACCGCGTCCAGCCCCAGTTATCGAATCAAGTCAGCCGGCCCAGGATTTATAAAATATTGAATAAAATCAATAACTTATAAATCTCCGGCGCAACAACTTTTGAGGAACGAGGTACAGACATGGGCAAGATCATAGGCATCGACCTGGGCACCACCAATTCCTGCGTGGCGGTGATGGAAAACGGCCAGCCGAAGGTCATCGAGAACTCCGAGGGTGCGCGCACCACGCCGTCGATCATCGCCTATATGGAAGACGGCGAAGTGCTGACCGGCGCGCCCGGCAAACGCCAGGCGGTGACCAACCCGAAGAACACGCTGTACGCCGCGAAGCGGCTGATCGGCCGGCGCTTCGAGGAAAAGGAAGTGCAGAAGGACATCGACCTGATGCCCTACAAGATCATCAAGGCCGACAACGGCGACGCCTGGGTGGAAGTGCGCGGCAAGAAAATCGCGCCGCCCGAGGTTTCGGCCCAGGTGCTGATCAAGATGAAGAAGACCGCCGAGGACTATCTCGGCGAGCCGGTCACCGAGGCGGTGATCACGGTGCCCGCGTACTTCAACGACTCGCAGCGCCAGGCGACCAAGGATGCCGGCCGCATCGCGGGCCTCGACGTCAAGCGCATCATCAACGAGCCGACCGCGGCCGCGCTGGCCTTTGGCATGGACAAACAGAAAGGCGACCGCAAGATCGCGGTGTACGACCTCGGCGGCGGCACCTTCGACGTGTCGATCATTGAAATCGCCGAAGTCGAGGGCGAGCACCAGTTCGAAGTGCTGTCGACCAACGGCGACACCTTCCTCGGCGGCGAGGATTTCGACCAGCGGCTGATGGATTACCTCTGCGACGAATTCAGGAAGGAATCCGGCGTCGACCTGAAGAAGGACATGCTCGCGCTGCAGCGGCTGAAGGATGCCGCGGAAAAGGCGAAGATCGAGCTGTCGTCCTCGCAGCAGACCGAGATCAACCTGCCCTACATCACCGCCGACCAGTCGGGCCCGAAGCACCTGGCGATCAAGATCACCCGCGCCAAGTTCGAGGCGCTGGTCGAGGACCTGATCGCGCGCACGATCAAGCCCTGCGAAGTCGCGGTCAAGGATGCCGGCGTCAAGCTCTCCGACATCCAGGACGTGATCCTGGTCGGCGGCCAGACGCGCATGCCGAAGGTGCAGGAACAGGTGAAGGCCTTCTTCGGCAAGGAGCCGCGCAAGGACGTCAACCCCGACGAGGCGGTTGCGGTGGGCGCGGCGATCCAGGCCGGCGTGCTGAAGGGCGACGTCAAGGACGTGCTGCTGCTCGACG
>JAHCLD010000157.1 GCA_026125585.1 Burkholderiales bacterium
AGACTACGAAGTGCCCGGTGCGGCGGCCTATGACTATGTGGCTTCACGCAAGGACGTGGACCCCGGGCGCGTGGCAATCATGGCCTACAGCATGGGTGGCTATTACGCGCCGCGCGTGGCGGCATTCGAGAAACGTTATGCCGCCTGCATCGCCTGGGGCGGTCATTACGACTATCACGCGACCTGGATCACGCGGCGCAAGATTCTCGAATCCGGAGGTACCCGCGTGTCAGCACCGCATTACCAGCTGGCCTGGGTGATGGGCATGCCGGACATGGATTCGGCGATGAAGAAATGCGAGGCCTACAAGCTGGAAGGGGTCGCGGACAAGATTACCTGCCCCTTCCTGGTGACTCATGGGGAGGAGGATTCGATTTCACCGGTGGCCAATGCCAGGCTGCTGTACGATGCGGTCAGTTCAAAGAAGAAGACGCTGAAGATCTTCACGGCAGAAGAAGGCGGCGCCGAACACTGCCAGGGCGACAACCGTTTCCTTGGCGCGACCTATGTCGCCGACTGGATCGCCGAAAACCTTTAACGCGGGCGCTGTCTGTCCGGTTTCCACCAGAGGAGGGCAACATGTTGACGAGCAAACGTATTGCAAGCGTGGTGTTTGCTGCGCTCGGATTATGGCTGTCGGTCTGGCCGTCGCTCGCGCCGGCACAGGTTTTCCCCGCAAAACCGGTGCGCTTGATCGTGCCTTATCCGCCGGGTGGACCGCTGGACGATGTGGCGCGCGCTGTCGGACAGAAGCTTGCGCCGTTGTGGGGACAGCAGTTGCTGGTCGACAACCGCAGCGGTGCCGGCGGCAGCATCGGTGTCGATGTCGTCGCCAAATCGGCGTCCGACGGTTACACGCTGGTGCTGGCCAACCCGGGGCCGATGACCATCAATGTCTCGCTGCGCAAGGACCTGCCCTACGATCCGCAAAAGGATCTTGCGCCCGTTACTCAGATCATCAGCGGGCCGATGGTGCTGGTGGTACATCCCTCCATGCCGGTGAAGTCGGTGAAGGAACTGGTCGCGCTGGCGCGGGCCCATCCCGGCAAGCTTAATTACGCCTCGGCCGGTATCGGCAATCTGCAGCACCTGGGCATGGAGCATCTGCAGGTGCTGGCGAAAGTGAAGATGAACCACGTGCCGTACAAGGGTGCCGCACCGGCCTTCATCGACACACTGAGCGGACGAATCGATCTGCAGTTCGCCAACATTGTCGGCGTGTTGCCACATGTCGAAAGCCGGCGTGTGCGCGCAATCGCGATTTCTGTGGCGCGCGGCGCTTCCGTGCTCCCGGACGTACCCGGCGTCGCGGCGACACTGCCGGGTTTCGATCTGGACAGTTGGATGGGCATCTTCGCTCGCGCCGGCACGCCGCCGGAGGTGATCGCAAAGCTGCACCGCGATTTCGCCTCGGTTGTGCAGAGTCCGGATTTCCGAGAGCGTTTCGCCAAACGCGGTGCCGATGTGGTCGTTGGCGGACCGGAAGGGTTGGCAAAAATCGTGCGCGATGAGATGCCGCTCTACGCCGGGATCATCAAGTCCGCAAAAATCACGCCCGAATAAACACGGCATTCATCATCAAGCAGGGGGAAGTGTCAGTCATGTCTTTCTTCGAGCCGCCGCCGCTGATCGAAGCGGAAGTCTTCGCATCCGTGCCCGATCGCCTGCGCAAGGGCGGCGCGCCGTCGAGCTGGATCGATGCCAATCATCCCGGATCGAAACTCGACTGTTTCCTCGAAGGGCCGGCCTTCGACCGCAAGGGCAACCTCTACATGGTCGACATTCCCTACGGCCGCATCCTGCGCATGTCGCCGGAAGGCGAGTTCGACGTCGCCGCCGAATACGACGGCTGGCCCAACGGGCTGGCCATGCACAGGGACGGCTCGATCTTCATCGCCGACTACCGCCGCGGCATCCTGCGCTGCGATCCGGAGACGGGGCGGGTGGAGGATTTCCTGACGCACAACCAGTCCGAAGGCTTCAAAGGCGTCAACGACCTGACTTTCGCGCGCAACGGCGACCTGTATTTCACCGACCAGGGGCAGACCGGCATCCACGATCCGACGGGGCGGGTTTACCGCTGCGGCGCCGACGGCCGGCTCGACTGCCTGATCGCGAACGGGCCCAGCCCCAACGGCATCGTGCTCGATCCGCAGGACAGGGTGCTGTTCGTCGCGATGACCCGCGCCAACTGCATGTGGCACTGTCCGCTGAAGGGCGGATCGGTGAACAAGGCCGGCGTGTTCGCCGTGCTGCCGGGCATCCACGGACCCGACGGGCTGGCGATGGACGAGGCGGGCAACCTGTCGGCGGCGCATGCGCGGCCCGGCATCGTCTGGCTGTTCGGGCCGATGGGCGAGCCGTTGGCGCGCGTGCAGGGCAAACAGAAAGGCAACCGCATGACCAACATGGCCTACGGCGGCGCCGACCGCAGGACGCTGTTCATCTGCGATTCCTACCGCGGCGAAATCCTGACGGCGACGATGCCGGTGGCCGGGAAGGTGCTCTATTCACATCTGTAGGTGATTTTTGGAGGAGATTAAAATAATGAATAAAATCAAATACTTATGTTTATCCCTGCTGCTGGCGGCGATTGCGCTGCCAGTGCAGGCGCAGGGCGGCTATCCGACGCGCGCGGTGCGTCTCGTCGTGCCGTCCTCGCCGGGCGGCGGCACCGACATCTCGGCGCGCATCATCGCGCCGCAACTGTCGCAGTTTCTCGGCCAGCAGGTGGTCATCGAGAACCGCGCCGGCGCCGGCACGATGATCGGCGGCGAGGTCGTCGCGCGCGCGGCCCCCGACGGCTACACGCTGCTGATGGGCATCAGCACGCTGGCGATCAATCCTTCGATGTACAAAAAAGTGCCGTACGACGCGCTGAAGGATTTCGCCCCGGTATCGCTGGCGGTCACGCTGTCGAACGTGCTGGTGGTGCATCCCTCGCTGCCGGCGCGCAACGTGAAGGAATTCGTCGCGCTGGTGAAGCCGCGTCCGGGCCAGATCAATTTCGCCTCGGCAGGCGTCGGCACCAGCCCGCACCTGTCGATGGAGCTGTTCCTGGTGATGACCGGGCTGAAGATGCTGCACGTACCGTACAAAGGCTCCGGCCCCGGCGTCACCGACCTCATTGCCGGCCACGTGCCGGCGATGATGCCCAACATGCTGTCGGCCCAGCCGCACATCAAGTCGGGCCGGCTGCGCGCGCTCGGCGTCACCGGTGCGAAACGCGCGCCCGGCGCCGAGGACATTCCGACCATCGCCGAGGCCGGTGTGCCGGGTTACGAGGCGGTGCAGTGGTACGGCGTGCTCGCGCCGGCCGGCACGCCGCGCGACATCGTGACGAAGCTGCATGCCGGCACCGCACGCGCGCTGCAGAATCCGGAGGTGCGCCAGCGCCTGCTGGGCGACGGCGCCGAGCCCGTCGGTGGCACGCCCGAAGAGTTCGCGGTCTACCTGCGCAGCGAAACCGCGAAGTGGGCGAAGGTGATCCGGGCCGCTGGGATCAAGCCCGAATAAGGAAACCGGATGTCCACCGGAACGAAAAAGACGGCGGCGAAAATTTCGCCGCTGATGAAGACGCTGGCGGGCTACATCGCCGCCGCGCCGCGCCGCGCGCTGCCGGCAAAAGTCGCCGAGCGCGCGAAACACCATCTGCTCGACACGCTGGCCGCGATGCTGTCCGGCTCGCGGCTGCTGCCCGGCCGCCGCGCGATCGAATTCATCGCGGCCCAGGGCGGCACACCCGAGGCGCAGGTGATCGGTTCGGACATCGTGACCACCGCGATCAACGCCGCGCTCGCCAATGGCATGCACGCCCATGCCGACGAGACCGACGATACCTATTATCTCGCGCTGGTGCATCCCGGCTGCGCCGTGGTGCCCGCAGCTCTCGCGGTGGCCGAGCGGGAACGCGCCGGCGGTACCGCGCTGCTGCGCGCGATGGTGCTCGGCTACGACGTCTGCGCGCGGATGTCGATCGCGCTGGGCATCGAGCGTTTCCGCGAGCGGGGCCATTCGACGCACAGTTTCGGCCACATGTTCGGCGCCGCGGCCGCGGCTGCGGCGATCCTGAGGCTCGATTGCGACCGGACGCGTTACCTGCTGTCGTACACCGCGCAGCAGGCCTCGGGCCTGTCGTGCTGGGCGCGCGACATCGAGCACGTCGAAAAGGCCTTCGACTTCGGCGGCATGCCGGCGCGCAACGGTGTCACCGCGGCACTGATGGCGTCGATGAAATTCACGGGGGTCGAGGACGTGTTCGACGGCGACCGCAGCTTTTTCCATGCCCACGGCTTGACGGCCGATCCGCAGAAGCTGATACGCGGGCTCGGGCGGACCTACGAGATCATGAACACCTCGATCAAGCGCTGGGCCGTCGGCTATCCGATCCAGGCGCCGCTGGATGCGGTGATGAATCTGATCGAAAAGCACCGCCTGAAGGCCGCCGACGTCGGGCGCGTGACCATCACCATCGACGATCAGGGTGCACGCACGGTCAACCAGCGCACGATGGCCAGCATCAACATCCAGCACCTGGTCGCGGTGATGCTGCTCGACGGCGACATCAGCTTCGCGTCGGCGCACGACGACCGCCGGGTGCGCGATCCGCAGGTGCTGAAACTGAAGGAAAGCATCGAGCTCAAGGGCAGCGCCGCGCTGGGCCGCGCGAAAACGACGCAGGCTATCGTCGAAATCGCCACCCGAGACGGCCGCCGCCTGCGCCATCACACGAAGGCCGTGCGCGGCACCGCGGCCAACCCGATGCCGCGGGGCGAAGTCGAGGCCAAGGCGCGCGACCTGCTGCGGCCGGTGATCGGCGCGCGGCGTAGCGACCGCCTGATCGATACCGTGTGGAACATCGAGCGCCTGCGCGATGCGCGGGCCCTGCGGCCGATGCTGAAGGTAAAATGACCGGCATGACCCGTTAAAAAACGCGTCACCCCGGCGCAAGCCGGGGCCCAGGACGCATTGCTGGATGCCGGCTTGCGCCGGCATGATGAAATTGTTTGCGCACCTGCGATTCTCAATCGCTGAATTATCAACCGCTGTTTTCCATACCAGGGGAATCTGAACCGCCATGCGTTACGACCTGCACAGCCACGTCATCCCGCCGACCATCATCGCCGCGATGGAGAAGGACCCCAAGCGCTTCCAGACCAGCATCTGGGAAAAGGACGGCAAGAAGTATTTCGACGTGCACGGCCGCCCGGCGGTGCTGAGCGCCGATTTCTACGACGCCGACGCCAAGGTCGAATGGATGAGCCGCAACAGGCTCGACGTGTCGGCGATTTCGGTCGGCCCGCCGATCTATTTCTACTGGCTGCCGGCGGAGGCGGGGCTGCACGCGGCGCAGCTCGCCAACGACGGTATCGCGCAGATGGTCGCGAAACACCCGTCGCGGCTGCGCGGCATGGCGCACCTGCCGATGCAGGATCCGGACGCGGCGATTGCCGAACTGGAGCGCGTGGTGAAGGAGCACGGCTTCAAGGCGGTGGAACTGGCCACCTCGATCGAGGGCACGCCGCTCGCCGCGCAGAAATTCCGCAAGGTGCTGAAAACCATCGAGCAGCTGGGCTGTTTCATCTTCGCCCATCCCTACCAGTGCCTGGCGAAGGGCGCGATGGAGGACTACTACCTGTCCAACTTCGTCGGCTTTCCGCTCG
>JAHCLD010000158.1 GCA_026125585.1 Burkholderiales bacterium
TGTCAGCACTTATGTCCTTGATCGGCAAATATCCTGCGGTGCGCATGCGCCGCATGCGCAGGGACGGGTTTTCACGGCGGCTCATGCGCGAGCATTGCCTGTCCACCGCCGATCTGATTTATCCGGTCTTTGTCATGGATGGCAAAAACCGCACCGTCGCCGTGGATTCCATGCCCGGCATCCGCCGCCACACGATCGACCAGCTGCTGCGGCATGCCGAAGCGGCGGCGCGCGCCGGCATTCCGGCAATTGCGCTGTTCCCGGCCATAGAAAAAAACCTGAAGACGGCCGACGGCCGCGAAGCCGTCAACCCGAAAGGGCTGGTGCCCCGGGCCGTTGCCGCGCTCAAGAAACACCTGCCCGAACTCGGGATCATCACGGATGTCGCGCTGGATCCGTACACCACCCACGGCCAGGACGGCGTGATCGACCGCAGCGGCTATGTGCTGAACGATGAAACGGTCGCCGTGCTGGAAAAGCAGGCGCTGGCCTGCGCAGCCGCCGGCGTCGATGTTGTTGCGCCGTCGGACATGATGGATGGCCGCATCGGCGCGATCCGCGGCGCACTGGATCGCGGAAAATTCATCCACACGCGGATCATGGCGTATTCGGCGAAGTACGCCTCGGGTTTCTATGGCCCGTTCCGCGATGCCGTCGGGTCCGCAAAGCAACTGGGCAGAAGCGACAAGCGCAACTACCAGATGGATCCCGCCAACAGCGACGAAGCGCTGCGTGAAGTCGCGCTCGACCTCCAGGAAGGCGCCGACATGGTGATGGTCAAGCCGGGGCTGCCCTATCTGGACATCGTCCGCCGGATCAAGGATGAATTCAGGGCTCCGACTTTCGTTTATCAGGTCAGCGGTGAATACGCGATGCTGAAGGCCGCCGCCGCCAATGGCTGGCTCGACGAGCGGCAATGCGCGATGGAAGCGTTGCTGGCTTTCAAGCGCGCCGGTGCGGACGGCATCCTGACCTATTTCGCGCTGGATGCCGCGCGCTGGATCGGCGAAACCGGCGGCTGAACGCCGGGATCGGGATGTCCGGCTACGATTTCTGCAGAAGCGCCTCGACAGCCGCCAATCTTGCGCGATCGATAACGCGGCCTTCCGCAGTGGCGCGTACCGGCACGCGAATATCCCGTGCATCCAGCACGGTGATTTCGATCTCCGCATCCTCGCCTTGCAGGCTGAACACCGGCAACACCCGCAACTCCTGTCCGGCGTAAAGCCGGTTCTGCCCGGTTTTGTAGGCGATCCCGCGGTCGATCAGGAACAGTTCAACGGCCTTTGGGTTGTCGGTAAAAAGCTGCAGATGGATCACGGCATAGGGGCCCGCAATTCCCGACAGCACTGATCCGGTCAGGTGCGGATCAAAATCCGCAAGCTCGCGCATCGCCTGCGCCGCTCGTGCACGCAACTGGCGAATCCGCTGGTTGTGAACTTCACCCTGGTAGATGTCGCGGTACTCGCGCAACGCGGCATCGACCTCGTCGTTGCCGGGCAGCCGCCGCATGTCGGGAATGCCCAGCAGTTTTGCAGCCTTGCGCTTGGCAAGGCCGTAATCCTCTATGCCGTCCTGCGCCATCAGCCGCGCCGCATGCGCCGCAATCGCGCGGCGTGTGTCGTCACGGCCCCGCTCTCTGGACATCTGCCGCTCCTAGAACAGCTGGTTTCGGGCGTCGTCGGGCAGTTTCTCCGCGCCCGGCACGGCCTCGGCATGATCGGGCGCGGGAAATTCCTGATAGAAATATTCGCTGATGCCGCCGGCTGTGGCACGCACCCCGGTTTCAGGATCAACCTGCATCGTCATGACGCCGGCGGGCGGACTGAAGGATTCTTCGGACACATTTTTCAATGCTACGGCCATGTAGTCGATCCAGATCGGCAACGCGGTGTTGCCGCCGGTTTCGTTGCGGCCGAGCGTTTTCGGCTGGTCGAAACCCATCCACGCTACAGCGACCAGGTTGGGCTGGAAACCACAGAACCAGGCGTCGACGAACTCGTTGGTCGTTCCGGTCTTGCCGGCAAGGTCGCCTCTCTTGAGACGCATGGCACGCGTCGCGGTGCCCGCGCGCACGACGTCACGCATGATGCTCGACATGATGAAGGCATTGCGGGCATCGATCACGCGCTCGGCGGATTCACCCGCAACCTGGGGCTGGTTGACCAAGAGCACGTTACCCTTTCCGTCTTCCACACGTTCGATGAAATGCGGGGCCACGCGATAACCGCCATTGGCAAACACCGAGTAGGCCCTCAGCATCTGCATCGGGGTCACGGTGCCCGCGCCCAGCGCCATGGTCAGGTAGGGCGGATGCAGTTTGGGATCAAAGCCGAAGCGGCTTACGTAATCCTGGGCATATTGGGGCGTGATCGCCTGCAATACGCGGACCGAGACCAGATTTTTCGATTTCGCCAGGGCGGTGCGCAGGCGCATCGGACCATCGAATTTCCCGTCGTAGTTTTTCGGTTCCCAGGGCTCGGAGCCGGTCTGCGCGGCCGTGAAGGTCAGCGGTGCGTCATTGATCACCGTCGCGGCAGTAAATCCCTTCTCCAGCGCCGCGGAATAGATGAACGGCTTGAAACTCGACCCCGGCTGGCGCATCGCCTGGGTCACGTGGTTGAACTGGTTGCGGTTGAAATCGAAACCGCCGACCAGTGCGCGAATGGCGCCATTGCGCGGATCGGCGGCCACCAGAGCGGATTCGGCTGCGGGTATCTGGCCCAGGTGCCAGCGCCCTTTTTCATCCTTGCTGATGCGTATGATGGCGCCGCGGCGGATGCGCTGGGCGGGAGCCGCCTTGTCACCAAGCATGCGGGCGGCAAACTTCAGCCCGTCCTCGGCGATGAGGATGCGTTCTCCGCCGGGACGGTAGACCCGGACCTGTTTGGGTGTGGCTTCCAGTACAACGGCCACCAGCAGGTCATCACTGTCGGAAAAATCCTGAAGCGCGTCCTCCAGCCGTTCATCCGTCAATTCTCCGGCAAGGTCGACATGGGCTTCGGGACCGCGGTATCCATGCCGCCTGTCGTAATCGGTCAGTCCCTTGCGCAAGGCAAGATAGGCGGCACGCTGGTGTTCGGACTGCAGCGTCGTATATACCCGCAGCCCGCGGGTGTAGGCCGCCTCGCCGAAACGCTCGAACATCTGCGCCCTTACCATTTCCGCGAAAAAGTCCGCGCGCACGGCAAATCCGTTGAATGACTGCCTGACCGGAGGCGCGGCAGCCTCGGCACCGGCGAATTGCGACTCGGTGATCATGCCGAGTTCACGCATGCGCCTGAGTACGTATTGCTGGCGCAGCTTCGCGCGCGCGGGATTGGTGACCGGATTGAACCGCGACGGCGCCTTGGGCAGGCCGGCGAGCATGGCATGCTCCGCGAGCGTCAGTTCCGACAGCGGTTTGCCGTAGTAGATCTGCGCGGCGGCGGCAAAACCGTAGGCACGCTGCCCCAAGTAGATCTGGTTGATGTAGAGCTCGAGGATCTGCTGCTTGCTCAGGCTGGATTCGATCTTGAAAGCCAGCAGCATTTCGTTGAACTTGCGGGTCAGGGTTTTCTCCTTGGTCAGGAAAAAATTGCGCGCGACCTGCATCGTGATCGTGGACGCCCCCTGGCGCACGCCGCCGGAAGCAAAATTGGAAAGGGCAGCCCTGGCAACACCCACATAATCGACGCCGCCATGCTGGTAAAACCGCTCGTCTTCGGCGGCGACGATCGCGTCAACCAAGCTCTTGGGAACCTGCTCCAGCGAAACCACCGCCCGGCGCTCTTCGCCGAACTCGCCGATCAGCTGGCCGTCGGCGCTGTAGATCCGCAGGGGAATTTTGGGCTGGTAATCGGTCAGGACGTCGAGCGTCGGCAGCGTCGGATAGATGACCGCCGCGGCAAAACCGACGATCAAACTACCGGCTGCAACCAGCAAAAACACCAGTAATAGTGGGAAAGCCCACCAACGAACGAACATCTAGTGGAAAACTACTTTTGTGAAAAAAGTCAAATTAATCTGTAGGTTACGCGCCACATCTAATGCAAAATCTTATTGCTAGTACGCTGAAAATACTGCACAGTAGCAACTGTCGCCGCTGCATTATAGGTGGATCGAACCGCAAAGGGAACGCGGCATAAAACCTTTACATAATAAAAGGTTGCTGCTACTGTCTAAAGTAAGTTGTGGGGAATTCGCGCTAAAAATATATGGCCAAAGGAAAATTCAATATAAACTTTGACGCCATCGAGGGGTTGTTCAAGCCCAAGATGCCGCCATTGATCGGCGCAGACATCAGCTCCTCCGCCGTCAAGATGGTCGAGATTGCCGATGCCGGCAAGGGTGTGTACCGCCTCGAACGGTATGCCATCGAACCCCTGCCCAGCGAATCGGTGGTCGAGGGAAATATCAATAACCTTGACGCGGTGATCGAAGCGGTCAAACGCTGCCACAAGCGCCTGGGCAGCAATTTCAAGAATCTCGCACTTGCGCTGCCGAACGCCGCGGTGATCAGCAAGAAAGTGCTGGTTCCTGCGGGCCAGAGCGAGGACGACATCGAAATGGACGTCGAACGCGCCGCCAACGAATACATTCCTTTCGCGATCGAGGAGGTGAATCTGGATTACCAGGTACTCGGTCCCGCGCCCAACAGCGCGGAGGACATCGAGGTTCTCATCGCCGCCTCGCGCAAGGACAAGATCGAGGATCGGGTTGCCGTTGCCGAGGGCGCCGGACTCAAGGCTTTGGTCATGGACGTCGACCTTTTTGCCGCACAATCCGCCTTCGAACTGATCGAAGCCGGCATGCCGGAACGCGGCCGCGACCTCAACATCGCGGTCGTCGACATTGGCGCCTCCATGATGAACGTCAACGTGCTGCGCAACGACCAGTCGGTATACATGCGCGAACAGCCTTTTGGCGGCGTGCAGCTCACCCAGGAAATTCAGAACAAGTTCGGACTCTCCGCGGAAGAGGCAGAAGCGGCCAAGCGGGCCGGTGGGTTGCCGGAAAACTACGAATCGGAAGTGCTGCAGCCTTTCATGGACACGCTGGGCCAGGAAGTCGCCCGCGCCATACAGTTCTTTTTTTCGTCGACCCAGTTCAACAAGGTCGACTACATCGTTCTTTCCGGCGGCTGTGCGGCCATTCCCGGCATGGACGAGGCGGTTGCCAAAAGAACACAGGTGGAAACATCGGTCGCGAATCCGTTTTCCGGCATGTCGTTGTCCAACCGCATCCGCGAGAAAGGCCTCCGGCAGGACGCGCCCTCGCTGATGGTCGCCTGCGGCCTCGCCATGCGGAGGTTTGACAAATGACCACTCGCATCAATCTGCTGCCGCATCGGGAGATGCGGCGGAAGCAGCAGCAACAACAGTTCTTCGTCATGCTGGGGGTCGTCGTCGCCATCAGCGGCGTGATTTGGTTTGCGGTCCACTCCTATCTTGACGGGCAATTCACCAACCAGGAAGCGCGCAACAAGTACCTGTCGGACGAAATCGTCAAGCTCGACAAGGAAATCGCCGAAATCAACAAGCTCAAGGAGCAGACGGCAGCGTTGCTGAAGCGCAAGCAGGTCGTGGAGACATTGCAGAGCAACCGCGCCGAAGTCGTGCACCTGATGGACCAGCTCATCCGGCAGTTGCCCGACGGCATGTACCTCAGATCGATCAAACA
>JAHCLD010000159.1 GCA_026125585.1 Burkholderiales bacterium
GATTCGCATGCGGAATTCTACCGGAAAACGTGCAATCCCCGGATGAACGGCGCGCCGTTCCGCTAGAATCCCGGCTTTCCCCCGGCCGGATCGTGATGGACAAACCCAACTGGCGCACCCCGGCAATGGTGCTGTTCTGCGGCGGCATGATCCTCACCGTCGCCCTCGGCGTGCGCCACAATTTCGGCCTCTACCTGCAGCCGATGACCGCGGACCTCGGCATCGGCCGCGAAACCTTTGCCTTCGCAATCGCGATCCAGAACCTGCTCTACGGCATATCGCAGCCGGTCACCGGGCTGATCGCCGACAAGTTCGGCACCGCGCGGGTGCTCATCGGCGGCGCGCTGCTCTACGCGCTGGGCCTGTACCTGATGTCGGTGTCGAGCACCGGCATCGAACTGACGCTGAGCGCCGGCCTGCTGATCGGCGCCTCGCTGGGCTGCAGCGGATTTTCCATCGTCTTCGGCGTCATCGGCCGCGCCTTCCCGCCGGAAAAACGCAGCGTCGCGCTGGGCATCGCCGGCGCCGCCGGGTCCTTCGGCCAGTTCGCGATGCTGCCCTACGGCCAGTGGCTGATCAACCAGGTCGGCTGGCACCAGGCGCTGGTCATTCTCGCCTTCACCGTGCTGGTGATCATCCCGCTGTCCTCGGCGCTGGTCGAGAACAAGAGCGCCCAGGCCGCGAACCTGTCCAGGCAATCCGCCGGCGAGGCCCTGCGCGAAGCCTTCGCGCACCGCGGCTTCCTGCTGCTGTGCACCGCGTACACGGTCTGCGGCTTCCAGCTGCTGTTCATCGCCGTGCATTTCCCGGCCTATCTGATCGACCAGAAGATGACGCCCGAGACCGGGATGGCGGGACTGGCGCTGATCGGATTCTTCAACATGATCGGCAGCTACGCCTGGGGCTGGCTTGGCGGGCGGCACACCAAGAAATACCTGCTGTCGCTGCTCTATTTCACGCGATCCATCGTCATCACCGCCTTCATCCTGCTACCGGTGACGCCACTGACGGTCTACCTGTTCTCCGCGGCCATCGGCTTCCTGTGGCTGGGCACCGTGCCGCTGACCGGCGGCCTGATCGCGCATGTCTTCGGCGTCAAATACCTGTCGACGCTGACCGGCATCGCCTTCTTTTTCCACCAGGTCGGCAGTTTCGCGGGCGTATGGATCGGCGGTTACGTGTTCGACGCCACGGGGTCGTACCTGGTGATGTGGGTATTGACCATCGGCATGGGCATCCTCGCCGCCCTGCTCAACCTGCCGATCGACGACCGCCAGATCGACCGCGGCCCTTCCGTAAAACCGGCCTAGCCCGCCGCGGGCACCGGCGCCGCAGCCGTGATCGCGGCATCCTTGGCCGCCTCCGCGATCAGCCAGTCGCGGAACGCCGCGACCGCGGGACGCGTCTTCGCGTGGGGTTCGCACACCAGGTAGTAGGCCGACTGCAGCGGCACCTTCAGTTCGAAAGGCATCACCAGCCGGCCTGCCGCGAGATCCTCGGCCGCCAGCGACGGCATCGAGGCCACCACGCCCACCGCATCCATCGCCGCCTCGAAGGCCAGCACGGCATGGCTGAAACGCGCGCCGCGCTTGGCATCCACGCCCTTGACGTTGGCCGCCTTCAGCCAGACATCCCAGAACGATTCGCCGTCGTACATCTCGCCGGTGTCGTCGTGCAGCAGCATGTGGTACTTCAGATCCTCCGGCGTGCGCAGCGGATGCTCTCCGGTCAGCGCCTGCGGGCTGCAGATCGGCGTCACCGTCAGCGGCAGCAGCTTGTGCACGTCGAGGTCGGGATAATGGCCGTGGCCATAGAGGATGGCCACGTCCGAATCGTCCAGCCAAGTCTCGATGGTAGCACGCTCGGCGACATCGGCCTTGCCGTCGACGCTGATGCGGCGCATTCGCGCCGACACCCGCACGTCGATTTCCTGGTGCGCGGCGATGAAGCGGTGCAGCCGCGGCATCAGCCAGCGCGCGGCAAACGACGGCGCCGCGCTGACGGTCAGCATGCCGCCGCTGGTATGCGTGCGCAGCCGGTCCACGGCCTGTGCCAGGCAATCGAAACCTTCGCGCAGCTTGGGCAGGCAGGCCCGGGCGGCGTCCGTCAATTCAAGGGCACGGTTGTAGCGATGGAACAGCTGGACATTGAGGTATTCCTCCAGCGTGCGGATCTGGTGGCTGACCGCGGCCGGGGTCACGTTGAGCTCGACTGCGGCTTTTTTCACGCTCAGATGGCGCGCGGCGGCTTCGAAAGCCTTTAATGCATTGAGTGGCGGCAAACGTTGCGACATGATGGCAGTCAGCTTAGCATAATTTAATCGACCCTTGACAATATATCAGGTGCTGCAATGCAACATCCAGACCCTCCGCCAGTCTATACTTCAGTCCGAACTCATTGACTTAAATGGCAGTGAGGCCACAACGCCGGGACGGCGAACTACTGGAAAGGTCAGGGTACACACGATGAACAGCAATATCGAAGGCAAATTTGGCTCAGTCATTTATGACAAGATCAACATGGTGCGCATGAGCGAGAGCGAGCGTCAGACCGCGATCAACGCGATGCGTGACGCCGACGCGATCGTCGATGCCATTCTGTGGATGGTGCGCAAGATCGAACAGGTCGGTGCCTTCCTGTTCATGAAGCCCAGCGTCAAACACTGATACGCCGGCACGGCGTATCCGGCACCCCGCCGGGAGGTTCCCTCCTCCACCTTCCGGCAGTTGCAGCACCCGTCCGTGGTGCGGCAGGGTAAACGCGGCGGCCTGGTCCGCCGCGTTTTTTCATTTCTTGCCCGGCCCTGATCGTGCAACGTCGCTGTACAGCGACCCTGAATATCCATCAAAAACAAACGGTTGCGGGACAACCTTCAGAGCCCGTCTCCCTGCAGCGACGCCTGGCAGCGCCCTCAGAGTGCCTGGCGCAGCAGGAAATTCATAAGTATTTGTTTTTAAACATATTTTATGTCTGGCCCCGATGTTGCTAAGGAGTGTGCGGCGCCGCACCGGCCCATCATCCATCGCGTCCGCCACGGTCGCATCCACTCCGGAGGTTACATGCTCAATCGAGACGCATTCTTCAAAAAACGCGAAGACGCCGCACCCCGCAACAACGTCAACGTCACCCCTGCCCTGGGTTCCTCGGGCATACCGGCGTCCGACACGGTGGCGCGGAATGCGACGGTCACGGCGCCGCTGCGCACCGATTCATCGTCTCCGGCCGAGCGCGGAAAATCCGGCGGCAGCAAGCTGATCGTCGGACCGGACATCAAGCTGAAGGGCGTCGAGATCACCGACTGCGACACGCTGGTCGTTGAAGGCACCGTGGAAGCCTCGATGGACAGCCGTGTCGTGCAGATCGCGGAACACGGCGTGTTCAACGGCACCGTCAGCATCGACATCGCCGAGATCCACGGCTGCTTCTCCGGCGAGCTGACGGCGCGCGAGCAACTGATCATCCACGCCAGCGGCCGCGTGTCCGGGAAGATCCGCTACGGCAAGATCAAGATCGAGGAAGGCGGGGAGCTTTCGGGCGACATCGCGAGGGCCGAAGCAGGACGTCCGTTGCGCAGCAGCCAGCCGGCCCTGAAAACGGCCGGCGCGTCGGTGAACTGACGGAGCACCGGCGGGAAGCGCCTCAGGGCGCCGTGAACGCGGCCAGCATCAGGTCATTGAGGTCACGCGGAATCGGCGCCACCCGCGACTGCAGCAACTGCACCAGCTGATCACGCTCCTCGGGCTTCAGACGCTCGTATTCGGCGCGGGCATCGGCAACGATCGCGCGTTTCTGCGCTTCGCTCAGCAGCGCCAGTTGTTCGTGGGCGCCGCGCACCGCGGAGGCCTGCTGCGCCAGCCGCTCGATGATCAGCGGCCGCGCCAGCGCATTTTTGGGATCGGCCAGCATTCTGGTCAGGCTGGCATAGACCTCCGCCCGCTGCGCCGGCGTCAGATGGACAAAACCGGCGTCGATCAGCCCGCGCAGCTGATCTTCATCCACGCCATGCACGCCGGCCAGTGCCGGTGCAATAGCCGGCGGCGCGACAGGCCGCGACGCCGAATTCACCGCGGATTCGAGCACCGACGTGGCAATCTGGTCGCGCAGCATCTTCAGCAGGAACAGCGTCAGCGGCTCGGCGGCATGCGCCGGCACCGACGTCACCGCGAGCAGCAGGGTGACAAAGACACCTCGCCTGACGCGCTGCATGTTCAACATTGAGGATGGCCCGGAAGAGGACGGAAATACCGCAGGGAGAGCCATGAAACCGCCGTACCGCGGGCGGTGTCAAGACGGCATGCGGGCAAACGCCGGCCGGCAGCACAGGCCCACTCCGGAGGGATTTACACTAACTAATTGTTTTTAAACAATTATTTTGATTACCCTGGGCGACCACTCCATGTTGCGTCTTTGACACGACGCACGGCTCGCACCGCAACCCGCGCAACCGGAACACTGCCGGTCACAGCGAGAGCATGCGCCGCATGCAACGACGGCAAAGGCGAACGAATCAGCGCCGCCGGAAATCCTCTACCGACTTCGCCAGCCTGCCATCGGCAGTCTTCAGCGCACGGGTAACGGGCTGCGTCGCGCCAAAGGTCGGCACGAAGGCCGAATGTTTTCCGGCACCGCCGATCACCGCGAGCAGCAGGTCCTCCGGGCGCTGCACGGCATAGACCAGGTCTTCCGGCTTCGGCGCGGGCAACCGGTCCTTCCAGGTCACCTTCACCCGGCGCTCGATGTTGTCCTTCGACAGCCGGGCCACTGGCAGGGTCGCATGCTGCTGCAGGAAACGCCTGGCCTCGGCCTTGGAATATTTCGCCGCCACGGCCTTCGCATGCTCGGGCCCCATGATCACCAGCGGCTGCGCCCTGTAGTAAATGTCGTTCGATCCCGCTGTGCACATGGTGCCGGCGATGGTCATCAGCAGGCCCTCGGCATCGAGGCTTTCGTGATCGTTGACGTTGTGCAGGCATTCCGCGCCGATGACCGTCACCGCGCTCGCCTCCCGCGGCAGTCCGCGCTCGACATGCAGCGGTTCCCAAGGACTCTCGGCCTCGTTCTCCGCGACCAGATAACTGTATTTCGCCGGCGAGCCGAAGGTCGACATGTCGCCCAGCGCGGGAATCGCGCCGCCGATGTTGAGCAGGGCCAGCCGGATCGCGCGGCCGATCGTCGCGTTGGCACGATGCCCCGGACCGAAGGCATTGTGCCCCGAATTGATATCGAGTTCCTTCGCCACCGGGCCGTTGACGATGACCAGCGGCGCGCAGAGATGCGTCGTCGCCTGCACGCCGTAGAGGTTCAGCGGCTCCTCGCACATCGCCTCGATCGCCAGCAGGTAGAGCGGAAAGTAGCGCGGCTCGCAGCCGGCCATCACCGCGTTGGCGGCCAGCCGCAGCGGCGTCGCCTCGCCCCAGCGCGGCGGGATTTTCGCCACCGGCTGGTCCCAGGGCCGGTCGCAGTATTCAAGCATCGCCGCGACGCGCGCCTCGGTCGGCGGCACCACCGGCAGGCCGTCGCCCCAGCCCTTTTCCATCACCAGCGTGTTGATCGCGTCGAAATCGTCCTCCGACTCGATGCCCGCGCCCGGCGCCTGCAGCAATTGCGCAAGATCGCTCATTGCGCCTTCTCCTTCAGCAACTT
>JAHCLD010000016.1 GCA_026125585.1 Burkholderiales bacterium
TCCTTCGCGATCGAGGCGCTGGTGGTCTCTGACTATGCCGCGGTGCAGGGCTTCGTATTGTCGATGGCGGTGTTGTTCGTGCTGCTGAACCTGGTCATCGACACGCTCTACACGCTGATCGATCCCCGTGTGCGCATTGAAGGTTGAAAGCGGAGGGTTGATGCCATGACTGACGCCGTTTACACCCCGCAACTGGCCGGCGCGAAACGCAGCTCCGCCTGGAGCCGCGGCCTCGCCCATTTCCGCTACGTGATGACCTCCAACCCGGTGACCTTCCTCGCCTTCGCGCTGCTCGCCGGCATGATCGTCATCGCGCTGTTCGGCCCGATGCTGGTGCCCCACGATCCGCTGGCGACGATCTCCGACAAGGCGCTGAAGCCGCCCAGCGCCGAGCACTGGTTCGGCACCGACCAGCTCGGCCGCGACGTGTTCTCGCGCGTCATCGTCGCGACCCGGCTCGACCTGCTGATCTCGGTGTCGGCGGTGGCACTGTCCTTCTTCGTCGGCGCCGCGATGGGTGCCTGCGCCGGCTACTGGGGCGGCTGGTTCGACAAGCTGTCGGGGCGCCTGCTCGACACCATCATGGCCTTCCCGCTGTTCGTGCTGGCGATGGGCATCGTCGCCGCCGCCGGCAATACCATCCAGAACATCGTCATCGCCACCGCGATCATCAACCTGCCGTTCTACGCGCGCGTCGCCCGCGCCGAGGTGTCGATCCGCCGCCATGCCGGCTACGTGCAGGCGGCGCGGCTGTCCGGCAATTCCGAGCTGCGCATCCTGATCATGAAAATCATGCCCAACACGCTGCCGCCGATGATGGTGCAGCTGTCGCTGAACATGGGCTGGGCGATTCTCAATGCCGCCGGCCTCTCCTTCATCGGGCTCGGCGTGCGGCCGCCGACCGCGGAGTGGGGGATCATGGTCGCCGAGGGCGCCAACTACATCGTTTCCGGCGAATGGTGGCTCGCGCTGTTCCCGGGTGCGGCGCTGATGCTCGCCGTGTTCACCTTCAATCTGCTCGGCGACAGCCTGCGCGACCTCGTCGATCCGCAGCGGCGCACATGAGGAGCCGGCCATGAGCACGACCCTGCACAATCCGCCGCTGCTCGCCGTGCGCGATCTTTGCGTCGAATTCGCGACGCGCAAGGGCACTGTGAACGCCGTGCGTTCGGTCAACCTGCAGGTCGCCAAGGGCGAGACGCTGGGCATCGTCGGCGAATCCGGCTCCGGCAAGTCGGTGACCTCGTACGCGGTGATGCGCATCCTCGACCGCGCCGGGCGCATCGCCGCCGGCCGCATCGAATTCGGCGGCATGCGGCTGCACGACGCCGACGAACCGATGATGAGCGACCTGCGCGGCCGCGAGATCTCGATGATTTTCCAGAATCCGCGCGCGGCGCTGAACCCGATTCGTCCGGTCGGCAAGCAGATCGAGGACGTGTTGATCCGCCACGCCCAGGCCACGCGCGACCGGGCGAAGGAAAAGGCGATCGAGGCGCTGGCGAAGGTGCGCATCCGTGACCCGGAGGCGCGTTACCACGCCTATCCCTTCGAACTCTCCGGCGGCATGTGCCAGCGCGTGGTCATTGCCATCGCGCTGGCCTGCAAGCCGCAATTGCTGATCGCCGACGAGCCGACCACCGGGCTCGACGTCACCACGCAGAAGGCCGTGATGGAGCTGGTGCGCGAGCTGACGCGCTCCGAAGGCATGTCGACGCTGCTGATCACCCACGACCTCGGGCTTGCCGGTGAATACTGCGACCGCATCATCGTCATGGAGAAGGGCGCGGTGGTCGAACAGCAGGACACGCGGGGCCTTTTCGCCGCGCCGGCGCATCCCTATACCCGGCGGCTGATCCGCTCGACACCGCATGCCGCGCGGAACATCCGCGACCTGTTGCCGGAGGATCTGCGCCTGCCGCCGCTGCCCCCGCTGCAGGTCGGCGCGGAGCCACTGCTCGAAGTGAAGGACCTGGTCAGGGAATACGCGCCGCCGGGCGGCCTGCTGCAGCGCCTGCGCGGCAGGGGCGACGCCCAACCCTTCCGCGCGGTCGACGGCATCAGCTTTTCCATCGCCCGCGGCGAAAGCGTCGGCCTCGTCGGCGAATCCGGCTGCGGCAAGTCGACGACTTCGGCGATGGTGATGCGGCTGCTCGACGCCACTTCCGGCAGCATCCGCTTCAAGGGGCGGGAACTGACCACCGTGCCGTCGGGGCGGTTCGCGGGTTCGCCGCTGCGTCGCGAGCTGCAGATGGTGTTTCAGGATCCGCACGAGAGCCTCAACCCGCGATCAACCGCGGCGCAGTCGATCGCCGACCCGCTGCTGCGCCTTGAGGGCATGACCGACGCTGCCGCAATCCGCGACCGCGTCGAGGCGCTGGCCGCCCAGGTCGGCCTGCCGCTGGAACTGCTCGACCGCCTGCCGCACCAGCTCTCCGGCGGCCAGAAGGCGCGCGTCGGCATCGCGCGCGCGATTGCGACGAAACCCGAACTGCTGATCCTCGATGAACCGACCGCCGCGCTCGACGTCTCGGTGCAGGCCGTCGTGCTGAACCTGCTCGCGGATCTCAAGGCCGAATTCGGCATGAGCTACCTTTTTGTCAGCCACGATCTCGAAGTGGTGCGCCTGCTTTGCGACCGCGTGATCGTCATGCGCGCCGGACGCATCGTCGAGGAGGGGCCCTCGGCGCGGGTGCTGTCCGATCCGCAGGCGGAATACACGAGGGAGCTCCTGTCCGCGATTCCGCGCCCGGCCCACCTTGCCGGCCATGCCGCGGCGAACCGGGCGGTGAGCACATGAACGCGCCGCTGACCGCCACCGCGATCCGCGAGGCCGTGATCGCCGGCACGCTCTCCGCGCCCGCCTTCCTGCGCGAACGCTGGCAGCAGTTGCGGCGACTCAACGACGGCGCGCGCGATCCCGCCTGGATCAGCCTGGCCGGCGAAGCGCAACTGGAAGGGCAGCTGGCCGCGCTGGCGCAGCGCGATCCGGCGCAATGCCAGCTCTAAGGCGTTCCGTTCGCGGTCAAGGACAACATCGACGTCGCCGGCTGGATCACCACCGCCGCCTGCCCGGAATTCGCGCATGTGGCGCAGCACACGGCGCATGTGGTCTCCGTGCTGCAGGACGCCGGTGCGGTGCTGCTCGGCAAGACCAACCTCGACCAGTTCGCCACCGGCCTGGTCGGCACGCGTTCGCCCTACGGCGCGGCGCCCAACAGTTTCAGCGCGGCGCACATCAGCGGCGGTTCCAGCTCGGGCTCGGCCTCGGTGGTCGCGCGCGGGCTGGTCGCCTTTGCGCTGGGCACCGACACCGCCGGCTCGGGGCGCGTGCCCGCCGGCTTCAACAACCTCGTCGGCGTGAAGCCGACCCCGGGCGTCGTCAGCACCGACGGCGTGGTGCCGGCCTGCCGCACGCTCGACTGCGTGTCGTTGCTGACGCTGACCGCGGCCGATGCCGCGCGGGTGTTCGCGGTGATGGCGGGGGCGGGCGCGCCGCAGCCCGCGGAGCCGGTATTCAGCCGTCCGGCACAGTGGCGGCTTGCGCTGCCGCCTCAGCCGCGGGTCGGCACGCCGCGTGAACTGCCTTTCCTCGAGGGCGCCTACCGCCGGCTGTTCGGCGACAGCATCCGCCACCTGCAGGCGCTGCAGTGCAGCCACGGAGAATTCGACCTTGCGCCTTTCTCCGAGGTCGCCGCGCTGCTCTACCAGGGGCCGTGGACCGCCGAGCGTTACGCGATCGCCGGCCGCCATATCGACAGCGGTGCGCCGGGCATCGATCCAGTGGTTGCCGAAGTGATCGGCCAGGGCCGCAATCATTCCGCGGTCGACGCCTTCAACGCACTCTACCGCGTGCGCGAGCTCGAAGCGCTGACCCGCGGTGTGTGGGACGAATTCGACGTGCTGATGGTGCCCACCGCGCCGCTGCTGCCGACTTTCGCCGAGATCGCCGCCGCGCCGATCGCCCGTAACAGCGAACTGGGGAGCTACACCAATTTTGTCAATCTGCTCGGGCTGTCGGCGCTTGCCGCGCCTTTCGGCTTCACCGAAGACGGCCTGCCTTTCGGCGTGACCTTCATCGCGCCCGGCGGCAGCGACTGGGCGCTGATCGAGTTCGCGGCGCAATGGCAGCGCTCGCGCGCGCTGCCGCTGGGCGCGAAGCTGCACCCGCTGCAGGCGGCCGACATCCTGATCGAGGTTTCGCCGCCGGGCGCGCTGCCGCTGGCGGTGGTCGGCGCCCACCTCTCGGGCATGCCGCTGCACCACCAATTGACCAATATCGGCGCAAGGCTGCGCGCGGCGACGCGCACCGCGGCGGCGTACCGGCTCCATGCGCTGAAGGGCGCGACCCCGGCCCGGCCCGGCCTCGTGCGCGCCGCGGGCGGCGCGGCGATCGAGGTCGAGGTGTACGATGTGCCGGCGGCGGCGGTCGGCGGATTCCTGGCCGGTATCCCGCAGCCGCTGGGACTGGGGCGCATCGAACTGCAGGACGGCTCCTGGGTGACCGGTTTCATCTGCGAACCCGCGGCGCTGCAGGATGCCGAGGACATCACCGCGTACGGCGGCTGGCGTGGCTATATGGCCGCCGGTGCGCGCAGGAAAAGCGCGTGACCATGGCGGAAATCGTCGACATTGGCGGGGACGCCGGCAGCCTGGCCGACCGGGCCTATGCCAAGATCAAGAAGCGCATTTTCGATTTCGACCTGATGCCGGGCGACCGGCTGTCGGAATCCGAACTCGCGCAGCAGGCCGGCGTCAGCCGCACGCCGCTCAGGCAGGCGCTGCAGCGGCTGCAGCACGAGGGCTTCGTCGAGGCGATCCCGAAAGTGGGCTGGCTGATTCCGCCGCTCAGCTTCGAAAAATTCGACGAACTCTACGATTTCCGCGTGCTGATCGAATGCTTCGCCGTGCGCGGCCTGTGCGCGTCGGCTGCCGACCGCCCGGAACTGCAGAAGCTGGCGAAGATCTGGCAGGTGCCGGTGAAAGAGCGGCTGCAGGATCCCGTCGTGGTCGGCGAGCTCGACGAAGCCTTCCACCGCCGGATCGTCGATTCCACCGCCAACCGCGAGATGCAGCGCACCTACCGCGAAATCACCGAACGCATGCGCATCATCCGCCGCCTCGACTTCATCAAGCCCGACCGCGTGACGGCGACCTACGACGAACACGGCAAAATCATCGCCGCGATCCAGAAGCGCCGCGCCGACGAAGCGCAGCGCCTGCTGCGCACCCACATCGAGCAGAGCAAGCTCGAAGTGCGCAAGATCACCCTCGACATGCTCTACCAGGCGCGCAGCCGCGGCCGCGCCGCGCGCGAGGGCGGATCATAAAATATTAATAAAAACAAATACTTGTAAATAACTCCCTGCTGTGGTCCCGCCGATCGCCGCGATCTGGCGCGGCTCTTGCACTGCCTGCGGCGGCACGCGGCGACGCGCGAGCGGTGCTGCTGACCGTCGTCCTGATGCCGCACGCATGCGTGATAACATCGATTGCATTCCTTCGAGGACATTTCCCATGAAAAACCTGCTCGTCACCGGCTGTACCATTGCCTCTCTCGCCCTCAGCGGCATCGCCGCCGCCCAGGACCAATCCGCGGCGTCGTATCCGTCCAGGCCGATCCGCATGATCGTGCCCTTCGCGCCCGGCGGCGGCCTCGACATCACCGCGCGGCTGATCGGCCAGAAGCTCACCGAGAAATGGGGGCAGAACGTGGTGGTCGATGCCCGTCCGGGCGCGGCGACCATCGTCGGTACCGAGATCGCGTCGAAGGCCGCGCCCGACGGCTACACGATGCTGATGATCACCACCACCTTCGCGATCAATCCCAGCCTCTACGCCAAACTGCCGTACGATCCGCTGAAGGATTTCACGCCGGTCACCCAGCTCAACTACCAGCCCAACATCCTCGTCGTCAGCGCCTCCGCGCCGGCCGCGACCGTCAAGGATCTGATCGCGCTGGCAAAATCGAAGCCGGGCGAACTGACCTTCGCCACGCCGGGTGCCGGCTCTGCGCCGCACCTGTCGGCCGAGTTGTTCCAGCGCACCGCCGGCATCCAGATGATCCACGTGCCGTACAAGGGCATCCCGCCGGCGATCACCGACGTCATCGGCGGCCGCGTGACGATGCTGTTCACCACCACGATCTCCGCCGCGCCACACATCAAGACCGGCAAGGTGAAGGGCCTCGCGCTGACCAGCGCCAAACGCCTCGATAGCATGCCCGGCGTGCCGGTCATCGGCGAGACGCTGAAGGGTTACCAGGCCGAGGCCTTCCAGGGCATGATCGCGCCGGCCGGCGTGCCGCGCGCCGTCGTCGAGAAACTCGGCAAGGAAGTCGCCGCGATCGTCCAGTCGCCGGAAATCGGCAAGACCTTCGAGGCCTCGGGCGCCGTCGCCGTCGGCAGCACGCCCGCACAGTTCGCCGCCTTCCTGAAGAACGAAACCGCGAAGTGGGGCAAGGTCGTCAAGGAGGCCGGCATCAAGCTGGAATAGCCGCTCGCTGCCCGCCGCTCACCGATTACCAGTCGTCAATCACCGAAAAAGGAAGCGCCATGCCGTTCGCACAGCTCTACGTGGCCGAAGGCCGCACCCCGGAACAGAAAAAAATCCTGATCGAGAAAGTCACCCAGGCCTTCGTCGATGCCGTCGGCGTCAAGCCGGAATCGGTATGGATCACCGTGCAGGACATTCCCAAGCATTCCTGGGGCATCGGCGGCAAGACCCTGGCCGAAAAAAGCTGAGGCGGAGGACGGGAGAGCGTCATGGCAGAGCAGAAGAAACGCGCAGTCAAAATGGCCGTCCCGGCGGCAAGCCTGCGGCCGACGATGGTCGGCCGCAATCACGCCGCGTCTGCCGGCCACTATCTCGCGACGCTGGCGGCGATGCGCGTGCTCGACCGCGGCGGCAATGCGGTCGATGCCGGCGTCACCGCGTCGATGGCGCTCTCCGTGCTGCAGCCGGACATGGTCAGCTTCGCCTGCGTCGCGCCGACGCTGATCTACATGAAGGAACTCGACAAGGTCGTCAGCCTGGCCGGGCTCGGCTACTGGCCGAAAAGCACCGATGTCGCGAAACTGATCGCCGCCGGCAACGGCAAGGCGGTGCCGGAGAACCTGCTGCGCACGGTGATTCCGGCCGCGCCCGCGACCTATATCGCAGCGCTGCGCCGCTACGGCACGATTTCCTTCGAGGAGGCCGTGACGCCGGCGATGGAGCTGGCGAGGAACGGCTTCGCCGTCTATCCGCTGCTGGCGAGCAACATCGAATACCTTGAAAACAGCTTCCGCCGCTGGCCCGACAACGAGCGCATTTTCCTGCCCAAAGGCCGCGCGCCGAAGGTCGGCGAGCTGTTCCTGCAGGAAGACCTGGCGAAGACCATGGCCCGGCTGATCCAGGCCGAGCGCGACTGCAAGGGCGACCGCGACAAGAAACTCGCCGCGGTGCACGATTACTTCTACCGCGGCCCGATCGCGCGCGAGATTTCCGATTACCACGCCGCCAACGGCGGCTTCATGACCTTCGAGGACCTTGCCGGTTTCGAAGTGCCGGTGGAGGACAGCATCCAGGTCGACTACCGCGGCTACACCGTGCATGCCTGCGACGTCTGGTGCCAGGGCGTCGTGCTGCTGGAGTCGCTGAAGATTCTCGAGGGCTACGATCTGAAGTCGATGCAGCACAACTCGCCCGACTACGCGCACCTGATCGCCGCCGCGCTGAACCTGTCCTTCGCCGACCGCGAGGCCTATGTCGGCGACCCGAAATTCATGCGCGTGCCGCGCGACGCGATGATTTCCGAGGCCTACGCGAAGCGCCAGCGCGCGCGCATCGACATGCAGAAGGCCTTCGGCCGCCTGCCCGATCCGGGCGATCCCGAGATGACCGGCCGCATCCCCGGCGTGATGCCCGAGGGCGCCGCCGCCGCGCCGCACGGCCTCTCGCGTCTGTCGCAGGATACGATCTACAACTGCGTGGTCGACCGCTGGGGCAACGCCTACTCGGCGACCACTTCCGACAACGCCAGCGAAACGCCGATCATCCCCGGCACCGGGCTGGCGATTTCCTCGCGCGGCTGCCAGTCGCGGTTGGAGAAGGGCCATCCGGCCGAAGTGAAACCGGGCAAGCGCCCGCGGCTGACGCCGAATCCGGCGATGGCGTTCAAGGACGGCAAGCTGTTCATGACCTTCGGTACCCCCGGCGGCGACCAGCAGTCGCAGGGCATGCTGCAGGTGTTCCTGAACGTCGTCGAGCACGGCATGACCATGCAGCAGGCGGTGGAAGCGCCGCGGATTTCCTCGCAGAGCTTTCCCAACTCCTTCGCGCCGCATGCCTACTATCCGGGCCGGCTCAACGTCGAGGAGGATCTCGGACCGGCGGTGATCGAGGAACTGCGCCGCCGCGGCCACGACGTCGAGGTCTGGCCGCGTTTCCCGGCGGCGAATGCCGCGGTGTGCGCGATCAAGGTCGACCCGGAAACGGGTCTGCGCCACGCCGGCGCGGATCCGCGGCGCGAGGGGTATGCGCTGGCCTGGTGACGCCGTGGACGACACCGTCATCATCGTCAACCGCGCCGGCATGGGCGAGGCGCCGGCCGATCTGCAGGCGACGCTGGCCGGCACCTATTTCAAGCTGCTCGCCGAAAACGGGCTGAAGCCGCTGGCGATCTGCTTCTACGGCGAGGGTGTCAGGCTGCTGGTCGAGGGATCCCCGGTGCTCGATGCACTGAAGATCCTCGAATCGCGCGGCGTGCCGCTCGTCGCCTGCATGACCTGCCTGAAGTATTTCAATCTCGTCGACCGGCTGCGGGCCGGCGTCATCGGCGGCATGGGCGACATCCTCGCCGCCCAGCAGCGGGCGGCCAAAGTCATCACGCTGTAGGACGATTCTGCGGCGCGCCTGCGGCGCAGCCCCTCCGGATACGCGAACGAATGGAGCCGCCGCGGCGGGGCGGGGCCATCGCCTGCGCTGTTGCTCCCTCCGGCGCAGGCCGTATTGCAAGAGGGAGTGCGCGCAATGGGGGATGTACTGGATTCCGGCTTTTGCCGGAATGACGGCTGTCTTATTCGCGGCTGAGTGTTGGTCCGCCGCCGCGGTCATCCCGAAGAACTGCCATCGCCGTCATTCCGGACGCGCAAGGCGCGATCCGGAATCCAGAAAGGGGCATCCGGCTCTGCCGCCGGAATGACGACACCGAGGCAGCGGGTTCCCGCTCATCACTCCTCGTTCAGCGCTCATCGCTGGTGTCAATGTCCGCCAGCCCCGAAATGCCCCTGCAATTCCTCGTCGAACTTTCCATCAATCAGCACGTACAGCATCAGCACCGGTTTGTCCGAGCGGTTGCTCCAGGCGTGGTTGGTGCCGCGCTGGATGACGACGTCGCCTTCCTTCAGCACGATGTCCTGGTCGTCGAGCAGCATCGTCACTTCGCCCTTCAGCACCACGGCGTAGTCGATGGTCTGTGTGCGGTGCATGAAGGGATGGCGGCCCTTCGTGGTACCGGCGGTGGTGGCATTCCGGTTGCCCATCGCTTCGAACACCGCTTTCGAATCCTCGGGTGAAATGTTGCGGATGGCCTCGGTCTCGGGCGCGATTTCGCTGATGCGGAACACCGTGCCGCCGGGCAGCGGATGGATCTGCTTGGGGCCGCCGGTGGGGTCGGGCTCGGTGGCGTGCAGGATGTGCGGCGTGGCCGCGGTTTTCCACAGGTCCACCGAGATGTGGCCGGGGCGCAGTGGGTTGGTGCGCACCGCGGGCGCGTAGCCGTCCTCGATGACGATGGCCTTGCCGTTCTGGTCGTGGCCGGTGATGACGCGGCGGATTTTTCCGTTCATGCAGGATTCCTGAAAAATATCAATAAAATTAAATACTTATAATTAAGATCATTCCAAACGCGCAAGGTGCGATCTGGAATCCGGAGGGCTGCCAGTCATGCATTGCCACCGGCCAGTCACTCCGGCTTGTATCCCGCCAGCTTCACCATCTCCGCAAAACGCTTCAGCTCGCCTTCCACAAAAGCCGCGAAAGCCTTCGGTGTATCGCCCACCGGCACCAAACGCAGGCCCGCGAGGCGTTCCTGCACCGCGGGCGTCTTCAGCGCCTTGTCCATCTCGGCGTGCAGCTTCGCGGCGATTTTCGCCGGCAGCTTCGCCGGGCCGAACACGCCGTACCAGCTCATGTTGTCGAGCGTGACGCCGGGCGCGCCGGCTTCGGCGATGGTCGGGATGTCGGGCATGAACGGCGCGCGCTTGGGCCCGGTGTAGGCGAGCGGGCGGATGCGCTTCGCCTCGATGTGCGGCATGCCCAGCGGCGTGGTGACGAACATCATCTGCACCTCGCCGCCGACCAGCGCCGCCATCGCCGGGCCCGCGCCCTTGTACGGCACGTGCACGATGCGCGTGCCGGTGCGCGCGTTGAACAGCTCGCCCGCCAGGTGCAGCGTGTTGCCGGGGCCGGCCGAAGCGAAGGCGAGTTTCACCGAGGGATTCTTGCCCAGCGCGATCAGCTCCTGCACCGTGTTCACCGGCACCTTTGGATGCACCGCGAGGAAATAGCCGCCGCCCGAGGCGACGTTGGTGATCGGCGTGAAATCGCGGCGCACGTCGTAGGGCAGCTTTTTCTGCGTGAAGGGATTGGTCGCGAACGAGGCCGAGGTCAGCAGCACCGTGTAGCCGTCGGGCGCGCTTTTCGCCACCAGGTCCGCGCCGATGATGCCGTTGGCGCCGGGGCGGTTGTCGACGACGACCTGCTGCCCGATCTGCGCCGAGACCTGCGCGCCGACGAGCCGCGCCACCGTGTCCGGCGCGCCGGGGCCGAAGCCGACGATCATGCGGATGGGGCGGGTGGGGTAGTCCTGCGCGAGGGCGGGTGTGGCAAAAGCGAGTGCGGCCAGGCTGAGGATGGCTCGGGTGAACATCGGAGGCTCCTGATTTTGTTTTTCGGTTCGGGAAGAACGGAAATTTTAACAGCCTGGGAATATATTAAAAATATCAATAAAAACAAATACTTATATAAATTCGACTGAGTGGACCGTCCGGTATCGCAACCTGCGGGGCCAGAACATCAAAGGCAGGTCTCGATTCCGGTCGCAACCCTCCGGGAGCGCCTGACAAAATGAAATTTACCCTCTCCCCGCTTGCGGGGAGAGAGCCGGGTGAGGGGTGCAAAACAGTCATTTTGTTAAGAGTTTTTGTTTGAGAACAGCGCATCCACAGCTGCGCGCGTGCTGTGTTACAAATCCATATCTCCCTACACCAGCGCGGCCATATGCAGGGTGGGTAAAGCGAAGCGTGCCCACGCGGACACCGACACCAGGCAACCCGACAAGGAACAAAAAAATGAAAGCCGTCTTCTTCATGCAAAACGGAGGCCCCGAAGTCCTGCAGTACGGCGAGCAGCCCGATCCCGTCGCCGGCGAAGGGCAGGTCGTGGTGGACATCCACGCCGCCAGCGTCAACGGGGCCGACTGGAAAACCCGCTCGGGCTACCACGCGCCCACCAAAAAATTCCCGCACATCCCGGGGCGGGATTTCTCCGGCATCGTCAGCGCCGTCGGGCGCGGCGTGACGGAATTCAAGACCGGTGACGAGGTCTTCGGCGTATCGGTGCATACCGACGAGAGCTGCTATGCCGAGAAGGTGGCGATCAGCGCCGCCATCGTCACGAAGAAACCCGCGCAGTTCAGCCACATCGAAATGGCCGCGGTGGGGCTGACCGGGCTCACCGCCATCGTGTCGATTGAGAACGCGCTGCAGGTCAAGGCCGGGCAGACCGTGCTGGTGCAGGGCGGGGCGGGCGGCGTCGCGAGCTTCGGGCTGCAACTGGCCAAACACCTCGGCGCGCGGGTCATCACCACCTGCAGCGCGGCCAATGCCGACTACGTGCGCGGTCTCGGCGCGGACCAGGTGATCGATTACAACAAAGAAGACTTCACGAAGGTGGTGAAGGACTGCGACGCCGTGTTCGACACCGTGGGCGGCGAAGTCGCGAAAAACGCCTTCAAGGTACTGCGCCGCGGCGGCCGCGCTGCCTTCATCAACGGCCCGGCACCGACGCCGCCTTACGACGACATGGCCTCGCTGAAGCCCGACGCCACGCGCAAGCGCGCACACCTGGGTCGCGTCGTGTCACTGGTGACTTCGGGTGCGGTGAAGCTGCCGCAGATCACGACTTATGCGTTGGCGGATGCCGCGGCGGCACATAGGGTGAGTGAGGGGAGGCATTTGCGGGGGAAGTTGGTGTTTAAGGTGCGGTAGCGTCGGAGCGAAAATTACATCCCCCGGAGATGAATAAAGTGACAATAAAACAAATAGTTATGATTCTGCGCTATAGATATCCCGGTGCTCGTCACCGGTGAAGAATTCGTTGCTGCGAGTAGAACGCTTGGGTGACTTTTTTTACTAGTGATGCGGAGCTCAGCAGCTACAATCGAAACAAAATCAATAACAAAACAGCCTCGATATCCTCTGGCTCAAGGACGAATCGCTGGAGGATTCCGACAACCTGCCCGCGCCGCGAGGTGATCGCGGCCTCGATTGTCGAGGATCTGGAGGCGGCGCTGGAGCAGTTCCGGTTGATTGCGGCGGATTTGGGGGAGGAGAAAGGGGAAGCAATGTCTGAAGCTGTGCGGCGAAAGGGCGAATTGATGCGTGCGCTTTTTGCGCAGCTCATTGATGCGCCAGACGGAATGATGGCCAAGGATGCTCTGAAAGCAGTGGAGCGTAGTATTGAGCTGACCGCTTTCGAGAAAGGATCGTACAAAGATGGCGCCCGGCGTTTTGAGAAGCTGGTGAGATTCAGCACGATTACCTTTGTAAAGGCCGGATGGTTGGTTAAAGCGGATGGAATCTGGTCTGTGACACCCGAAGGGGCAGGTGCTTATAAAACCATCACCGACCCGGTGAATTTTCACAAGCGTGCTCGCCAGTTGTATTTGGAGTGGAGGGCGAAACAACCTGACGCTGGTTCCTCGGAGGACGAAGGGCTTGAGGAGGAAGTATCCGAGAAAGATCGAGCGGTCGATTTTGAAGAAATTCGGCTTCAAGCAAGATCCGACATATCCGGTTTCCTCAAGGTGATGCCACCCTACGAGTTCCAAGAGCTGGTGGCCTGCCTGCTTCGGGCGATGGGTTATTACGTTGCATGGATTGCGCCGCCGGGCAAGGATGGCGGTATCGATGTTTTGGCGCAGAGCGATCCATTGAATACGAGGCCTCCTCGAATCAAGGTTCAGGTCAAGCGTCAAGAACAGAAGATTTCTGTCGACGGTCTCAGGTCATTCATGGCAGTGCTCAATGAGGATGATGTCGGCCTGTTTGTGTCGACTGGCGGCTTCACGAAAGATGCCATGGATGAGGCTAGGACGCAGGAAAAACGCAAGGTGACGCTGATTGATCTCGAAAAATTCTTCGATCTTTGGATAGAGCATTACGAAAAGCTCGATGACGAAGCGCACAGACGTTTTCCGTTGAAGCCCGTTTACTTTTTGTCGCCAGAACCTTAAATTCATTTAAAAACAATTATTTATTGATTTTTCGGTGACTTGATAGAGCTTGCCTCTAAACAGGGTTTTGATACTGAAGAATTGAAGTCAGGAAAAGGGGGGGGATATGCCGTGGCTACATTGATTCCATCCCTGAACGCCAGCCTCCGCCGCATGACCGGCGGCGAACGTCGCTTTGCTCAGCGCTTGGTCGACAAGCTCGAGGACGACTACACCTGCTGGTATGACGTACCCATCGGGGTGGCGGCCCGGCATCCGGATTTCGTGTTGCTGAGCCCGCGCCGTGGAGTGCTGATCCTGGAGGTCAAGGACTGGAAACTCGAAACCATCGAGCGCGCCGACAAGTCGCAGTTCACGATCCATGCTGAATCGGGTCTTAAGAAAGTAGTTAATCCGTTTGAGCAGGCGCGCCAGTATGCGCATGCGGTAGTCAGTCTGCTGCAGCAGGATCCGCAGTTGCAGCAGGCCGATGGTGCTTACAAGGGACGGCTTTGCGTGCCCTTTGGTTATGGCGTGGTGCTGGCTAATATTACCCGTAAGCAATATGAGTCCACGCAGCTTGATGCGGTGATCGAGCCGCATCGGGTGATTTGCCGCGATGAAATGCTGGAGAACGTCGAGTCCGAAGACTTCCAGAAACGGCTCTGGAGCATGTTCTCGGTGCAATTCGGTTCTACACTGACCATGCCGCAGATCGATCGCGTGCGCTGGCATCTATTCCCGGAAATTCGCGTCCAGCCCGAGCAAATGAGTCTGGGTGATGCGGATGCTGTGGATCTGGACGGTCGCCGGGAGCCTTCGCAATTGCCGGACCTGCTGCGGGTCATGGACATGCAGCAGGAGCAATTGGCGCGCAGTCTGGGCGAGGGGCACCGGGTTATTCACGGCGTGGCGGGGTCGGGCAAGACGCTGATTCTCGGCTTTCGCTGCGAGCGGTTGGCGCCGGCGTTGGGCAAGCCGGTGCTGGTGCTGTGTTACAACGCCGCGCTCGCCGCCAAGCTGCAGAGCGTGATCAAGCTCAAGCAGCTCGATGACAAGGTCAGTGTGCGCACCTTCCACGGCTGGTGTTATGACCAGCTGCGGCTCTACAACGTGGCCATGCCACCCAAAGGCGATCAGTTTTTTGAACAGCTGGTTGAGTCCGTGATCCGGGGCGTAGACAAGGGCCAGATTCCCCGCGCGCAATATGGTGCGGTGATGATCGACGAGGGGCACGATTTCCAGCAGGAATGGCTCAAGCTGGTCACACAGATGGTCGATCCCGAGACCAATTCGCTGTTGCTGCTCTATGACGATGCGCAATCCATCTACGGCGGCAAGACCCGGCGCAAATTCAGTTTTTCCAGCTTGGGCATTCAGGCGCAGGGGCGCACGACCATTCTGCGGCTGAATTACCGCAACACCGCCGAAATCCTCGGCACTGCTTACGAGTTCGCCCAGGAATACATCCGTCCTGAACAGGCTGAGGAGGATGGCGTGCCGCTGATCCAGCCCGAGAGTGCTGGTCGCCGCGGCTTGCCGCCGGAACTGCGACAGTTTCCGACGCTGGCGAAGGAGGGCGCTTATCTGGCGGAACAGTTCCGCCGGCTGAATCGTTCGGGCAGGCCCTGGCGGGATATGGCCCTCGTGTATCGCGCCGCCTTTATCGGCGAAGAAATGGCCAGGCAGTTGAAGCTGGCGAAGATACCGCTACAGTTTCTGGGGGGTGCCGGCAAGAAACGCTTCGACCCAGCAGAAGACAGCGTCAAGGTGATGACGATGCACAGCAGCAAGGGCCTGGAGTTTCCGGTGGTGGGGATTCCTGGACTGGGTTACATGCCGCACCGGGACTTCGATATCCACGAAGAAGCGAAGCTGCTCTATGTCGCAATGACGCGAGCTATGGACACCTTGATCCTGACGGCCAGCAAGGAATCACCTTTCGTTAGCCGGATTCAGCAGGTGAATGAACGGGTAGCCAAGCCGGGAGACGACAAGGGCATTGTTTCGGGGATATTGGGATTTTTGAGGCGCTAGACGGGAAAGAGTCATGATCCGGGATGGGGCGTCCTGGTGGCAGGCGGATTTCCCAAGCCCAAGGCAGTCGGGCTGGCCAAAAAACAAGTGGCCGGTGTGTCGCACCTGTCTCATTCAGCAGACAGTCTGTCCGGCGCAGGGAACTCCTGCAACACACCCGGCTCAGATTGGGGTGCAAATCGACATTCATCCGCTGCGCGGGGCCTTGAAGCCCGGATACCTGTCCGCGTTGCTGGCCTTGCTGCTGGGCGCCTGCGCGCATGAGCAGCCGCTGGTGATGCGCCCGCCGCCGCCGGAACTGGTCATCCATGTGCCGGCGGAAACGCCCGAAGAGGCGCAGGAAGAAATCGACCGCATGGCCGATGTGCCGGGCGACCGGTTGTTGCCCGCACTGAACGGTAAGGTCGAGCAGATTGACTGCAAGAGCGGTGTCGAGGATCTGCATGCGCGTATGGCGCTGGAGGCGCGTGGCGGGCAGATCGCCAGCTTCGCGTATTACAGCAAACGGCGGCCGCGCACCTGTTCCATGGACATGCGGCGGGATGATCCTTCGATCAAGTGGCG
This sequence comes from Burkholderiales bacterium, assembly GCA_026125585.1. Taxonomy (GTDB): domain Bacteria; phylum Pseudomonadota; class Gammaproteobacteria; order Burkholderiales; family SG8-41. The sequence continues at coordinate 16,079 of JAHCLD010000016.1, forward strand.
CCTGACTCCCGACGGGGCGACCCGGGTGCAGACGCCGCAGGGCCTGTTCCTGATCCGCAGTTCGCCCGATGCCTGGGAGTTCGAGTTCCTGGAGGTTGAGCGCCAGAAATTCTGCGGCATGGAGGGGCATATCAACGGCAGGATGACCATCCTGCGCAGGGCCTCCAATCCGGAATGTTCGGTCACCGGGCTGCTGGATCACGACGACGGGGACATCGTCGATGCCACGGATCCGGCGCAGGCATTGACGCTGCGACGCTGACGCTTCTGCGCCAGAGGGGCAGTCTTTGGTGCTGCCGGCATGATGTGCGCATCCGTTGCCGCGAACGCAACCCGGGCCGGTTGTTCTGCGGCGACAGCGCAGCCGGGGCGCCGGGCGGTTTCCTCAAGATTCGAAAAACTCCAATATTAATAACGACTTGCTTGCATTTCTTCCAGCAAGGGAGTACTTTCCTGCGCAGTTCTTCGGCAGGAGTTGTCATCGTTAGTTTCAACCTGACATGGCGCGGCATCCTGGCGGCGCTGCTGCTGCCGGTCGCGTCGTCGGCCATCGCGGCGGAGTGGGGCCGGATGGTGCTGCTGTCTTCTCCGGGCGAGCCGCTGCGCGCGGAAATCGAAGTGCCCGCCCCGTATTCCCGTTCTGAAATTCCCGTGTTGCAGCTTGCGCCGGCCGAGGCCTATGCGCGCGCCGGCCTGTCGTACGACGCCGCGCTCGATGCGGCGCGCCTGCGTTTCGACCTGCGCACCGACGGGCGTCCCTTTTACGCACTGCAATCGGCGCGGCCGGTGACGGCGGCACAGGTCGCGCTGCTGGTCGAGCGCGTGGCGCCGGGGCCGCAGTCGCGGCGCGCCTATGTCGTGCAGGTCGGCGGCGCGGCAGATCGCGGAACGGTGTTCGCGCCGGTGGCGCTGCGCAAGCCTGCCGCCGCGTCCGCGCGCGCGCCGACAGACGTTGCGCGCTTGGCGCGCGAGATCGACCGCCTGCAGGCGGAGGTCGACGCGCAGGGGCGGGCGCTCGCCGGCATGCTCGAGCGCGTGGCGGCGATGGAGGCCGCGGTGAAGGCGCTGCAGCACGGACTGGAGGAGCGGGACAGGGCAGCCGTGGCCCCGGCCGACCCGGCATCATCGTCCGCGTCCGTCATGGAGAGGCCGCCCGTTGTGGCGCCGGCCGCCGCGCCGCCGCCAGTGGTGGATGAACGCACGGAACGCCAGGCGCTGTCGGCGTCCTGGGTCAATCACAGCCTGCTGCTGCTTGCAGCCGGCTTGCTGTTCCTGCTGCTGTGCATCGGCGGCTGGATGCTCTGGGGGCCGCTGTCGCGGCAGGCGCGCAAGGCGCCGGCGGCACAGTAGACCGGTAATCCCGGACACCGCGTTCGCGGGTTCAAGGCGGCGCTGCCGCCACATTTTCTTCCGCCGCAAGTTTCGCGCAAGCCCCGGCAAGTATTGCGCAAGAGGCCTTTGCCATCATCCGATCACCAGACCGTCTGCCGCCCGCGCGGCGCAGCGGCCTGCTTTTCGCAATCTCTGGAGGAGTTCGTGATGAGAACCATGATGCCCGCAATCGGATTGTTCCTGCTGTCGCTGGCCGCCCGCGCCGACGAGGCCGCTGCCGTCCCGATGCCTGGGGATGCCAGCCCGACGGCATTGATCGTGTTCGGTCTGCTTTTCGTCGTATTGATCGCCGGCTTCGGCATTTTCATCGTGATGCAGGATCGTAAATCCAAGAACAAGTCGGCGGACTGATAGCCGGTCGATGCAGGTATTTGATTTGCAGTAAGGATCCGGTCAGACGGCCGGATCGGCTGAATGCCGGCTTTGTGGCCGGCATCGCGTGCATGGCTGGCGCAGGGCGGCTATTCCTCCCCCACCCTGCACCCTGCGCCGCCGGGGATATGTGCGCGTGAAGGCGGGGAAGGAGCGCGGCAGGTTATGCGGCTCCTTCCCCACAGGGGTAGTTATAAATATTTGATTTTATTGGAAAAATAAACCCGGCATGCAACATGCCGGGTTTGGATCGGGAGTTGGGGCGAGATTCGTCGAATGCCTCAGGATTCCGCGGCCTTGCCCTCGACGACGCGCAGTTGCGGGCGTTCTTTCGGGGCGCGCAACTGGTGCTGGTCGGCGAACAGCAGGCACTGCGGGCCGATGTCGGCGATGGTGTTGCAGCCGAGCAGGGCCATGTTGCGGTGGATTTCGTCGCGGTAGAGCTGCAGCGCGCGCGCCGCGCCTGCTTCACCGCCGGCGGCCACGCCGTACAGCGTCGAGCGTCCGACCATCACCGCGTTGGCGCCCAGCGCCAGCGCCTTCACCACGTCGCTGCCGCGGCGGATGCCGCTGTCCATGAAGATCGTCGCGCGCTTGCCCACCGCGTCGGCGATTTCCGGCAGCACCTCGATCGGCGAGACGATGCCGTCCAAGTTGCGCCCGCCGTGGTTCGAGACGTCGATGCCGTCGGCGCCGTGATCCACCGCGGTCATCGCGTCCTGCGGGTCGAGGATGCCTTTCACGATCAGCTTGCCCGGCCAGATCTTGCGCAGCGCGTCGAGATCCGCCCAACTGATCGAGTCGGTGCGCAGGCTGGAGCGGCCGACCGGGCCGCGGGTCATCTTGGCCCTGGCCGAGGCCGGATAGTTCGCGTACATCGGCATGCCGGTGGTGAGCAGGTAGCGCGCCATCACGCCCATCAGCCAGCGCGGGTGGGTGGCCATGTCCCACATGTTCTTCAGGCCGAAGCTGAAGGGCAGCGTGAAGCCGTTCCTCTGGTTGTATTCGCGGTTGCCGGAGGAGACGCCGTCGACGGTCACCACCAGCGTCTGGTAGCCGGCGGCCTTGGCGCGGTTCACCAGCTCGTGCGACATCGAGCGGTCCGGCCACAGGTAGAGCTGGAACCACAGGTCGCCGCCGGCCTCGTCGGCGACGCGCTCCATCGCGGTGATCGAGCCGGTGGCGAGCGTGAAGGGGATGCCGGCGGCGCGCGCGGCCTTGGCGAGCTTGATCTCGCCTTCGTGCCACAGCAGTCCGGCGACGCCGGTGGGGGCGATGACCATCGGCATCTTGTGCTTCTTGCCGAAGATCTCGGTTTCCTGGCTGCGTTTCGAGACGTCGACGAAGGTGCGGGTGCGGAAGCGGATGCGGTCGAAGACCTCGCGGTTGTTGCGCAGCGCGACTTCATCCTCGGTGCCGCGGTCGACGAATTCGAAGAAACCGCGCGGCACGCGTTTCATCGCGATCCTGCGCAGGTCGAAAATGTTGTAGGCCTTCAGGTCGTCGCTCATGGTGGGGTTCCTGGTGTTTGTGCGTCGGGTTGCCGGCGCGGGCGCCGGTTGTGCATTGTGGACGTGCTGCGGATTGCAGGCTGCAGGCGAGGCCCGAAAATACCGCGAACAGACCCCTTGTGGCTAGTGCCCGCACGGTGGCGCCGGGCAAGTCCGCGATCTGGTCCGGAACGGCGGATTGCTGGCATACTCGCCCGGGCCGATCGACGTTAAATCAGGGGAGTCACAGTCACATGAAGGTTCTGGTCATCCATGGCGCCGGCCTCGACATGCGCGGCAAGGTGCAGCTCGACGTGTTCGGGCCGCTGACGCTGGCGCAGTACGAAGAGCACATCCGCGGCTACGCGAAGGAACTCGGCATCGAGGTGTCGTTTTTCCATTCCAACATTGAGGGCGAGGTGGTCAACCGGCTCTATGCCGCTTTCGACAGCGGCATTGCCGGCGTGGTCATCAACCCCGGCGGCTATACCATGGTTACCGGCCCGCTGCGCGCGGCCGTGGCGCAGATGAAATTCCCGGTGATCGAGGTGCACCTGAGCAATCCCACCGCGCGCGGCACGGTGTCGGTGTTCCAGCCGGTGTGCAAGGCTTCGGTCTACGGGCTGGGCATCGAGAGTTACCGGCACGCGCTGGCGGGCCTGAAGTTGCTGGTCAGCAAAAAATAGCCGGAACGGCACCGTCATTCCGGACGCGCACGGCGCGTCCGGAATCCAGGCGGTACCGTGGCCAAATCCCTGGATTCCGGCGTTCGCCGGAATGATGCCGGGGGAACGAAGGGCAAGTCATGGGGGGAGGTGAAGGGTGAAATTCGGTGACTACGTCAAGCTGAAGTCGCTGGCGACGCCCGCCGGCTTCCGGGACAACCTGCGGCGCATGGGGCTGCCGATGCCCTGCGACGACGCGCTGGAGCCGGCGCCCGCGTCGCCGATGGCACAGCCGTTCGTGATCGACGGCATGACCATCGGCAACCGCTACGCCGTGCACCCGATGGAAGGCTGGGACGCCGGGACCGACGGCAGCCCCTCGGACAACACCCGCCGGCGCTGGCGGCGTTTCGGCGCTTCCGGCGCGAAGCTGATCTGGGGCGGCGAGGCGGTGGCGGTGCGGCCCGACGGCCGCGCCAATCCGAACCAGCTGCTGCTGAACGATCGCACCGAATCCGCCATCGGCGCGATGCGCGAGGCACTGGTCGCCGAACACCGCGCCGCGATGGGCGGCGACGACGGCCTCGTCGTCGGCCTGCAACTGACGCACTCCGGCCGTTTCTGCAAGCCGAACGACCACCACAAACAGGAGCCGATGATCCTCTACCGGCATCCGATCCTCGACCGCAAGTTCAGGCTCGCCGCGGACCATCCGGTGATGAGCGACGGCGACATCCGCGCGCTGATCGACTATTATGTGCAGAACGCGAAGCGCGCCTTGAAGCTCGGCTTCCAGTTCGTCGACGTCAAGGCCTGCCACGGCTATCTCGGCCACGAGTTCCTGTCGGCGAAGACGCGCGCCGGCGACTTCGGCGGACCGCTGGAAAACCGCACGCGCTTCCTGCGCGAGATCGTGTCCGGCATCCGGGCCGAGGCGCCCGGACTGAAACTCGGCATGCGCCTCTCCGCTGCCGACCTCGTGCCTTTCCGGCCCGATCCGGCGCTGACCACCGCGGAGGCGATGGGGCCGGGCGCGCCGGAAGAGTTCGCCGGTCTGCTGCCGTACCGTTTCGGTTTCGGCCACAGCGAGGCCGATCCGCTGGCGATCGACCTCGCGGAGACGAAGGCCGTGATCGCCATCGCGCGCGACCTCGGCATCCGGCTGTTCAACATCACGCTCGGCAGTCCGTACTACAACCCGCATCTGACGCGCCCCGCGCTGTATCCGCCCTCCGACGGCTACCATCCGCCGGAAGACCCGCTGGTCGGCGTGATGCGGCATCTGAACGTCGTGCGCGAACTGAAGCAGGCCTTTCCCGAACTCGCCTTCGTCGGCAGCGGCTACACCTACCTGCAGGAATTCCTGCCCTACGTCGCGCAGGCGGCGGTGCGCGAAGGCTGGACCGACAGCGTCGGCCTCGGCCGCATGGTGCTGTCTTATCCCGAACTGCCGGCGGACGTGCTGTCGGGTCGCGGCCTGCAGCGCAAGCGCCTGTGCCGCACCTTCAGCGACTGCACCACCGCGCCGCGCCACGGCCTGGTGTCGGGCTGTTATCCGCTGGATGCGCACTACAAGAAATCGCCGGAGATGGCGAAGGTGGCGCAGATCAAGAAGGCGGCGAATATTTCCTGATCCGCCGTGCCGGGGATCGGGTGTAGAGTTGATGTCTCCACAACCGCTGCGTCACGCCCTGTCTTGTCGTCCGTCCCGTCATTGCTGGCAGAAGTCCGAAGCTGTGCGCAGGGCGGCTGCCGCTGGGGCCGCGCCCGGTTTTTCAGCTCGATCCGGATGCCCGGATACTGATTGCGTCGCAGGCGCCGAGCCTGAAGGTGCATGAAACCGGCATCCCGTTCAACGATGCCAGCGGCGACCGGCTGCGCGCCTGGCTGGGCCTCGGGAAGGATGAGTTTTATGACCCGAAGCGCGTCGCGATCCTGCCCATGGGTCTGTGTTATCCGGGCAGGGGCAAGTCCGGCGACCTGCCGCACCGCCCCGAATGCGCGCCGCGCTGGCGCGCGCCGTTGCTGCGAATCCTGGGACGGCTGCGGATTACGCTAGTGATCGGACAGTATGCACTGGCCTATCATCTTCCGGAGGAGCGTTCGGGTCTCACCCGGGCGGTCGAGTCCTGGCGACGCCACTGGCCCGCGGTCGTGCCGCTGCCGCATCCCAGCCCCGCGAACAACCGCTGGTTCGCCAGGAACCGGTGGTTCGAAGCTGAGCTTGTTCCGGTGCTGCGGGCGCGCATCGCCGGCATACTGGGCCAGTGACGGCGGGTGGCTGCCGGTAGCTCTGTTAGAAAATGACTTTGCCCGGCCTGAATTTTTCAGTGACATCACCGGCCAGCCGGAGATCATCGGCATCCAGGACCATTACCGGTGCGCCGGGCGACAGGTTGAATTTCCCGAGTTCGGTCCAGATCACGCCCGGCGTGGTGGTCAGTTCGAAAAACACCGTGCGCCGGGTCAGGTCGTAGGCGGTCCGGTATTCGGTGTTGTAGAGCGTTCCCGGCAGGTTGTTGGGGGCACCGAAGGGTACCGAGACATTGCGCGCGATGGCCATCACGTTGGCGATGGCTTCGCGCCGGGATTTTGGCGGCGGCAGCATCTCGCGGAAATAATCCGCCCGCACGAAGCGGTGCCGCGGATCGACATTGCCGGGCAGCTCGGTCTGGCGGGTGGCGCCGCTGAAGTTGAATTTGGCGCGATAGGCAAGCTGTTCGTCATACGGCGGATCGTTGGTCATGATCCGGTATTGCCGGCCATGGTGAACGACTTTCTTGCCTTTGACGTATTCGATGATCGCGCTGTCGCCGGAGGCATCGTTCAGCGCCATGTGTATGGTTGCCTTCATGCCTTCGTGCTCCACCATGACCGGCTGGATTTTTGCGAGGATTTCCAGTGCCTCGCTCACGGTCTGGGCATTGTCCAGCGCATATTGCCCCCACAGCCCTGCCTGGATGCCTTTCAGCCTGGTGTCGCGGGGCCCGAAATCGGTTGCGGTCAGGTACAGAAGATGGATGCCAAGCCCTTTCTCGTTGATGCCGTCAATCGAGCCGAGCCCGTAAGCCTGCACGATGAAGCTGCCGTATTTCGACGTCCAGCGCGCCGGGTTGCTGATGTTCATCGGTTTTCCGGCCAGCATTCCGCCGTCGCGCGCCATGCCGCGCGGCAGCACCGAAAGTATGGGTTCGGTTGTGGTGGGCCAATCCATGGTGCGGCCGACGAACACGCCCAGCGGATGTTCGTTGAGCAGGATGCGGGTGCAGGCGTCGGCGGCCGGCAGGGGCATGGCCAAGGCTGCGACAAGCGCAGCGGCAGGTGAAAGATTGCGCATGGTGGTGATCCTGACGGGATGATGTCTGCGGCATGCTGCCAGCGCATGCCGCCAAACGCAATGATCTGCCGCCGACTGCTTTGTGGCGCCCCGGGCCTTCATGATCCGGTCAACAGGCGCCGTGCAGCGCCAGCAGCGTCTGCATCCTCTCCACTGCCAGGTCCGGCTTCTGCAGCAGGCCCGCTGCGTCGGCCAGCCGGAACAGCTCCGCGAAATGCATCAGCGACCGGGCGCTCTGCTGTCCGCCGACCATCGTGAAATGATCCTGGTGGCCGTTGAGCCAGGCCATGAACACGACGCCGGTCTTGTAGAAGCGCGTCGGCGCGCGGAAGATGTGGCGCGACAGTGGCACGGTGGGCGCGAGGATGGCATCGAACCGCGCGCGGTCGTTCCGCGCGAGCGCCAGCAGCGCCGCGCTTGCCGCCGGGGCGATGGCGTCGAAAATGCCGAGCAGGGCGTCGCTCGCGCGGCGGTTGGGCGTGTCGCCGATTTCATCGCCGGCGATCAGTTCGGCGTAGTTGAAATCGTCGCCGGTGTACATGCGCACGCCCGCGGGCAGGCGGCGGCGCACGGCGATTTCGATGTCCTTGTCGAGCAGCGACATCTTGATGCCGTCGACCTTCGCGGCGTTGGCGCCGATCACGCCGAGCGCGGTGTCCACGGCCCGCTGTGTGTCGTTCGTGCCCCAGTAGCCT
>JAHCLD010000160.1 GCA_026125585.1 Burkholderiales bacterium
CAAATGGGGCATCTTCATTCCGCGTAAACTCTCTTGGGGCCGGAGCTTATATTTGGGCGACAGCACTTATTATTGCCTTCGCCATCAGCCTCAAGAGTCGTGAGCGGCCAAGACAACAATGCTGAAGATCGGGCACCTCTGCCGCATACCTAATATCTCAGTCAACTCGACCTCCAAACTTCCCTTCACTTTAGTTAACTCTCCCGATTCGGGCCTGCGCGTATTCCGATTCCGGCCGCTGCTTCAGGGTTGTGAGAAATCACGGCTCCATTCCTTTTGCGGTCCGCGCCGCCGTGGAAAAACTCCAAAACCTGTTTGACAACAACCGCGCCTGGTTCGAACGCATCCGCCGCCAAGATCCTGAATTCTTCAGCAAGCTCGCGCGCCAGCAGTCGCCGGATTAGAACTTCCGGCGGCATTCTTGTTTTACGCGGAAATGCGCACTCAGGTTTCCTGAGTGGGGGGCTGCCGGCCAGGCGTTTCGTCAGGCTCCGGCGATCGCGCGGGCCACGGCATCGCCCATTTGTGCGGTGCCCGCGTTGCCGCCGAGATCCCGGGTCAGGGCAGTGCCGTCGGCGATCACGCGCTCGACGGCGCGTTCGACGAGCCTGCCGGCCTCCAAGGCGCGCGGCTCGTTCTTCTTCATGCCCAGCCAGTCGAACAGCATCTTGCCGGACATGATCATCGCGTAGGGGTTGGCGATGCCTTTTCCGGCGATGTCCGGCGCGGAACCGTGGGTGGCCTGCGCCATCGCGTGCGTGCCGCTGGCGTTCACGCCGGGCGCCATGCCCAGTCCGCCGACCAGCCCCGCGGCCTCGTCGGTGAGGATGTCGCCGTACAGGTTGGTCGTGACCAGCACGTCGTACTGCTGCGGGTTCATGACCAGGCGCAGCGCGCAGGTGTCGACGATCACCTCCTCGAACTCGATGTCCGGGTAACGCGCGGCGACCTTGCGGCATTCCTCGGCGAACAGCCCGTCGCCCATCCGGTACACGGTGTTCTTGTGCACGGCGCTGACTTTTTTCCGGCGGTGGCGCGCCGCCTCGAACGCCGCTTCGGCGATCAGGCGGCTCTTGGTGCGCGTGGTGACGCACACGCCGATGGCCAGTTCCTCGGTCGGCATGAACTCGCCGTATCCCCTGAACAGGTTGGCGTCGACCTTGAAACCCTCGGTCGTTTCGCGCAGGAACAGCATGTCGACGTTCTTGTGCACCGACGGCAGCTTGTCGTACGACTTGAACGGCTTGTAGTTGGCGTAGAGCCCGAAGTGGGTGCGCAGCAGCGGATGCGCGTTGATCCATGTCGGATCGTTGCGCGGGTATTCGCGGTGTCCGATCGGTCCCAGCACCCACCCGTCCAGGGCTGCCAGGGTTTCCAGCGTGCCCGGCGGCACGGTGTGCCCCAGCTGCTCGTGCGCCCTGCGCGCGAGCGGCACCGGCTTCCAGACGATGTCCAGTCCTGCGCGCGATGCAGCCTCCTTCATCACCTTCACGCATTCGGGCACGACCTCCAGTCCGATGTCGTCGCCTTCGAGAATGCCGATGTTGAGCGCCATGCCGCCGTTCCTTTCGTTTTCGGGAGTGTTTTCAGTTGGCCTTGATGCCGGCCTGCCGGATGACTTTCGTGTATTTCTCGATGTCGGCGCGGATGACGGCGCCGAACTGTCCGGGCGAACCGCCGCGAACATCGAATCCCTGGCTGGCCAGGCGCTGCTTCATGTCGTCCTGGCCGGTCAGTTTCAGGATGTCGGCGTTGAGTTTCGCGACGATTTCCTTCGGCACGCCGGCCGGCACCAGCATGCCGATCCAGTTGTCGACCGAGTACCCCTTGACGGTTTCCGAAACCGTGGGGATGTCCGGCGCCGCTGCGGAGCGCGCGCTGTCGGTGATGGCGACGATTCTGATCTTGCCGTTCCGGGCATGCGGCGTGACGGTGGGCAGGCTGATGAAGGCGACCGGCACCTGCCCGGCCATCAGGTCCACCGCGGCCGGGCCGCCGCCCTTGTAGGGCACGTGCACCATGTCCGCACCGATCGCGATCCGGAACATTTCACCGCCGATGTGCCCGACGCCGCCCGTGCCCGAGGAGGCGAAGCTGAGCGATTTGCTTTTGGCGAGAGTGACCAGTTCCTGGACGGTTTTCACCGGCACGGACGGATTGACCGCGACGGCGCTGGGCTGCGAGGCGATCAGGATGACGGGCGCGAGATCGCGGAGCGCGTCATAGGGCAGGTTCGTGCGCAGGCCGGGATTCAGCGCCAGCGCGATGTTGGCCAGCATGACGGTGTAGCCGTCGGCGGGCGACCGCACGGCCAGTTCGGTGCCGATGACCGTTCCCGCGCCGCCGCGGTTGTCGACGACGACCTGCTGTCCCCAGAGTTCGACCAGCCTGTGGCTCAGCGTGCGCGCCATGATGTCGGTGCCGCCTCCCGGCGCGAACGGCACGATCATCCGGACCGGCTTGGCCGGATAGGGTTGTGCCGCGGGCAGGATGCCCGGCAGGGCGGCGATCAGCAGTCCGGCCGCGATGCGGGCGATCGATGCAGATGATGTCAGTTGCAGGTTCATGCGTTCTCCTCCGGAGCGCGCTGCGCCCCTTTTGTCTTGCCGGTGATTGGCGTCTCGGATGATCGACGCGCGGCCCGTCCGCGGCAAGCGAATATCGGTGAGGCGCCTTGTGAGATAAACTCACGGAGCCATGCGCCGCTTGCCGCCACTGAATTCGATCCGCGCTTTCGAGGCTGCCGCCCGCCACGAGAGTTTTTCTCGTGCCGCGGCCGAGTTGTCGGTGACCCACGGCGCGATCAGCAAGCAGGTTGCGATTCTCGAGGATCGCCTGGGCCTTGGCCTGTTCCGCAGGAATCCGGGCGGCGTCGTGCTGACCGATGCCGGCCGGGCGTACCAGGCCGAAATCGCCGAGGCGCTGGATCGCATCGCCGCGGCGACATCCAGGGTTTCGCGGCAGGGATTTCCGGACGCGCTGGACATCAGCGCGCCGCCGACGTTCACCATCCAGTGGCTGGTGCCCCGCCTTTCCAGGTTCCAGATCCGTTATCCCCTGCTGGAAACCCGGCTCAGCACGCGCCGCGAAAGCGTGAACGTGGCGTTGCGCAGCGCCGATGTCGTGATCCGGCGCGGCCCCGAAACCTGGAAGGGCGTTCACAGCCGCCTCGTGCTGCGGGAAACCATCACGCCGGTGTGCCATCCGCGGCTGTCGGCGCGGCTGCGCAGCGTTTCCGACCTGCGCCAGCAGGTCTGGCTGCATGCCGAGGCCCGTCCCTCCGACTGGAAGGCATGGCTGGACATCGCCGGCGTGCCGGAGCTTGCGCCGAAGCGGCTGTCCCGCTTCGATCACAGCGCGCTGGCCCTCGAGGCCGCGGCGGACGGCATGGGCATCGCGATGGGGCCGCTGTCGATGATCGGCGGAGAGTTGCATTCGGGCGTGCTGTGCATGCCCTTTCCGAAGCTGGTGGCGCGCACGCCCGGTTATTACGTGATCTGCAGGAAGGACCGCGAGTCGGATGCAAAGGTCAGACAGTTTTGCGAATGGCTGGCCGGCGAGGGCGAGGCTGCCGGCGGATCCGTCGGCGGCGCCACGGCACCGCCGCGCAGGCCTTCGGGACGATCCCGGCCGCCGGCGGGCCGCTGACGGGGGCGGTCAGCCGGCACCTGTGCGAAAATACCGCCGATCCGTTCCGCCGGATCCGCATATCGCCCCGGGTCGCTTCCTGCCGTGAAAAAACTCCAGAACCTCTTCGACAACAACCGCGCCTGGTCCGAACGCATCCGCCGCCAGGATCCGGAATTCTTCAGCAAGCTCGCGCGCCAGCAGTCGCCGGAATACCTGTGGATCGGCTGCTCCGACAGCCGCGTGCCCGCCAATGAAATCATCGATCTGCTGCCGGGCGAGGTTTTTGTCCACCGCAACGTTGCCAACGTCGTCGCGCACACGGACCTGAACTGCCTGTCGGTGCTCCAGTTCGCGGTGGACGTGCTGAAGGTGAAGCACGTCATCGTCGTCGGCCATTACGGCTGCGGCGGCGTCGGCGCCGCGTTGCGCGGCGACCGCATCGGCCTGAGCGACAACTGGTTGCGCTACGTGCAGGACGTGCGCCAGAAGCACGAGCTGAAGTTGCTGGCGCTGGAAGACGTGACGCGGCGCGCGGACCGGCTGTGCGAGCTGAACGTGATCGAACAGGCGGCCAACGTCTGTCAGACCACCATCGTCCGCGATGCCTGGGAGCGCGGGCAGGATCTGGCGGTGCACGGTTGGGTCTACGGCCTGCGCGACGGCCTGGTGCGGGATCTCGGGTTCACGGCAACCTCGCCGGACGAGGCGACTGCCGTTCACGCATCGGCGCTGGCCGGACTGTCCTGAGCCGGCCGTTTTTTCAGATGATGCCGGCGTCGCGCAGCGCCGCGATTTCGGCGTCGCTCTTGCCGAGCAGGCCGCGCAGCACCTCGTCGGTGTGCTGCGACAGCAGCGGCGGCGGCGTGTCGTAGGCCAGCGGCGTCCGCGAGTACTTGATCGGATTCGCCACCAGCGGCACCGTGCCGGACAGCGGATGGGGCACGTCCACCTTCATTTTGCGGTGCCCGATCTGCGGATTGGCGAACACTTCGTCGAGCCGGTGCACCGGCCCGCAGGGCACGCCCAGCGGCTCGAGCGCGGCGATCCATTCGGCGGTGGTTTTGCGTTGCATCGCCGGCGCGATGGCCGCGATGCACGCCTCCCGGTTGGCGATGCGCAGCGCGTTGGTCGCGAACCGCGGATCGCTGCCGGTTTCCGCGATGCCCGCGGCCTCGCAGAATTTCCGGAACTGGCCGTCGTTGCCGACGGCGAGGATGATGCTGCCGTCCCGTGTCGCGAAGGTCTGGTAGGGCACGATGTTCGGGTGCGCGTTGCCCATGCGTTCGGGCACTTCGCCGCCGATCAGGTAATTCGTGTTCTGGTTGGCGAGCCAGGCGACCTGCGTGTCGAGCAGCGCCATGTCGATGTGCTGGCCGCGCCCGCTCCTGTGGCGTTCCTCGATCGCGGCGAGTATCGCCACCGTCGAGTACATGCCGGTCATCAGGTCGGCGATGGCGACGCCCGCCTTCTGCGGCCCGCCGCCGGGCAGGCCGTCGCGCTCGCCGGTGATGCTCATCAGCCCGCCCATGCCCTGCACCATGAAGTCGTAGCCGGCGCGGTCCTTCAGCGGGCCGTCCTGGCCGAAGCCGGTGATCGAGCAATAGACCAGCCGCGGGTTGAGCGCGGACAGGGTTGCGTAATCCAGGCCGTAACGCTTCAGGTCGCCGACCTTGTAGTTCTCGAGCAGGATGTCGGCCCGCTGCGCGAGTTCGCGGGCGACCGCCTGGCCCTCGGGCCTGGCGATGTCCAGCGTGACCGACTGCTTGCCGCGGTTGGCGCAGAGGTAGTAGGCGGACTCCGCGGTGTCGCGGCCGTCGCGGTCCTTCAGGAAGGGCGGCCCCCAGGCGCGGGTGTCGTCGCCCTTGCCGGGGCGCTCGATCTTGATCACTTCGGCGCCGAGGTCGGCCAGGGCCTGGCCGCACCAGGGACCGGCGAGGATGCGGCTCATGTCGAGCACGCGCAGA
>JAHCLD010000161.1 GCA_026125585.1 Burkholderiales bacterium
GCGCGGTGCTGGCGTGGACCGCGGCGAAGATGATCACCAGCGAGCCGCTGGTGAAGGACCATTTCGCCGCCTATCCGGGGCTTGCCGGGCTGCTCTACATCGCCATCATCGGCGGCGTGCTGGGCGGCGGTTTCTGGATCAACCACGTGCCGGCGCGGAAACGCGTTGCCGGCCATGTCGTCGAGCCGGGCGTCGCGGCGCTGGCCCCGGCCGCTGCCGGCGTGACCCGCATCCTGCTGCCGGTCGACGCGTCGACCAACTCGCTGCAGGCGGTGGAGCACGTGATCGGCCGCCATGCCGCCGGTGCCGCGCTGGAAGTGCACCTGCTGCATGTGCGGGTGCCGTTCTCGCAGTACATCGCGCGTTTCGTCAGCCGCCGCGACCACGAGGCCTATCACCGCCAGGAGGCCGAGCGGGCGCTGGCGCCGGCACGGACCCTGCTGGGCCGCGCCGGCGTGCCGCATGCGGACCATGTCGAGTTCGGCGACAAGGCGGAAACCATACGCGGGGTCGCGGAGCGCCTGGGCGTGAACCAGATCGTGATGGGCACCGCCCGCAAGAACTCGCTGACCCGGGTCCTGGAGGATTCGGTGACGAGCCGCGTACTCGAGATTGTTGATGTGCCGGTCGAGATCGTGGTCGGCCGCGCGGTTTCACGCATCGACACCATCGGCCTGCCCGCCGGCGTCAGCGCCGTGGCGGCGGTGCTGATCGCGGTATCCCTGCAGTAGATTTTCCGCAGCGGCCCTTCCCCGGGCGATTCACGGCCCGCCGGCGACGGCGGGCTTTTTTCGTCCGTGTTCTCATCCGCCCCCGGGGAGGCCGTCGCGCCGCCCGGGGCTTCGGTTCAGAACCTCGGTTTCTGCGAGGCCTGCTGGTAGCCGCGCACGCCGTCGAGGATTTCGCGCGCCGCCTCTTCCGCGCCGACCCAGCCCAAGACCTTGACCCACTTGCCGGGCTCGAGATCCTTGTAGTGCTCGAAGAAGTGCGCGATCTGCGCGAGGGTGCCCTGCGGCAGATCGTCGGGCGAACGGACGGCGGTGTAGAGCGGGGTCAGCCTTTCGATCGGCACGGCAAGGATCTTGGTGTCCCTGCCGGCCTCGTCCTCCATGTTCAGCATGCCCACCGGCCGGCAGCGCACCACGACACCGGTGATCAGCGGCACCGGCGACAGCACCAGCACGTCCACCGGGTCGCCGTCTCCGGACAGCGTGTGCGGCACATAGCCGTAGTTGCAGGGGTAGCGCATCGCCGTCGACATGAAGCGGTCGACGAACATCGCGCCGGTTGTTTTTTCCATCTCGTACTTGATGGGTTCGGCGTGCATCGGGATTTCAATGATCACGTTGAAATCCCTCGGCACGTCGTAGCCCGAGCTGACCCGGTCCAGATTCACGGCTGAGGCACTCCTTCGGCAGGGGGAGGGATTATAGCCGCGCCGCCGTGGCCGGCGCCCGCCCCGCGGGATGCGGTTCCCGCCATGCTACGATCATGCCTCGATCCCTCACGGAGCCGCTCATGAAACTGTACATCACCTCCACCTCCGGCAACGCTTGGAAGGTGCGCCTGCTGCTGTCGATGCTCAAGCAGCCGTTTGAAACCGTGGTGCTGGACTCCGACAAAAAGGAGCACAAGGCGCCGGAGTTCCTGAAGCTGAATCCGCGCGGACAGGTGCCGGTGCTGGTCGACGGCGACAAGGTGTTCTGGGATTCGACGGCCTGCCTGGTCTACCTGGCTCGCAAGTACGGCGGCGAGCAATGGCTGCCGACGGATGCCGAAGGCATGGCCGAGATCCAGCAGTGGCTGGCCCTGTCGAACAACGAGCTGCACTACGGCCTGCAATGGGCGCGCGGCAAGAAAATCGGCATCCGCGCTATCGGCGATTACGAGGAATACGCCGCCTACGGCCGCAACGGCCTCGCGGTCCTCGAAGGGCGCCTGAAGGACAACCAGTGGCTGGCCTGCGGCCGGCCGACGATCGCCGATCTGGCCTGCTATTGCTATACCTCGGTCTCGCCGGAAGGCGGCTTCGACCTCGCGGCCCATCCCGCGGTCGCGGCCTGGATCAAGCGGGTCGAAGCGCTGCCGGGCTGGATCAAGCGCGTCTGATCCTGCCTGCGCCGCGCGGTGAAACGTTTCAGTCACGGCCATGCCGCCGCCGCCGACTGGCGGACGGCGGTTGCCGCCTGCCTGTCGCAGATCGATGCGGGCGGGGGTGCAGGCGGCGGAAACCTCGGATTCCTCTATGTCACGGATTATTTTGCCGGGGCGCTGCCCGAAATCAGCCGCCACGTTGCCGATGCCACCGGTATCGGGCACTGGGTGGGCACGGTCGGCATCGGGATCTGTGCCACCGGCGTCGAATACCTCGACGAACCGGCGATCACGCTGATGATCGGGGATTTCCCGGCTGACAGTTTCCGGGTGTTCCCGGCGGTGTCCGGCACCGAGAGGCTGCAGTCGCTGGATCTGCGGATCGGCACGGCGCCGGCGAGCGTTGCCCTGGTCCATGCCGATCCGCTCGATGGCGACATCGCCCGGCAGATCCGCATGCTGGCCAAACGCACGGAAAGCGGCTTCCTGGTCGGCGGCCTGGCGAGTTCGCGCAACGGCAACATGCTGCTGGCGGATGTCGTCGAGCGTGGCGGGATGTCCGGAGTGGCATTCTCCGATGCGGTGACCGTTGCCACGCGGCTGACCCAGGGCTGTTCGCCGGTCGGTGCCGCGCACGAAATCACCGGTGCCCAGAACAACATCGTCGTCGAGCTGGACGGCCGCCCGGCCCTCGACGTGCTGCGCGCCGATGTCGGCGTCGGCGCAGGCGAGGATCTCGCGCAGCTCGGCGGGCAGATCTTTGCCGGTCTGGGGGTGTCCGGCAGCGATACCGGGGACTACGTGGTGCGCAACCTGATCGGCATCGATCCGGGCAACCGTCTGATCGCGATCGGCGACGTCGCCCGCAAGGGGCAGCGCCTGCGTTTCTGCCGCCGCGACCACGACACCGCGCGGGCCGATATGGCCCGCATGCTCGACAGCATCCGCGAGGGGCTCTACACGGCCCCCCGCGGGGCGCTGTACTACTCCTGCCTTGGCCGCGGCGGCGCCCTGTTCGGCGGGAAATCGGCGGAGCTCGGCATGATCCGCGATGCCCTCGGCGACGTGCCGCTTGCCGGTTTTTTCTGCAACGGCGAGATTTCCCACAACAGGCTCTATGGCTATACTGGGGTGCTGACCCTGTTCCTGTGATGGATTGGCCGACAACGGAGTGTTCATGCCCGCCGCGCGCATATTTGCCGAACTGAGCCTGACCTGGCTCGATATCGCGGCATTTCTGTTTTTCGTGCTGTCATGGGCGGGGTACGCGCTGTTTGCCGAGTGGCGCGCGAAGTCGGTGCCCTCGCTGCACAATACGATGGACCGCTACCGGCGCGACTGGATGGTGCGCATGATCGAGCGGGACAATCGCATGGTCGACGTCAACGTCATGCGCAATCTCACCCGCAGTTCGCAGTTTTTTGCCTCGACCACGATGCTGGTGCTGGGCGCGCTGATCGCGCTGCTCGGTTACGTGCAGCAGGCGCTGGAGGTGGTGTCCGGCCTGCCGTTCACGGTGCAGGCCTCGCAGCGCCTGCTCGAGATCAAGATCGTGCTGCTGGTGCTGATTTTCGTCTACGCGTTTTTCAAGTTTTCGTGGGCGATCCGCCAGCTCGGGTTCTGCTCGACGCTGGTCGCCGCCGCGCCCAAGCCGCCGAAGGACAACCCGGAACAGCATGCCGCCGACATCGACCGGCTGTCGGCGGTGACCTCATATGCCGGGACCAATTTCAACGACGGCCTGCGCTCCTATTACTTCGCCCTGGCGGCGATGACCTGGTTCCTGCATCCCTATCTGATGCTGATCGCGACCGCCTGGGTCGTCTACGTGCTGTACCACCGCGAATTCGAATCGAAGACCCTCAAGGCGCTCACTGCGGAGGCCTCCACCCCCCGCTAGCATCGCGCGGCTTGCCTTGCCCGGGATTTGCGGGCAAGGTATGCAATACGGCCACAGAATGCAGCCGCCACGGCGCTTCGTGACAGACTGCACGGCCCCTGTATCCAGCCGGTTTTTCTGGCTGCCCGTTGTCGAGTCGATCATTTGTCGACCATTTCCCGGAGGAGGGAGCATGACGCAAAACCGAAGCAGGAATTCCGTGGCCGTCGCCATCGCGGCCGCGGTCGTGACCACCTTTGCCGCCGCGCTGCCGGCGGCCGCGCAGGGCTGGAAGCCGGAAAAACCGGTCGAACTGCTGGTTTCATCCGCGCCCGGCGGCAGCAATGACCGCATCGCCCGCATCATCCAGAAGATCGTCCAGGAACAGAAGCTGATGGCTTCGCCGATCAGCGTGATCAACAAGCCGGGCGGAAACCAGACCATTTCCCGGGCCTACATCAACCAGAATCCCGGAGATGCGCATTACCTGGACGTCGGCAATCCGACGCTGATCGCCAACCAGGTCGCCGGCCGCCAGCAATACGGCGACTTCACGCCCATCGCGCTGATGGTCAATGAGTTCGCGGCCTTCACCGTCCGCGCCGACTCGCCGCTGCGCAATGCGCAGGATCTCGTCGCGCAACTGAAAAAGGATCCGGAGTCCGTGGCCGTCGGGGTCAGCAACCGCGGCGGCACCAACCACCTGACGCTGTCGCTGCTGGCCAGGGCCGCCGGCATCGATGCCAGGCGCCTGAAAGTGGTGGTGTTCAAGACCAATGCGGAGGGCCTGACCGCGATGCTCGGCGGCCACATCCAGCTGGTGTCCTCGGCGGTGGCGACCGCGGTGGGGCAGATGCGCGACGGCAAGGCGCGGATCATCTCCGTCAGCGCGCCGCAGCGCATGGGCGGCGACCTGGCGCAGGTGCCCACGCTGCGCGAACAGGGCTATGACGTGTCGCTGTCCAACTGGCGCGCCATCATCGGCCCGAAAGGGCTGAATCCGGCGCAGATCGCCTACTGGGAGGATGTGCTGTCGAAAGTGGTTGCGACCGAGGAATGGAAGGCCGTGCTCGACAAGCAGTTCTGGGACGGCAATTTCCTGCGCAGCCGCGAGTTCGCGAAATACATGGATGACGAATACGCGCAGACCAGGGCCGTGATGACGGAACTCGGCCTCGCCAAATGACGGCGGACCGCCGCGATGGCTGAAGACGTTCTGCTGCTCGACAACGCGGAGATCGCGCGCGTGTTCGATCTCGACGCCTGCATGCAGGCGCTGGAGCGGGCGTACCGCGCGATGGCCGGCGGCCGTTCCGTGGAGCGCGCCCGCAGCCAGACCCGGGTGCCGCTGGACGAGCCGGGCGTCACCTACTGCTTCAAGAGCATGGAAGGGGCGCTGTTCGGCGACGGCTACATGACGCTGCGTATCACCTCCGATGCCGTGTTCGAAGGCAAGGTGGACGGGCGGGCGCGCCGCGACAAGCTGGCGCGCGGCCCGGGCGGGACCTACTGCGGATTGATACTGGTGTTCAGCACCCGCGACGTTGCCCCGGTCGCGATGCTCCACGACGGGTTGATCCAGCTGGCGCGCGTGGCCTGCACCAGCGCGCTCAGCG
>JAHCLD010000162.1 GCA_026125585.1 Burkholderiales bacterium
GATGCCGATGCGGTCGGCCACCGCGACGGCATCGACCAGATCCTGGCGCGAACTGCAATGCTCGTCGGTGTCGTCGTCCTCCCAGTTCTTCATGAACAAGCCGGTGACGTCAAAGCCCTGCTGCTTGAGCAGCAGGGCGGCGACCGCGGAATCGACGCCGCCGGACATGCCGACGACAATTTTCTGTTTGCGTGCCATGGCTCTACGAATGGTGATGCAGCAGTTGCAGCGGGTAGCGCCGGCCCGCGATGTAATCGTCGACGCACTGCATCAGCAGCGGGCTGCGATGCCGTTCGCGGCAGGTGCGGATTTCGGCGGCCGGCATCCACAGCGCGCGCAGGATGCCGGTATCCAACGGGCAGTCCTCCGGCGCGGAGACTTCTCCGGTAAAGGCGAAGCGCAGGTAGGTGACGGGCGAGCCGGGCTTGCGGTACTGGTAGACGCCGACCAGTCCGGTCGGCGTGAAATGCCGCGCCGATTCCTCAAGGGTTTCGCGGATGACGGCCTCAACCAGCGATTCACCCTCTTCGAGGTGGCCCGCCGGCTGATTGTAGCGAATGCCGTCGGCGGTCTGTTCCTCGACCAGCAGGAAGCGGCCCTCCTGTTCGACGACGGCCGCCACGGTGACATTGGGTTTCCACTGCGCTGTTTCATCTGCCATCCGCGTATTTTATCGCCGCCCGCGGCAGCCCGCCGCAGCGGCGGCAGGCGCAAAAAAAGCAGGGTCGAAACCCTGCTTTGAGCGGACAGAAAGACCGGTTTTTACTTCTTGTCTTTCTTGTCGGCCTTTTTCTCTTTTTTCTCGGTCTTTTTTTCGTCTTTCTTCTCGGCCGAGTAAGCCGGCGCGACGGCCACCGAGGCGAACATCGCCGCCATGATCATTGCGAACAGTTTCTTCATGTTTCCTCCCTTGTTGGACAGAATCGCGCCCGGATTCCGGTGCGCGGCTCGATGCGAGCCGGGCTACATTAGCGCATGCCCATGTCATTTACAACGGGGGGCGGGGGATGCCCGGACAATAAAAAAGGCAGGGCGCGAACCCTGCCTTTCCGGGAAAAGCCGGCGGATTACTTCTTGTCGGCTTTTTTCTCGCTTTTCTTCTCAGCCTTGGCGGGGGCCTTTTTTTCTTCCTTTTTCTCTTCTTTCTTGGCTTCGGCGGCGAAGGCCGGGGCAACCGAAACGGTGGCGAACACGGCGGCGATGATGGCGGCAAACAGTTTGCTCATGATTTCCTCAGTCATTAGGGGTTGATCAACCAGGCCTTGCGGCCTTTGACCGAAACAGTCGGTCAGCGCCAATAACGGGCGTGTTTGCCGCCGGTTGACAGTTTCGCGACAGATTCGCCGATAAAAATCGGACATAAAAACAAGGGCCTGCAATCGGGCATCGATGGGCGTGATTTTTACCGGAGGCTGGCAGTCGATGTAACGTTAAATTGACGACAGTGCTTTTTTCCAGGTTCCCGGTGCAATGCCGGCGATGGTCCACGATCCGACGCTGTAGCGGATCAGGCGCAGGGTCGGGAAACCCGCGGCCGCTGTCATCCGCCGCACCTGGCGGTTGCGGCCCTCGCGCAGGGTCAGGCGCAGCCAGGCGGTCGGGATGGCCTGGCGTGAACGGATCGGAGGCACCCGCGGCCATACCCAGCCCGGTTCGGGAACCAGTTCCGCTTCCGCCGGGCGGGCGCGGAAGTCGCCCAGGCGGATTCCCGCCCGCAGGGGGGCCAGCGCCGCGTCGTCCGGAGCGCCCTCGACTTGGGCGAAATAGGTTTTCGGCAGCTTGTGTCGCGGATCGCTGATCCGGTGCTGGAGGGCGCCGTCACCGGTCAGCACGACCAGGCCTTCGCTGTCGGTATCCAGCCGGCCCGCCGGGTAGATGCCGGGCACGTCGACATGATCCTTCAGCGTGGGACGGTCGCCCGAGGGGCTGAACTGGCAGATCACGCCGTAGGGTTTGTTGAGCAGGATGACGTCCGGCATGCCCCGATTTTACGGGACGGCCGGACGGCGTCCTTGCCGTCGGTCAGGCGGCGACGCCGGATTCCGCGGCCTGCTCCAGCCGGTCGTAGCCGGGCAGGGTCAGGAATTCGGCATAGTCGTCGCTGGCGGTGATCTCGTCGAACAGCGCCGCGGCTTCTTCATAGCGGCCGGCGGCCCAAGCCGTCTCCCCCAGTTCGCGCCGTACCCGCGCCAGTTCTTCCGGCAGCATGCTGCGGAACATCTCGCGGGTGACCTTGCGGCCGTCGTCGAGCACGCCCTTGGGGCTGCGCATCCACTGCCAGATCTGCGAGCGCGAGATTTCGGCGGTCGCAGCGTCTTCCATCAGGTTGTAGACCGGCACGCAGCCGTTGCCGGCGAGCCAGGCGCCGATGTACTGGATGCCGACGCTGATGTTGTTGCGCAGGCCCGCCTCGGTGATCGGCGCTTCGGGTTTGAAGTCGAGCAGGTCTTTGGCGGTGACGCTGACGTCCGGGCGCTGCCGGCTGACCTGGTTGGGGCCGGGCATGTGCCTGTCGAACACCTCCCTGGCGATGCCGACCAGTCCCGGATGGGCGACCCAGGTGCCGTCGCAGCCGTCCGCGGCCTCGCGCTCCTTGTCGGCGCGCACCTTGGCCAGCGCCGCTTCGTTGGCGGCGGGATCGCCCTTGATCGGAATCTGCGCCGCCATGCCGCCCATCGCGAAGGCCTTGCGCTTGTGGCAGGTCTTGATCAGCAGCAGCGCGTAGGCGCGCATGAACGGCGCGATCATCGTGACCTGGCTGCGGTCGGCGAGGCAGAAGTCCCTGTTCGAGCGAAATTTCTTGATGCAGCTGAAGATGTAATCCCAACGCCCGATGTTGAGGCCGACGCAATGCGCGCGCAGTTCGTATAGAATTTCGTCCATTTCGAAGGCGGCGAGCACGGTTTCGATCAGCACCGTGGCCTTGATCGTGCCCTGCGGCACGCCGAGCTGCTGCTGCGCCACCACGAAGATATCGTTCCACAGCCGCGCTTCGAGATGGCTTTCCATTTTCGGCAGGTAGAAATACGGGCCGCTGCCGCGCGCGAGGGCCTCCTTGGCGTTGTGGAAAAAATACAGCGCGAAATCGAAGATCGCGCCGGAGACCGGCGCGCCGTCGACCTGCATGTGGTTTTCCATCAGGTGCCAGCCGCGCGGGCGGACCAGCAGCGTCGCGGTTTTTTCGTTGAGCCGGTAATTCTTGCCCTCAGGACTCAGGAATGTGATCGTGCGCCGGATGGCATCGCGCAGATTGATCTGGCCCTCGATCATGTTGGCCCAGGTCGGCGCGTTGGAATCCTCGAAGTCGGCCATGAATACATTGGCGCCGCAATTCAGCGCGTTGATCACCATCTTGCGGTCGGTCGGGCCGGTGATTTCGACACGGCGGTCCTGCAGGTCGGCGGGCACCGGGGCGACGGTCCAGGCGCTGTCGCGCACGGCTTTGGTTTCCGGCAGGAAGTCGGGCAGCACGCCGGCGTCGAACGCGGCCTGGCGGCTGACGCGCTGTTGCATCAGTTTCCTTCGCCGCGCCTCGAATTGGCGCGCAAGCCCGGCCACGAAGGCCAGTGCTTCGGGCGTGAGGATGCTGGCGTAACCGGCGCCGCTAGCGCCGGTGAGGGTGATGCCTTCGGGAAGGGGTTGGGCCATGGGGGTTCTCCGCGACAGGTTTTCGGCAGGGAAAGCGACGGTTTTAATATTTCATATAATGAAAAATGATCTTATATCGAATGCTGCAATGCATTAGAGCATAGCATCCCACAAAGTCCCGCTTTTGTGGAGAAGTCTTTTTTCTGAGGGAAATTGCGTATGCTGGCCGGAGTCAGGCGTTATTCTGCAATGCGGGCTGACGAGTGCCGGTCCGGAGTCGTCGTTCCGGCCAACGGAGCGGTCATGAAGACCGTGGGCACAAAAAAACAACGCCCGCGGATGTGGGCGTTGTCGGGTGCTCGGGCTCAGGTTCGGGCGGCGGGTTTTATGCCGCTGTCGGGGGCCGGGAAAGCGCTTACCGGCTGTACCAGAGTGTGATCGCGGCCTTCAACTGGTTGTAGGTTGATGTAGCACGGACGTTTGCTGCCGTAGATCTTGTCGAAGGTGGCGAGCTGCGCATCCAGCCATTTCGCCAGCTCGGCGTTGCCGGGGTTGGCGGCCTTGTAGGCTTCGTTGATCAGCACGAAGTGGATACACGGGTCGTACGGGTCCTTGTGCCTCCGACGGTTTCGTCGCCGTTGAACAGGCGCTGCAGCATCGCATCGGCGGAGCCGAGGGTCTGTTCGAAAATCGGCGCGCTTTCCATCCAGTACATGACGCTGGTCATGTCCTTGTCGACGTGGAACTTCTTGTTGTCCCGGGAGTACGGCAGGCCCGGCACATTGAGGGCCATGATCGTGCCGTTCAGCGCGAAAAAGGAGGAAAAGAAAAAGCCCGCGGCATGCCGCGGGCTTTGTTTTTGCAGGTCGCCCCCGCATTGCTGCGGCGGCGAAAATTCACAGCTTCAGGCTGCTTGGATGTTAGAGGCTTGTTTGCCCTTCGGGCCCTGGGTGACTTCGAAAGACACTTTCTGGCCTTCTTTCAGCGTCTTGAAGCCGTTCATCTGGATCGCGGAGAAGTGGGCGAAGAGGTCTTCGCTGCCGTCGTCCGGCGTGATGAAGCCATAGCCTTTGGAGTCATTGAACCATTTCACAGTACCAGTTGCCATATGCCTGCCTTGTAGAAAAGCGGATGGGCTCCGCGATTTGTTCGAGTTCCAAGGATCGCACCGGCCAAACTCAGGTACTGCGCTGGTCTTGCGATAAAACCTGAACCCCAACACCCGACTGCTTTCTAGGGTATTTGCCGGCGAAAGTCAAGCAGGGGCGGGAAACCCGGGATCCGGGCGATTTTCCCACTGTTTTCCGCTACTTGAAAAATTCCCCGTTCCGGTGAAAAAATAGGTTCACGGCGGTTCCATGGCGGACCCGCGGCGATCCGGGGCGGCTGACCGGGCTCTGGCGAAGCAGGCGAGGCACAGTTCAACGGCATGGCAACCAGGCAGCGTGAAGACACCGTCCTCGAGGCGAAGCGTAGCAAGACCAAGCCACCACCGATGTTCAAGGTGCTGCTGCTGAACGACGACTACACACCCATGGATTTCGTCGTCGGCATCCTGCAGCGGTTTTTCTCCCTGAGCCGGGAGCGGGCGACCCAGGTCATGCTCAAGGTCCACCGCGAAGGCATGGGGGTCTGCGGCATATTTCCCCGGGATGTTGCGGCAACCAAAGTCGAACAGGTAAAGTCGTACGCCAAGCAGCACCAACATCCGTTACAGTGCGTAATGGAAGAGAACTGAGGTCCCACTCCAACAGCCATGATCGGACAACCATGATTGCCCAGGAACTCGAAGTCAGCTTGCACATGGCGTTTATGGAGGCCCGCCAGAAACGCCACGAATTCATCACCGTCGAGCATCTGCTGCTGGCGCTGCTCGACAACCCCTCCGCGTCCGAAGTGCTGCGCGCCTGCGCCGCCAACGTCGACGAACTGCGCAAGCTGCTGGCCGATTTCGTCACCGAGCACACGCC
>JAHCLD010000163.1 GCA_026125585.1 Burkholderiales bacterium
CGGCCGCGGTAATCGAGCAGGGCTTCACGGTCGGCCGCGGCGAGACGTTCCGCCAGCCAGTCGTTGAAGCCGCGGACCCAGTCAGGCGGCGGGCCCGCATAGTCGTGGCGGCCGAATTCGCGCAGGTTGTGGGTCACGCTGCCGGAGCCGAGGATCAGCACGCCCTCGTCGCGCAGCGGCTGCAACAGTTCGCCCAGCCGCCAGTGATGCGCCGGTCCGAGCGCCGTCTGCACCGACAGCTGCGCCACGGGAATGTCCGCCACCGGATACATCAGCGACAGCGGCACCCAGGCGCCGTGATCGAGGCCGTGGCCTGCATCGCCCGCGACATCCAGCCCGGCGTTCCCCAGCAGGGCGCGCACCCGCTGCGCCAGCGCCGGCGCACCCGGCGCCGGGTAACGCATCCTGTACAGCGCCTCCGGAAATCCGCGGAAATCGTGGATGGTTTCCGGACGCGCCGCCGTGCCCACCGCGGGCGTGGCAGTCTCCCAGTGCGCGGACACCGCGAGGATCGCGCGCGGCCGTGGCAGCGCGGCACCCAGCTCCGCCAGAAAACCGCGGGTGGGTCCGGGCTCCAGCGCGAGCGTGGGCGCGCCGTGCGAAACGAACACGGCCGGATGGCGCGCGGTCATGATGGCATGCCCCGTAAACCGTAGCCCAGGCCGTGAATCATCAAGCCGCGAGTTTCTTCACCCACGCCACGTAACGGTCCACCCAGCCCTGCAGGAAAGCGCGGCTGTCCGGTCCGATACCACCATCGGCGTCGAACAGCCCCTCCTTCGCCTGCAGGAACACCTCGGGCTGGCCCAGCACCGGCACGTCGAGATAGGCGAGGACGTTGCGCAGATGCTGCTGCGCCAGCGCGGTGCCGATGGCGCCCACCGACACGCCCAGCACGCCCGCGGGCTTGCCGCCCCAGACGCTTTTCCCCCAGGGCCGCGAAGCGTGGTCGATCGCGTTCTTCAGCACGCCGGGAATCGAGCGGTTGTATTCCGGCGTCAGGAACAGCAGACCGTCCGCCGCCGCGATCTCCCCGCGCAGGCGCGTCACCGCGGCGGCGGGATTGCCGTCGTCGTCCTGGTTGTAGAGCGGCAGATCGTCGATGCGCACGGTCCCGAACGAAAACTCCGGCGGCGCGAGTTTCGCCAGCGCGCCCGCCAGCTTCCGGTTGAGGGAATCCTTGCGGATGCTGCCGACGACCACGGCGATGTTGTAGCGTTTCATGGCATGTTCCTCCATTCAGGTTGTTGGGTTTCCGGATTTCAGGGCAGATCGAACACCAGCACTTCGGCGCCCTCGCCCGCCTCGATGCCGATCGTGCCCGCGCCCGTCTTCAACGCGTCGCCGGCATGCAGGCGCCGGCCGTTGACGGTGACGCTGCCGCGCGCGACATGCACGTAGCCGCGGCGGCCGGCCGCGATCACCGGCCCGGCGGTCTCGCCGGCGTCGAACAGGCCCGCATACAGGAACGCATCCTGGTTCATGCTGACCGAACCGTCGCGGCCGTCCGGAGACACGATCAGGCGCAGCCGGCCGCGCTTTTCCTCCGCCGGAAAATGCTTCTGCTCGTACGAAGGCTTGATGCCGGTGAACTTCGGTTCGATCCAGATCTGCAGGAAATGCGTCATTCCCGACCGGCTGTGGTTGTGTTCGGAATGGCGCACGCCGCTGCCGGCGCTCATGCGCTGCACGTCGCCGGGCACGATCGCCGAACCGTTGCCCATCGAGTCCTGGTGGGCCAGCGCGCCGTCGAGCACGTAGCTGATGATTTCCATGTCGCGGTGGCCGTGGGTGCCGAAACCGGCGCCCGCCTGCACGCGATCCTCGTTGATCACCCGCAGCGGGCCGTAGCCCATGTGCTCGGGATCGTGGTAACCGGCGAACGAAAAGCTGTGGTACGAATCCAGCCAGCCGTGGTTCACATGGCCGCGGTCTTCACTTTTGCGCAGGTCCAGCATTTTTCTCCTTTCCGGCCGGTACATCCGGCGATGCGATGGATTGCATCCTAGGCTGTCGCCCCGGCACGGGAAACCGGAAGATTTTGATCATTTAGATCAAAATTAATGAATAATTTTTATTATTAAAAACATATATTTATGATAAATTTTCATAAGTTTTATCTAATTTGACCAACGAGAAGCCAAATGCGCCTGACGCTGGATGCCCTGCTCGCCATCGATGCCATCGACCGCAGGGGCAGTTTCGCCGCCGCTGCGCACGAACTGCACCGCGTCCCCTCGGCACTGACCTACACCGTGCAGAAGCTCGAGGAAGACCTCGATGTCTTGCTGTTCGACCGCCGCGGCCATCGCGCGAAACTGACCCCGGCGGGGCGCGCACTGCTGGAGGAAGGCCGCCACCTGCTGCGCGCGGCCGGCGAACTCGAAGCACGGGTCAAGCGCGTCGCCACCGGCTGGGAAGCGGATCTGCGCATCGCCTACGACGGCCTGCTGCCGGCCGCGGCGATGCTGAAGCTGGCGCGCGATTTCTATGCGCAGAACGCCGACACGCGGCTGCGCTTCAACGCCGAGGTGCTCGGCGGCTGCTGGGATGCGCTGGCCTCGGGCCGCGCCGACCTCGCCATCGGCGCATCCGGCGAAGGCCCGTCCGGCGGCGGCTACCAGACGCGTCCGCTGGGCGAAATCGACTGGGAATTCGCGGTGGCGCCATCGCATCCGCTGGCGCAGGCCGAAGAGCCGCTGACCCGTGCCGACATCCTCGCCCACCGCGCCGTGGTCGTTGCCGACAGCTCGCGCAGCCTGCCGCCGCGCACGACCGGGCTGCTTTCGGGCCAGGACACCCTGACCCTCTCGGACGCCGCCTCCAAGCTGCAGGCACATGTGATGGGACTGGGTGTGGGTTACCTGCCGCGATGCCTGACCGCTGCCGCGGCCGCGCGCGGCGAACTGGTCATCCGGAAAACCGAGGAACCCAAGGTGAGCCAGATGCTGTACCTCGCCTGGCGCACCGCGCACCGTGGCAAGGCGCTGCGCTGGTTCGTCGGGCAGGTCTGCGCCAAGGGCTGGCTGGAACACGCGCTGGAATCCTGCAGGGCCTGAGTCCGGCGCCCCGCCGCAACGGATTCACGCTTTTTCGCAAAAAGCGGAATTTTTTTCCGAAAGGCACTGTCCATCTTCCGGCGCGGCTTTGCGCGCGGAACCTGCGCAATCTCACGCCGTGGTCTTTTCCATACGGTCTCATACGGCCGCAAATCCGCTTTTAATTATAATGAAGCGCTTTCCAGTTACCCGCACGTGACTTTTCTTCCCCCGCTTCCTTCACCGCCTCCTTCCCTGCCCCAATGACTCCATCCCCTGCCGGATTCCGTTTTGCGGCGCCCGTTTTACTGGCTTGCGTCGTCCTTGTCACTGCCTCCTGCGGAAAGGAAGGAAATTCCGGCGCGACAGGACAACCTCCCGCCGCGCTGCCGGTGGCCACGCTGGTCATGGCGTCACAACGCGTGCCGGTCGCGCTCGATGCGGTCGGTCAGGCCGAAGGTTCGCGCGAAGTCGAAATCCGCCCGCGCGTGTCGGGCATTCTCGAAAAACGCCTGTACACGGAAGGCACGCCGGTAAAGGCCGGGCAGACACTGTTCGTCATCGACCGCGCGCAATATGAAATCGCCGCGGCACAGGCACAGGCCGCGCTGTCGCAGGAAAAAACAAAACAGGAACAGGCGCAGCGCGAGGCCGAACGCCTGAAACCACTGGCCGGCGGCCGCGCCATCAGCCAGCGCGAATACGAGGAGGCCGTCTCCACCGCGCGCCAGGCCGCAGCCGCCATCGAAGGCGCCGAAGCCAGGCTGGCCGAAGCAAAGCTCAATCTGTCCTACACCGGCGTCAACGCGCCGATCGGCGGCATCGCCAGCCGCGCGCTGCGTTCGGAAGGCAGTCTCGTCAACGCCAACACCGATCTGCTGACGACGCTGACCCAGGTCAATCCGATCTGGGTCCGCTTCTCGCTGGCCGAAGCGGATTTCGAGCGCGTCCGCGGCGCAAAAAACGTGCGCATCAACATTCTGAACCGCGACGGCTCCGTCGCCGCCGACGGCGGCAAACTCAATTTCCTCGGCTCGACCATCGATTCCAGGCTCGGCACCGTGCAACTACGCGCCGAGTTTGCCAATGCCGGCATGAAATGGCTGCCCGGACAGTTCCTGAAAATACAGATTCTCGCCGGTGAGCAGGAAGCCTTCCTGGTGCCGCAGTCCGCCGTGACCCAGAACGAACAGGGCCACACGGTGTGGATCGCGGAAGGCGGCAAGGCGGGCCCGCGCGCCATCAAAACCGCGAACTGGGTCGGCAGCGACTGGATCGTCACCGAGGGCCTGAAGGCCGGCGATACCGTCATCACCGACAACATCATGAAACTGCGCCCCGGCATCACGGTGGAACCGCGCAAGACGGATGCGGCAGCCGCGAGCCCGGCCGCCGCAGCGGCGGAAAAACCGGCCGCGGGCCGCTGATCCGTTTCCCATGGGCAATTTTTCGCGGTTTTTCATCGAGCGGCCGATATTCGCCAGCGTCGTCGCGATCATCATCACGCTGGCCGGCCTGGTCGCCTCGCGCTCGCTGCCGATTGCGCAATACCCGGAAATCGCCCCGCCCACGGTGACGATTTCGACCAGCTACCCCGGCGCCAGCGCGGAAACCCTCGCCAAAACCGTCGCCGCGCCAATCGAGGAGCAGTTGTCCGGCGTCGAGAACATGGTCTATTTCAGTTCGAGCGCCGCCGCCGACGGCTCGCTGGCGATCACCGCCACCTTCGAAGTCGGCATCGACATCGACAAGGCGGTGTTCCAGGTCAACAACCGGGTGCAGGCCGCGCTGCCGCGCCTGCCCGACGAAGTGCGCCGCAACGGCGTGATCGTGCAGAAACGCTCCAACGACATCCTGCTGGTCGTCGACCTGCTGTCGCCGGGCGGTTCCCGGCCGACGACCTATCTCGCCAATTACGCGACGGTCAACCTGATCGACGAACTCAAGCGCATACCTGGCGTCGGCGACGTCACCCTATTCGGCTCCGGTTACGCGATGCGCATCTGGCTGCAGCCGGACAGGATGGCCAGGCTGGGCGTCACGCCGACCGATGTCGCCAACGCGATCCGCGCGCAGAACCAGCAGTATTCCGCCGGCAAGATCGGCGCCGAGCCCGCGCCGCCCGGACAGGCCTTCACCTACACCGTGACCGCGCGCGGGCGGCTGGTCCGCCCGGAGGAATTCGGAGAGATCGTCGTGCGCGCCGGCGGCCCCGGCGGCGTCCTGAAGATCAAGGACGTGGCGCGCGTCGAGCTCGGTGCGCAGACCTACGACACCTCCACCACCGTCGACGGCAAACCCGCCGTCGGCATGGCGGTGTTCCTGCAGACCGGCGCCAATGCGCTCGATGTCGCGGCCGCGGTGAAAAAACGCATGACGGAACTGAAGCCGGCGTTCACGCAGGACATGGACTACCTGATTCCCTTCGACACCACACGCGTGGTCGACGCCTCGATCAAGGAGGTGGTGGTGACGCTGGTCGAGGCCGGCCTGCTGGTGCTGAT
>JAHCLD010000164.1 GCA_026125585.1 Burkholderiales bacterium
GTGGAGATCCATGGTCCCTCCGTTATCTTGTATGGAAACGATGAAGGTTGTGGGAAGGCGAGAGCGGCGAGCCGGTTTTCATGGCGTGTTTATAGGGCCGTGCACCATGCTTCCGGCCTCGCTGTCGCACCTTACAACATGTCGCTCCGGAATGACAATACGATATTCCGCACCGGAAGCGCGTGTATTCCGTCCACGGAAGGCGCCGCAACGGCCCGGCGGCGCGGGCGGTACGTGGCGGCGTCGCGTTCAGATCAAGCCGGTGAGGTGGCGGGTGTAGGCCCTGGTGCCGAGCTTGCCGCCCAGATCCGGCGTGCGGGTGTCCGGCGACTGCAGCGAATCGTCGATAGCCTTTTCGATGGCCTTTGCCGCGGCATCGAATTCCGGGCGCCCGTGTTTTGCGGCCAGCCATTCCAGCAGCATCACCGAGGACAGGATCAGCGACACCGGGTTGGCCCTG
Source organism: Burkholderiales bacterium (assembly GCA_026125585.1). GTDB lineage: Bacteria > Pseudomonadota > Gammaproteobacteria > Burkholderiales > SG8-41. Next base: position 461 of record JAHCLD010000164.1, read on the forward strand.
TCCTGGCCGGCGATGTCGGGCGCGGAGCCGTGCTGCGCCTGCGCGCAGCAGGCGTCGTCGCCGGTCATCGTCGAGCCGGCGAGGCCCAGGCCGCCGGAAATTTCCGACGCTTCGTCCGACAGGATGTCGCCGAACATGTTGCCGGTGACGATGCAGTCGAAGCGGTCCGGGATGCGCACCAGCAGCGCGGCCATCGCGTCGATGATTTTCTCGTCGAGTTCGACATCGGGGTATTCCCCGGCCACCTTGCGCACCTCGCGCAGGAACAGGCCGTCGGACATGTGCAGCACATTGGCCTTGTGCACGGCGGTGACCTTCTTGCGCCGCCGGCGTGCCCATTCGAAGGCCACGCGCGAGATGCGCTGGCACTGGCGTGCGGTGACTTTGCGCACAGCGATCGCGACGTCCTCGGTCGGCATGAATTCGCCGCGGCCCATGAACATGTTGCGGTCGCCGTAGAAACCCTCGGTGCATTCGCGGAAGATCACCAGGTCCATCGGCTTGCCGGTGAGGCCGACGCCCATGCGCGATTTCGCGGGCCGGATGTTGGCGAAGAGGTCGAGCTGCACGCGCAGCCAGCCCGAGGGATTGATGCCGCCCTGTTCCCTGGGCGGGTAGTCGAGGTGGGAAACCGGCCCCAGGATGATGCCCGGCGCCTTGCGCGCGGCCTCCTGGATGTCTTCGGGCAGCGTCGAGCCGCGCGCCTTCAGCGCGGCAAAGCCGATTTCGCGGATGTCCCATTCCAGGCCGAGCTTGTATTTCGCACTGGCGCGGTCGAGCACGGCGAGGGTCGCCTCTGTGATTTCCGGGCCGATGCCGTCGCCGGGGAGAACGAGCAGTTTCATCTGATTTCCTTGTGATGGTGTCTGGTCTGTGTGCGGAATGGCGCCGCGGGTGCCTACAGCTGCGCAGTGACGGTCGCCGCGTGCCGCGGGGGGGTGGAGGAAGAGGAGGGGATTCCGGTTTTTTTCTCGCGCACGAGATCGAGATGGCGCCGCAGATATGCTGCGGCCCGTCCGGGATCACCCTGTTCCAGCAGGTCCAGCAGGTGCAGATGCTCCCTGCACTGTTCCATGAAGCGCCCGCGATCGCACTTGGCACGGTATTCCAGCAGGCGGCGCATGCCGTTGACGCGGCGGATCGCGTCGATCATGAAGCCGTTGCCGGAGAACGAGACCAGGGTTTCGTGGAAATCCGAGCCGATCTCGAACAGCCGCGCCCTCGACAGCCGGTGCACGCCGCCGTCGAGCAGCATCCGCTGGTCGCGGCGGATGCGTTCGAGTTCGGCGCGGTCGATGCGGAAACCCGGTTCGAGCAGCGCGGCCGGCTCGAACAGCATGCGGAAGCGGTAGCTCTGGGCATGCGCCTCGACGCTGTCGGGCAGCGTCGCGAACATCCAGCCATGGCCCGGCTTGCGCTCGATCCAGCCTTCCCGCTGCATGCGGTGCAGGGTGCGCTGCAGTTCGCGCCGGCGCAGTCCGTAGCGGCGCATCAGCGCGGTTTCCGTGACCTGGTCTTCCAGTTTGCCGGCCAGCCGGTCGTCGGCGATGCGCAGGTAGCGTTCCTCGGCCAGCGCCGCGTCGTCGCGGATGGGGAGTTTCGGCGTCTGCGCCGGTACCCTGCGCAGGAAATAGCCGTGGCGCGGCCGCCGCGCCACCACGCCCATGCCGGCCAGAACATGCAGCGCATGGCGCACCGGGGTGCGGGAGACGCGGAAGGCGTCGGCGAGCCGCTGCTCGGGCAGGTGGCTGCCGACGGCGAGGCCGCTGCGGCGGATGTAGTCGACGACCCGGGAGGCGAGCCGCGCGGTGAGTCCCGAGGCCGCGTTCACGGACTTACTCCGGCCGGATGTTCTGCGACTTGATGACGCTGCTCCAGCGCGCGATCTCGGAACGGATGTGCTTGTCGAGTTCTTCCGGCGTCGTGCCGCGGGGCACGAAGCCCATGCCGGCGAAACGCTCCTTGCTGTCGGCCGATTGCACGACGTGGTTGATCGCCTGGTTGAGGCGATCGACGACAGGGCGGGGGATGTTCGCGGGACCGACGATGCCGAACCAGTTGACGACCTCGAAGTCGCGCACGCCGCTGTCCGCGATCGCCGGCACGCCCGGCAGCAGCGGCGAGCTTTTGGCGGCCGCGATGCCCACCGCGCGCACGCGCTGGCTTTTGATCATCGGCTGGATCGAGCCCAGCGCCGCGAACATCGCCGACACCTGGCCGCCGATCAGTTCGGTCAGCGCGATGCTGGCGCCCTTGTAGGGGATGTGGACCATGTCGGTCCCGGTTTTCGCCTTGAAGAACTCCATGGCGAGGTGGGTGATTGCGCCGGTGCCCGAAGAGCCGTAGTTGATCTGGCCGGGCCTGGCTTTCGCGAGCGTGATCAGGTCGCGGGCCGAGCGCACCGGCATCGACGGGTGCACGACCAGCACCTGCGGCGACACCGCCATCAGCGTGATCATCGAAAAATCGCGCACCGGATCGTACGGTGTCCTGGGCTGCAGCGACGGGTTGATCGCGTTGGGGCCGGGATTGGCGAGCAGCAGCGTGTAGCCGTCGGGTGCGGCCTTGGCGACCATGTCCGCGCCGATGGCGCCGCCGGCGCCGCCGCGGTTGTCGACCAGTACCTGCTGGCCCAGCGGCTCGGACAGGCGCTGCGCGACCACGCGCGCGATGACGTCGTTGGCGCCGCCGGGCGCGAAGGGCACGACGATGCGCACGGGTTTGACGGGAAAGTTCTGCGCGGCCGCGGGAGCGGCGGCGAGGCAGCAGGCGGCAAGCAGTGCGGGGATGCGGTGGGTGCGAACGGTCATGGAGTCCTCCGGAAAGCGGGCGCGGGCGCCGGGTGCCGCGGAGGCAAATGCGACCGCGGTTGCATTGCATTTTGTTGCGCCAAGATACAGAATGCGCCGCGAACAATCAACCGTTTGCGGAGGAGTGATGGCTGGTCTGCAGATCATGGCGGCGGCGACTGCCGCCGACTACGTGCGCGATCCGGCGCGCTGGGGCGGCGCCGATGTTGCAGCGCATTTTCCGGGCTTCGAGCATGCGGACGTGCGCACGTCCGGCGCAATCATTCGGCTGCGCCACGGCGGTTCCGGCCCGCCGCTGTTGCTGGTGCACGGCAACCCGCAGAACCACAGCTGCTGGTACAGGATTGCCGCGCGGCTGGCGCAGCGTTATCACGTGATCCTGCCCGACCTGCGCGGCTACGGCGACAGTTCGCTGCCCGATACCGGCGAGAACAACGCCAGCTACAGCTTTCGCGCGATGTCGCAGGATCTGCTGGAGATCATGGACCAGCTCGGTTACGACCGGTTTTTCGTGGCCGGCCACGACCGCGGCGGCCGCACGGTGCACCGGATGTGCATGGACCATCCGGAGCGCATCCGCAAGGTCTGCCTGATGGACATCATTCCCAATCATTACGTCTGGAACAATCCGACCAAGGCCTGGGTCATCGGCACCTGGCACTGGGGGTTCATGGCGCAGCCCGAGCCTTTTCCGGAACGGCTGATCAGCGCGGTGCCGGCGGAATATTTCATCAGGAGCCGCATGGCGATCCGCGGCGGCACCGGCCTCGACTTCCTGAGCGACGGCGCGCTGGCCGAGTACATCCGCTGCTACACGCTGAAGACCATCACCGGCTCCTGCCGCGACTACCGCGCGACCGCGACCTGCGATTTCGAGATGGACACCGCGGACAAGGACAAAAAACTCGGGATGCCGCTGATGCTGCTGTGGGGCGCGCGCGGCCATTCGCCGGAGCGGGCGCAGCGTTTCGTCGAGATCTGGAAACAGTACGCCTCGAACATCCAGGTCACCGACCCGCTCGATGCCGGGCACTACATGCAGGAGGAGATGCCGGATCGCATCCACGACCGGTTCATCGCATTTTTCAAGGACTGAGAATTCCGGGAAAACCGAAGGAGGAGACCATGAACAAGATCGCAATGACCATGATGGCGGCGTTGCTGCCGGCCGTCCTGTCCGGCGTCGCGCTGGCGCAGTCCTATCCGACCAAGCCGGTGCGCCTGGTCGTGCCGTTTCCGCCCGGCGGCGGCGTCGACGCCACCGGGCGCGTGCTGGGCCAGAAGCTGACGTCGATCTGGCGCCAGCAGGTCATCCTCGACAACCGCTCCGGGGCGGGCACCACGATCGGCACCGAGATTGCCGCGCGCGCCGCCGCCGACGGCTACACGCTGTTGCTGACCAACAACGCGCTGGCGATCAGCGCCGGCCTCTATCCGAAGCTGGGTTACGACACCGGCAGGGACTTGATGCCCGTCACCGAGGTGCTGCGACAGCCCTTTGTGCTGGTCGTGCCGGCCTCCGGGCCGCACAAGACGCTGAAAGACCTGATTGCCGAGGCGAAGGTCAAGCCGGGTGCCTTGGCCCTGGCCAACACCGGTATCGGCTCCGGCCCGCACCTCGCCGGCGTGTTGCTGTCGAGCATGGCCGGCGCGCAGTTCAATCACATTCCGTACAAGGGCGGCGGTCCGGCGATCCAGGATCTGGTGGGCAATCGGGTGCATGCCCTGATCACGACGGCGCTGGCGGCGATGCCGCACGTGCAGGGTGGGCGGCTGCGGGCGCTGGGCGTGACCTCGGGCAAACGTTCGCCGGCCCTGCCGGCCCTGCCAACGCTGGCCGAGGGCGGCGTGCCCGGCTACGACGTGTCGACCTGGTACATGCTGCTCGCGCCGGCAGGCACGCCGAAGGCAGTGGTTGCTGCCGTGCACGAGGCGACAGTCACCGGCCTGCGTCAGCCCGATGCCGTGAAGATCCTTGCCAGCGAGGGCGCCGAAATGGTGCTGGGCACACCCGCGGAAGCTGCCGGCCTGCTGAAGGGGGAACTGGCGCGCTGGTCGAAGACCATCCGCGAGGCCAATGTCCGTCCCGAGGGCTGAGCTTTCGTTCTTTCGCAAAAAACGCGCCTTGCCGGCGCGTTTTTTTGTAGCAGTCATTCTGCCGCCGGGGCCGGCCATGCCGGGGCGGGAGAGGGCATTGCCCGTATTGCAT
>JAHCLD010000165.1 GCA_026125585.1 Burkholderiales bacterium
GTGATCAGCGCGATCATTCCGCGCGGCCCCGAGGCCTGCAGCAACATCATCGAGTTCTACTACCCCGAAGACATCGCGCTGTTCGAGCGCGAGTTCGTCGAGGCCGAGCAGGCCGCCTACCGCGAGACCGCGGTCGAGGATGCCGAAATCATCGCGCGCATGACCGAGGGCCGGCGCGCGCTGTGGCTGCAGGGCCGCAGCGAAGCCGGACCTTACCAGTCGCCGATGGAAGACGGCATGGTCCACTTCCACGAGTTCCTGCGCCGCGAAGCGGCGCCACACGTATAAAAATACAAATAAAATCAAGTACTTATAAAAAATAACAGTAGCCTAGCGCTGCTGTTACCGTTTTCCGGCGCTTGCTTTTCGTTCGGTGTTTGCTACCTTTGCCGTCCCGACAATTGCGCCGGATGCGTCCGCCCATGGCTTTCACCACACTTGTCAGCGCCGAAGAAACCGCGGCCCATCTCAATGACCGGCAGTGGGTGATCTGCGACTGCCGCCATAACCTGGCGGACCACAGCGCGGGTTACCGCGCCTATCGCGCGGGGCACATTCCGGGCGCGCGTTTCCTTCATCTCGACGTCGATCTCTCCGGACCGAAGACCGGGCTCAACGGCCGCCATCCGCTGCCGCATCCCGCGACCTTCGGCCTGCGCCTCGGCGCGCTGGGCGTTGCCAACGACAGCCAGGTCGTCGCCTACGACGAATCCGGCGGCGTCTACGCGTCCCGGCTGTGGTGGATGCTGCGCTGGGTCGGCCACATGAAAGTCGCCGTGCTCGACGGCGGATGGCAGGCCTGGACCCGCGCGAAGCTGCCCTTCACCGTGGAACAGCCGGCGCCGGAACCGGTGAGTTTCAGCATCAAGCCGCAGCCGCAGCTGGCCGTCGACAGCGCGCGGCTGCTGGCGAACATCGGCGAGCGCAAGGCGCTGGTGCTGGACGCGCGCAGCAACGACCGTTATCGCGGCGAGAACGAAACCCTGGACCCGGTCGCCGGGCACATCCCCGGTGCGGTCAACCGCTTCTTCAAGCTCAACCTCGGCGACGATGGCCGCTTCAAGACGCCGGCCGCGCTGAACACCGAATTCGGCGCGCTGCTGAACGGGCAGGCTTCCGCGGACATCGTCCATCAGTGCGGCTCCGGCGTCACCGCCTGCCACAATCTGCTGGCGATGGAAGTGGCCGGTCTCGCGGGTTCGCGGCTGTATCCCGGATCCTGGAGCGAATGGGTCAGCGACCGCCGACGTCCGGTCGCCACCGGCGCTGCTCCCTGACGGACCGGGCGCGATGCGGCTGCTGCTTGCCGATCTGATCCTCGTCGTCCATTTCGCCTTCGTCGTTTTTGTCGTCGCCGGCCTGCCGCTGGTGTGGATCGGCGCCGCCTGCGGCTGGCGCTGGGTGCGCAACCGGACGTTCCGCATCGCCCATCTCGCCGCCATCCTGTTCGTCAGCGCGGAGGCCGCCGCCGGCGTCTGGTGTCCACTGACGCTGTGGGAGGACGCGCTGCGCGGCACGGCCGGCGAGCGCAGTTTCGTCGCGCGGTGGATACACGCCCTGCTGTTCTACGATCTGCCGCCGTGGACATTCACCGCCGCGTACCTGCTCTATGCGGCGCTGGTCGCGCTGACCTGGTGGCGGGTGCCGCCGCTGCCCCGCAGCCGGCCATGAAAAAAGGGGCGCCGCGGCGCCCCTTTTTCCTTTCACCTGCCGCGATGGACGGTCAGGCCAGCGCTTCAGCCCAGATGTTGCGGGCCCAGCCCCAGGCGTAGGCCGCCTCGGCCGCGCTTGCCGCGCTCGATACGCCGCCGCTGCCCTTCACCGGCGCGATGGTCTTCTGCGCGGGATCGTAGCGGTGCACCGACGCGACGTGCATCGCGCTGTCGCCGCTGACGAAGCTGTAGCAGGTGTTCATCATCATCGTGTCGGTGTTGGCCGGCCGGCCCTTGATCAGCACCACCACGGCGGCGGCGCAGACCTTGGCGTGCTGGTTGGCCATGCTGCCCGACTTGGGCATGCCCGGCGCCGACAGCGTCGAGTCGCCGAGCACGTGCACGCCTTTGACGGCGGTCGATTCGCAGGTCGTCCAGTCGACGCCGCACCAGCGGTTGTTGGCGGTGATCAGCCCGCTCTTCACTGCGATGTCGGCGGCGCGCTGTGCCGGAACGACGTTGAGCACGTCGCCCTTGACGTTGTCGAACTGCAGCTTGACGGTCATGCCCCTGACGTCGACGTCGGCAATCTCGCTGTTCGGCCGGTAATCGATCATGCCTTTGTACATCCCGTTCCAGGCCGCCAGGAACAACCCCTTCTTCGAGGTGATGTCCGGGTTCGAATCGAGCACGATGATTTTCGATTTCGGCTTGGCCTTCTTGAAGTAATCGGCCACCTGACACACGCGCTCGTACGGCCCGGGCGGGCAGCGGTACGGCGCCGTCGGGATCTGCAGCACGTAGACGCCGCCGTCGCGCATGGACTCCAGCTGCTTGCGCAAGATCACCGTCTGCGCGCCGGCCTTCCAGGCATGCGGAATGCGGTTCTGCGCATCCGCGTTCTTCAGGGCGGGAATCTGGTCGATCATGAATTCGATGCCCGGCGACACGATCGCGCGGTCGTAGGGCAGGCTGTCGCCGCCGGCAAGCCGCACCACCCGCTTCCCGGCATCGATTGCAACCGCGCTGTCGCGGATCACGCGGATGCCGCGGGCACGCAGGCCTTCGTAGCTGAAGGTGATGTCGGCCATCTGCGCGTTGCCGCCGAGCACCAGGTTGCTGATCGGGCAGGAGATGAAATGCTGGTTCGGTTCGACCAGCGTGACGTCGATGTCCGGGCCCCACATTTTCACGAACTTCGCCGCGGTCGCCCCGCCGTAGCCGCCGCCGACCACCACCACCCGGCCGGCACCGCCGCTGCCGGCGGTGGCGCAACCTGCGATTGCCGCAATCCCCGCGCCCGCGGAGGTCCATTTCATGAATTCGCGTCTGGATATCGTCATGTCGTCCTCCTAGCGCACGGCCGGCGCGGGCGCTGCGCGACCGGGCGTGACCGATGCGAAATAACCGGCGATCAGCTCGAGCTGTTCGTTGGTGTAACCCTTGGCATGCTGGTGCATGATGGTCGCCGGACGCTTGCCGTCGCGGAATTCCTGCAGTTGCCTCAGCAGGTAATCGCGGTTCTGTCCGGCCAGGCTGGGCGGCACGCTGTTGACGCTGCGGCCGTCGGTGCCGTGGCAGGCGAAACAGGTCGCCGCCAGGCTGCGGGCATACTGGGCATCGGCCGCCGCCGCAGGCTGCGCCAATCCGCCGGCCGCGACCGCGGCCAGCAAGGTCATTACTCTACGCATGTGCTCCTCCAATCAACGAGTAGGTACCGCTGAACCCTGATACATCAGGCTTTTCTAATAAAGCCCAGTGTCCGCGCAAAGGCGGGTGGTGTCAAGAAAACCGCCGGGGAAGGCCGGCGGCGGGGATCCGGAAGGGCGTGAAACTCAGGCGACGCTGGCGGCTTCCTCGGCAAACTCCAGGCGCACCTTGCCGTCGCCGTCGATATCGACGGCCACCTTGCCGCCGCTGGCCAGCCGGCCGAACAGCAGCTCGTCGGCCAGCGCGCTGCGGATCGTGTCCTGGATCAGCCGCGACATCGGCCGCGCGCCCATCTGCGGGTCGAAACCCTTGTCGGCAAGGTATTCGCGCAGCGCCGGCGTGAAGCTGATGTCCACCTTTTTCTCGTGCAGCTGTTCTTCGAGCTGCATCAGGAACTTGTCGACCACGCGCAGGATGATCGCGCGGTCCAGCGCCTTGAAGGAGATGATGCCGTCGAGCCGGTTGCGGAATTCCGGCGTGAACATGCGCTTGATCTCGCCCATCTCGTCGCCGGCCTGCTTCGCGCTGGTGAAGCCGATCGAGGTTTTCGACAGCTCGGCGGCACCGGCGTTGGTGGTCATCACGATCACCACGTTGCGGAAATCCGCCTTGCGGCCGTTGTTGTCGGTCAGCGTGCCGTGGTCCATCACCTGCAGCAGGATGTTGAAGATGTCCGGATGCGCCTTTTCGATCTCGTCGAGCAGCAGCACCGAGTACGGATGCTTGGTGACGGCCTCGGTCAGCAGGCCGCCCTGGTCGAAGCCGATGTAGCCCGGCGGCGCGCCGATCAGCCGCGATACCGCGTGACGCTCCATGTATTCGGACATGTCGAAGCGCAGCAGTTCGACGCCCATCACGTAGGCGAGCTGGCGCGCGACCTCGGTCTTGCCGACGCCGGTCGGGCCGCTGAACAGGAAACTGCCGATGGGCTTCACCGGATTGCCGAGGCCGCTCCTCGCCATGCGGATCGCGGCGGCCAGCGCATCGATCGCCTTGTCCTGGCCGAACACCACGGCCTTCAGGTCACGGTCCAGCGTCTTCAGCGCATTGCGGTCGTCGACCGACACGGTCTGCGCGGGAATGCGCGTGATCTTGGCGATGATCTCCTCGATCTCGTGCTTGCCGATAACGCGCTTCTGCTTCGATTTCGGCAGGATCTTCTGCGCGGCGCCCGCTTCATCGATGACGTCGATGGCCTTGTCCGGCAGGTGGCGGTCGTTGATGAAGCGCGCCGACAGCTCGGCCGCGGCGCTCAGCGCCGCCGGCTGGTACTTGACGCCGTGGTGCTCCTCGAAGCGCGACTTCAGGCCCTTCAGGATGGCCACGGTCTCGGCAATGGTCGGCTCGGTGACGTCGACCTTCTGGAAACGCCGCGACAGCGCGTGGTCCTTCTCGAACACGCCGCGGTACTCGTTGTAAGTCGTCGCGCCGATGCATTTCAGCTGCCCGCCGGACAGCGCCGGTTTCAGCAGATTAGAGGCATCCAGCGTACCGCCCGATGCCGCGCCGGCGCCGATCAGCGTGTGGATCTCGTCGATGAACAGGATCGCGTGCGGGTTCTCGGCCAGCTGTTTCAGCACCGCCTTCAGCCGCTGCTCGAAATCGCCGCGGTATTTCGTGCCGGCCAGCAGCGCGCCCATGTCGAGCGCATAGACCACGGCCTTCTTCAGAATGTCCGGTACATCGCCTTCGACCACGCGCCGTGCGAGCCCCTCGGCGATCGCGGTCTTGCCGACGCCGGCCTCGCCGACCAGCAGCGGGTTGTTCTTGCGCCGGCGGCACAGGGTCTGGATCACCCGCTCCAGTTCGTGGGCGCGGCCGATCAGCGGATCGATCCGGCCGGCGGTGGCCAGCGCGTTGAGGTTCTGGGTATAGGACTCCAGCGCGCCGCCGGACTGTGCTTCCTGCTCGGCCTCAGCGGCCTCGCCTTCCGGCTTGGGCTGTTGCTGGGTCTGCGGCACCTTGCTGATGCCGTGCGAAATGAAATTGACCACGTCGAGCCGGGTCACGCCCTTCTGGTGCAGGAAATACACCGCGTGCGAATCCTTCTCGCCGAAAATGGCAACCAGCACGTTGGCTCCGGTCACTTCCTTTTTGCCGGAGGACTG
>JAHCLD010000166.1 GCA_026125585.1 Burkholderiales bacterium
GTGCTGTCGATCCTTCCGGTGCGCAGCACCTTCTCCAGGCTGTGGGTCACCCAGCCGTTGGGGCCGTCGAACACTTCACCCACCTTGCGGCCGACGGTGTCCCCTTCGGCGCGCTGCAGGATGCGCAGGGCCGACTGGTTGACCTTGCCGATGGTGTTGCCCGCGTCCAGGGTGAGCACGCCGTTGCTCATGCTGCGCAGGATGCTCTCGTTGTAATTGCGCGAGTTGCTGACGTCCTCGAACAGCTGGGCATTCTCGATGGACACCGCGGCCTGGGCGCACAGCGCCGCAAGCCGGCGCTGGTCGGCGGCGGTGAAGGGCCCCTCCTTCTTGTTCAGAATCTCCATCACGCCGACCTTGTTGCCGCCCTTCGTGGTGATCGGCATGCAGAGGATGTTGCGCGTGCGGTAGCCGGTGCCCTTGTCGACATCCGGATTGAACCGGGGGTCGCTGTAGGCATCGTCGATGCTGATGTGCACGCCCCGGGTGAAACACTCGCCGGCGATGCCCGCGCCGGCCGGAAAGCGGATCTCTCGCGCGGCCTCCCCCTCCGCGACCCGCGACCACAGCTCGTTGCCGGACGGATCGTGGAGAAACAGGGAACCGCGGTCGGCGCCGAGCAGCTGTGTCGCCGCGGCAAGTATCTTCTCGAGCAGCGGATCGAGCAGGATTTCCGAGGTGATCGAGCTGACCACGTCGAGCAGCAGCGCCTCCTCGCGCTGCGCCCGCTCCACCCGCTCGAACATGCGCGCGTTTTCGAGGGCGGCCGCCGCCTGCGAAGACAGCCCTTCCAGCATCTGCCGGTCTTCCGCGTCGAAGCCCCCTTCCCGCTTGTTCAGCGCCTGGGTGACGCCGATCACTACCCGCTTCTTGTTGCGGATGGGCACGCAGAGGATGTTGCGCGTGCGATAGCCGGTCTCGTCGTCGACCTTCCGGTTGAACCGCGGATCGGCATAGGCGTCCGGGATGATCTCTCCCCTGCCGCTGGTGAACACCGAACCGGCGATGCCGCGATCCGCGGGAAACCGCACCTCGCCCATCGCATTGCCCTGCATGACCCGGGAAAACAGCTCCCTGGTCTCCGCATCGTACAGAAACAGCGAGCTGCGCTCCGCATTGAGGGTCTCGGTCACCACTTCCATCAACCGCGGAAACAGCACGTCCAGCGACAGCGTGTCCGACACCCGGTTGGCGACATCGACCAGCGCGGTGGTCCGGCGCACCAGCTCCGTGATGCGGATCAGCAGCTGGGTTTTCTCCGCATCCGAAAGGCTGCCGAGCAGGCGTTCGATGTCGGCCTGCTGCAGGCGGCGCTCGAGGATGCCGCGGATGATCTCGAAATCGATTTTCATGTCCGCGGCATCATGGCCGGTATCAGAGGTCGGAAAGCCGCAGTTTCGCGAGCCCCGCCCCGCTTTTTTCGAAGACCATGATGTCCTCGGCGGTCAGCGGCGGACTGACATGGGGCCCCTGGACCCGCTCGCAGCCCAGGGCCAGCAGCGCAACGACGGTTTCGCCGTCGGCCACCCCCTCGGCCGTGACCCGCAGGCCGAGGTCGCGGGCAAGCCGGACCAGGGAACGGATAATTTTTCCGTGCAGCGGCGAACGCTGCATGTCATGCACGAATTCCGCGCTGAGCTGCATCTCGTCGAAGGGCAGCTGGGCGAGGTTGCCCAGCGAGGAGGCGCCGGTGGCGAATCCCGCGATGCCCAGCCGCAGCCCGAGGCGCTTGAGACGGGCAAAGGCGTCCTTCACCTGCGCCAGGTCGCCGGCGATGGCGGATTCATGCACGCCGATGACCACGCGCCCCGGCGGCACGCCCCAGGTGCGCAGCGCGCGATCGACGAATTCCGGAAAATCGGGCTGCAGCAGGCCGCTCGCCGACACCTTCAATCCCAGCTTGCACTGCAGCCCCGCCTTGGCGAACTCGGCGCTCTGGCGCAGCGCATTGTTGAACAGCCACCAGATCACCTCGCGCACCAGGCCCGCGCCTTCCGCGGTGCTAAGCGCTTCGGCTTCGGAAACCTCGCCAAGCTCGGCATCGGTCCAGCGCAGGCTGCATTCGAGCCCGCCGATGCGTCCCGACTGGGCATCGAGCTGCGGCTCGAAGGCAAGGCCGAGCGTGTTCTGTTCCAGCGCGTGGCGCAGCCGCGTCTCGTAACGCAGCTGGCGCTCCTCGCTCTCGCCGTGCGCCGGATCGTAGACCGCGCTGCGCTCGGCAGAGCCCCGGGCGACCCGCGCCGCCAGCTTGGCGTTGCGCACCAGTGTCTGCGCATCGCTGCCGTGGTCCGGATAAACGGCGATGCCGATCACCACATCGGTATCGAAAATGCGGTCACCGATCGGAATCGGCACCTCCAGCGCGCCCAGCACCTTGTTGGCGGCAAGAATGGCCACGCCCTCGCCGGCGATCCCCGGCAGCAGGCAGGCGAACTGGTCACGGCTGACGCGCCCCAGCTGGTCCTGCCTGCGCAACACCCCTTCCCGCATGCGCCGGGTCACGCGCAGCATGAAGGCTTCCCCTTTCTGCAGGCCGAGCTGGCGGTCGATCTGCTCGACCTTGCCGACCTGCAGCAGCAGCAGGCCGAGCTGCCTGCCGTCCTGGCGATGGCTTTCGATCGCGTTCCGGAAAATCTCCATGAACGCCGCGTACTCGGGCGTCGGCAGCGTGCGCACGACACCCCCCTCTTCCTGGCTGCGCGCCGCAAGCGACGCCAGCAGCGCCAGTTGCAGGAAATTGAAGCGCTGCAGCGCCAGCAGGGTTTCCGTGCATTGCGCGGCATCGCCGCCGTACAGCCGCAGCACGCCGCGGGTCATCGCGTCCTGGAAACGCTGGCAATCCCGGCGCATGCGCTCGAGAGGTTCGCCTTCCGCATCCAGCGCCCATTCGCCGAGCGCGGCGTGCACCGTCGCCGCGTCCGTGCTGCCGGACACCGCCTGCGTCTCGAACGCGGCCGCCAGCGTGCCGGCGACCGGCACGAACAGGTCCGGCGCCCGCTCCCGGACTTCCCGGAAGGCTGCAGCCACCCGGCCCAGCACATCCGGGCCGGCATTGAATTCCTCGGCCAGACGCGCCGTCAGCGCGCCAAGGCTGACCGCCGCCCCGGGCGCACCGTCCGCAGCCGGCTCAGAGGACGAATTCGGAGGGATCGATGGGGACACTGCCCTGCTCCAGGGTGCGTTTGATCCGGTACGGGACACCGGGCGCGGCTTTGGGCTCCTGCGCGAGGTCGAGTATCAGCTGCGGACGTTTGACCGCACCCTGCGCATCGAGCACCACCATCACCTTCGGCAGCAGGCGCCTGACCAGATTCTGCGCGATGACGATGCCGATTTCGCCGGAATTCAGCTCGACCAGGGCGCCGACGGGGAAAATGCCGATGCACTGCACGAACTGCTCCACCAGCGGCCCGTCGAACTGTACGTTGCGGGTGTTGTAGAGGTGATTGAGCGCGTTCGACGGCGAATAAACCTCCGCGTAGGGCCGCGGATGCGTCATCGCGTCGAAACAGTCGACCAGCCCCGCAATCGAACCGAAGAGGCCGATCTGGTCGCCCTTCAGACCCTTGGGATAACCGCTGCCGTCGTAACGCTCATGGTGGAGGGCCGCCAGCTCCGGCAGCTCGGGCGGCAGGCCCGGAGTCTCCTTGAGGATCGTCACGGAATGCGCGATGTGGCTGCGGCAGACCATCAGCTCGGGCTTGGACAGGACCCCTTTTTTCTCGACCACTTCCTCCGGCACCGCCGTCATGCCGACATCCTGCAGCAATCCCAGCATCCCGAGCAGGTCGAGCTGTTCACGCGGCAGCTGCAGGAACCGGCCGAAGGTCAGCATGTAGATCGACACGCCAAAGGCGCGGTCCAGGGTATGCCCGCCCTTCTCCTTGAGCTTGGCGAGCAGCATCATCGCATCCGGATTGCGCACCACGCTGTCCGTCATGCTGGCGACGGCCTCCTGCACGCGCGGCGCATCGAGCGCCTTGCCGGCCTCCACCTGACTCATGATGTCCCTGAGCACGACCTCGGTCTGGCGCTGCGCGGTGCGTGCAACCGGCAATTCCTCGTCGACCGTGGATTTTTCGCGGTAGACGACCTTGTGCTTGATCGTCGTCAGCACGCTGGGGCCGAGCGGCTCCGCCACACGCGGCCTGGCCGGGGACAACGGCGGCTCGCCGGCGCGGCTGGTCAGCAGCGCGCTGCGGTCGGGCAGATCGGGCCCCTTGTCAAGGTCGATGATGACCTTCTTGCAGTACTTCCTGAGGGCTTCCAGCTGCTTGTCGTTGTTCAGCACGAAGCCCTGGTACATGAACGGCGTTTCCGTCCACGGACGGTCCAGCTCGGAGACGAACACTCCGAATTCGAGTTGTTCTACAGGGACTTCTTTTTTCATGTTTTTGGAATCAGTCCGCGACTGCCAGACCCCCCCGGCGCGCCCTGATGAATTCTCCGTCCGGCCGGCAGCAGGCGCAAGGGCGCCGTCACCGGATCAAAATTCGAATACGTGGTTGTTCTGCAGCAGCCGCGGCGGAATCTTCACCGGCAGTTCCTCGATCTCCTGCATCGTCAGCTCGATCTCGCTGGGCTTGAGATGGGTGATGTAGACCTCCACCTGCCGCTGCAGCTTGGCCAGTTCCTCGCCGAGCATCGACGGGCAGAGGTGCCGCGCCAGTTCCGCCAGCCTGCGATCCTTGTCCGAAAATGCCGTTTCGATGATCAGGTACTTCAGGTTCTCCGTGCGGTTGACGATTTCCCACAACCCGTCGTTGGGTCCGGTATCGCCGCTGAAAGCGAGGCTGCCCTTGCCGCTGTCGAGCAGGTAGCCGACCGCGGGCACGGTATGGATCGCCGGCAGGGCCGTGATCTTCCGCCCGCCGAGGTCGATGACGCTGCCCACCTCGATTTCCCGGTACTGCATGAAGGGGGCCTCCGGCGTTGGGATCACGGTGAAGTCGGGCCAGATATCCCAGTTGAACAGGTTTTTCTTGAGGATCTCGATCGTCGGCGCGGTGGCATAGACCGTCACCGGCTTCGGCCGCAGGGCACCCACCGAGTCCAGGAAAAACGCGATGGAATCGACGTGATCGAGATGCGAATGGGTGACGAAGATATGGTCGATCAGCGAAAGCTCCGGCAGGGACAATTCGCCGACACCGGTGCCGGCATCGATCAGGATGTCCTGGTCGACCAGGAAGGACGTCGTGCGGTGCTGCTGCCCGCCGATGCTGCCGGAACAGCCGAGTATGCGCAGACGCATGCGGAGCCGCCTATCGCCGTACGACCGCTTCCGGAGACGATCCGGGGCATGCGGATTGGCTGCAAGGGGCGTTCGCGGGCTTCATGCTGTTCTTGGGACAGGAGGGAAAGAAAGAACGGCCGATTTTACTCCAAAGCACCCCGCGCGCCGGTGCCGGGGGACCTAG
>JAHCLD010000167.1 GCA_026125585.1 Burkholderiales bacterium
CGACTGTGTCTGGCCCGCTTGCAAATTTGAATGCGCTGTCCGGTTTTTACGAGGCGATGCAGGGCCAATCCATATGTCGTTTTGCGCCGTCTCGCGTGCGCGAACAGGATCAGCAGGAGAAGGTATTGGCGAATCCGAGCAGCAGTTCCGCGCTGAAATAGCCGCGGAATGCGGCATAACTCAGCGATGCGGCAAGTACGGACAACAGAATCCAGACCAGCATTTTCCGTTGGTTTGCGGTCATTGCGATACCCGTAGACGGCGCGACGCTGCATGTAATTATTGCACGGCAGGCATGCCCGGGAAACGCGGGCATTCATAGCGCCGGAAGCGCTAAGCAAATAACAACCGGGTCGAAGCCGGGGATATCCCGGTTGATATAATCCCGGAATTACCGCATGCCTTCATCATCTTGAATCAGAATCCAGCCATTTCCCTCCGGTCCGGCTTTTCGTTCGAAGATCTCTACGCGCGCGACGGATTGCTGCGCATCGACCAGGCCTTTCTGGACGATGTCGGCGCGGCCGACGCCGCGCTGCATGCCCGGCTGCTGGCGGCGCGCCAGGCGGGGGGCGTTCTGGCAGCGAAGGCCGAATCAGAGCTGTTGCTGGCGCTGGCGCCGCATCTCGACGATTTCATCGCACGGCTGTTCGGCATCGAGGCCGAAGTCCGCGCGCTGTCGGCGCGGCACCACGATCTGGCGCCGCTTTACCGGGTCAAGCGCCTGTTCGTGCAGCGCAAGGCCATGCACAAGTACAAGACCGAAGCGGCCGCGGCCATCGATGGAGACGCGGTGGGTGCGAAGCTGGCCGGATTGTTCGGCGAGCCGCTGACCGAGCTGGCTTTCGCGCGCCATGTCGAATCGTGGCAGCAGGACGAAGCGGCGCATGCCGGGGCGCTTGATCTGGCCCTGCAGTATGCCGCCTGGGCCGCGCATACCGGGGCCGGCCGCGCGAGGCATCATGACGGCGTGCTGTTCAAGGCGCCGCACAAGCTCGACGTGCAGAACCTGGTGCCGGTGCAAACCGACACCGGCAAGGGTTACGCCGAGCACCGCTTCGATGCGTCGAGGCTGAGGCTGCGCGACGGTTTCAGGTTAACGGACAGCGGCACGGGTCTGACGGGCGCGCTGGACGAGGCCAACTACTGCATCTGGTGCCACGAGCAGGGCAAGGATTCCTGCTCGAAGGGATTGCAGGAGAAGGGGGCGAGCGGACGCGGCGCGGCCTCGTTCAAGAAATCGCCTTTCGGCATCACGCTGGCCGGCTGTCCACTCGAGGAGAAGATTTCCGAGTTCCACAAGGCCAAGACCGAGGGACTGGCCATCGGCGCGCTGGCGATCATTGCCGTCGACAACCCGATGGCGGCGGCGACCGGACACCGCATCTGCAACGACTGCATGAAGGCCTGCATCTACCAAAAGCAGGAGCCGGTCAACATCCCGCAGGCGGAAACGCGCACGCTGAAGGACGTGCTCGAGCTGCCCTGGGGCTTCGAAATCTACAGCCTGTTGACGCGCTGGAATCCGCTGAACCTGCGCCGGCCGTATCCGAAGGCCCCGAGCGGCAAACGGGTGCTGGTGGTCGGCATGGGACCGGCCGGATTCTCGCTGTCGCATTTCCTGATGAACGACGGCCATGTCGTGGTCGGTGTCGACGGCCTGAAGATCGAGCCGTTGCCGCCGGAGCTGTCAGGGGTCGATGCGGCGGGCGGGCGCGTGCCGTTCAGGCCGGTCCGGGATGTGCGGGAGCTGCATGAGTCACTCGACGGACGCGCGATGGCGGGTTTCGGCGGCGTGGCCGAATACGGCATCACCGTGCGCTGGGACAAGAATTTCCTGAAAATCATCCGCCTGTTGCTGGAGCGGCGCGCGCAGTTCGCGCTGTTCGGCGGCGTGCGTTTCGGCGGCACGATCACCGCGGACGACGCTTTCGCACTCGGTTTCGACCACATCGCGCTGGCGATCGGCGCCGGCCGGCCCACGGTGCCCGACATGCCCAACGGGCTGGCCCGCGGCGTGCGCACCGCCTCGGATTTCCTGATGGCGCTGCAGCTGACCGGCGCGGCGAAGGCCGATTCGATCGCGAACATGCAGCTGCGGCTGCCGGTGGTGGTCATCGGCGGCGGCCTGACCGCGATCGACACCGCGACCGAATCGCTGGCCTACTATCCGCTGCAGGTCGAGAAATTCCTGCTGCGCCACGAAACGCTTGTGCGCGAGCGCGGCGAGGACGCGGTGCAGAAGGCCTGGAGCGCGGAGGAACGGGAGATCGCCGCCGAATTCATCGCCCACGCGCAGGCGATCCGGGCCGAGCGCATGCTGGCGCGGCAGGAGGGCCGCGAGCCGCGCGTCCTGCAGCTGCTGCAGTCCTGGGGCGGGGCGACCATCGCCTACCGCAAGCGCCTGGTCGACAGTCCTTCCTACACGCTGAACCACGAGGAAGTGCACAAGGCGCTGGAAGAGGGCATCACCTTCGCGGAATGCCTGACGCCGCTGGCGATCGAGACCGACGAATACGGCCATGCCAGCGCGCTGCAGGCTTCGGTGCAGACGCGCAGCGAAGACGGGCAGTGGCAGGATGCGGGCAAGGTGACGCTGCCGGCGCGGGCGGTGCTGATCGCCGCTGGCACGCAGCCCAATACCGTGCTGGCCCGCGAAGACGCGGAACATTTCGTGCTCGACGGCCGTTATTTCCGCGCCGTCGATGCCGACGGCAAGCCGGTGACCGCGGAAAAATCCATTTCCAAGCCCGACGCGGTCAACGTGCTGCTGTCAAAGCGCGGGGACGGCCGCTGCATCAGTTATTTCGGCGACGTGCATCCGTCGTTTTTCGGCAACGTGGTGAAAGCCGTCGGCAGCGCCAAGCAGGGTTATCCGGTGGTCAGCGGCGTGCTGGACAAGGTGAAACCCGCCGTCGCCGTCGATGACGCGGCTTTCCTCGCCGGGTTGCAGCGCGACCTGCGCGCCACTGTGCACGAGGTCAGGCGCCTGACGCCGACCATCGTCGAGGTCGTGCTGCACGCGCCGCTGGCCGCGCGGCGCTTTCAGCCGGGGCAGTTCTACCGTCTGCAGAACTTCGAATCGCTGGCGCCGGTCGCGCAGGGCACGCGGCTGGCGATGGAGGGCCTCGCGCTGACCGGCGCGTGGACGGATCCCGGACGCGGGCTGCTGTCGACCATCGTGCTCGAGATGGGAGGCTCCAGCAGCCTCTGCGCCGGCCTGAAGCCGGGGGAGCCGGTGATCCTGATGGGACCCACGGGTACCCCGACTGAAATTCCCTCGGACGAAACCGTGGTGCTGGTCGGCGGCGGACTGGGCAACGCGGTGTTGTTCTCGATCGGGCAGGCGATGCGCAAGGCCGGCTGCAGGGTGCTTTATTTCGCCGGCTACAAGGGCATGGCCGACCGCTATCACGTGGAGAACATCGAGGCGGCCAGCGATGTCGTCATCTGGTGCTGCGACGAGCAGCCGGGGTTCACGCCGTCGCGCCCGGACGACCGCAGCTTCGTTGGCAACATCGTGCAGGCGATGCTCGCTTACGCTTCGGGCGCGCTGGGCGCGCAGGCGATTCAGTTCGGGGACGCCGACCGCATGATCGCCATCGGCTCCGACAAGATGATGGCGGCGGTGGCACGGGCCCGTCACGAGGTGCTGAAACCGTATTTCAGGAAGCCGGAGCATCACGCGATCGGTTCGATCAACTCGCCGATGCAGTGCATGATGAAGGAGGTCTGCGCGCAGTGCCTGCAGCCGCAGACCGATCCGCAGACCGGCAGGACGCGTTACGTGTTTTCCTGTTTCAACCAGGACCAGCCGCTGGATTGCGTCGACTGGAAGGCGCTCGACCAGCGGCTGAAGCAGAACTCGACCCAGGAAAAGCTGACGGCGCAGTGGCTGAATCGCTGCCTGACAATGTTCAAGGTCTAGATATAATTTGTAAATATTTGATTATAAACGGTTTTTTTGTAATCCTGTTATCACACCCTATCCCGCGTCCTCGATGCGCCAGAGACTGCGCTCGATGCGCGCGCCGCGGATGGTCAATCCCGCGACATCCGGTGCCGGTTCGCCGCAGACGATGAATCGTGGCACCTCGTTTCCGCCCGACCGGTATTCCAGCGCGTTGAAGTCGCGGCCGGCAAGGTGTGCCCGCACGTCGGGGCTCTCCGACTCGGTGCAGAAGATGCCGGTCCAGGCTTGCAGATCCCCGCGCCGGAGGACACAGCCGGTATCTGCGCTGCCGGCATAAAGGGGGCGCTCGAAGCGCCGGTAGAGCTGGCGCATGCCGGTCCGGATTGCTTCGAAATCGGGGCTGGCCGCGCGCGCGGCCATATCGGCATCCTGCGTGGCCATGTCCGGAAAATCGAGGCGCCACAGCGTATCCGGCCAGTCGTCGCCGCCTTCGACTTTTGCGCAGACGCGTCCGCGCGGCAGGCCGAGCGCCGCGCGCACGTCGCAGGCCCTGATGCGCTGGTGCAGCACTGCCGCCGCGTTACCGGGCCGCGCGTAGTAGAAATTCAGGGAGACGATCACGCCGCCGCCGTCAGGTCTTGCGGCCGACCTCGCGCAGGGCATCGCCGAGCCTGGACACCAGTTCGTCGATCTGCGCCTTGCTGATGATCAACGGCGGCGACAGCGCGATGATGTCGCCGGTGGTGCGGATCAGGACGCCCTTTTCGTAACACTTCAGGAACGTTTCGAAGGCGCGCGCGGTCGGCGCACCGGGCCCCGGTTCGAGCTCGATGCCGGCGACCAGGCCCATGTTGCGCACGTCGATGACGTACGGCAGTTCGCGCAGCGACTGCACGGCCTCCTCGAAATAGGGCGCCAGTTCCTGCGCGAGCCGGAACAGGCCCTCCTCCTCGAAGGTGTCGAGGCTGGCCAGCGCCGCGGCGGTGGCCAGCGGATGGCCGGAGTAGGTGTAGCCGTGGAACAGCTCGATCGTGCCCGGCGGGGCGTTGTTGACCACCGCATCGTAGATGCCGCGGCGGGTGATCACCGCGCCCATCGGCACCGTGCCGTTGGTGAGACCCTTGGCGACAACCATCATGTCGGGCACCACGCCGACGGCCTCGGCGCCGAAGCAGGGGCCGGTGCGGCCGAAACCGGTGATGACCTCGTCGAATATCAACAGCAGGCCGTACTTGTCGCAGATCTGGCGCAGGCGCTCGAGATAACCCTTGGGCGGCACCAGCACGCCGGTGGAGCCGGCCACCGGCTCGACGATGACCGCGGCGATGTTGCTGGCATCGTGCAGCGGGATGATGCGCTGCTCCAGCTCGTCGGCCAGGTGCGCCCCCCAGGCCGGCTGGCCGCGGCTGAAGGCATTCTCCTTCAGGTTGTGCGTGTGGGCGAGATGGTCGACGCGGAACAGCATGTTGCCGTAGGCCTTGCGGTTGGCC
>JAHCLD010000168.1 GCA_026125585.1 Burkholderiales bacterium
TTCATATCGGTTTTGCGGAGCGCGGTCCCGGCCGCGTTGCTGTTGTTTTCCGCGGTTGCCGCGGCACAGAATTACCCGGCCAGGCCCCTGCGCATGGTGGTGCCTTTCGCGCCCGGCGGGCCCAACGACATCCTGGGCCGGCTGATCGGACAGAAGCTCACCGAAACCTGGGGGCAGCCGGTGGTGGTGGAAAACCGCGGCGGCTCGGGCGGCACGGTCGGCCTCGAGGCGGCATCGCGGATGCCGGGCGACGGCTACGGGATCGCGATGGGCGGCGCGAGCAACCTGGCGCTGGCGCCCAGCCTCTATGCGAAGCTGCCGTACGATCCGGTGAAGGATTTCACGCCGGTCATCAACGTCGCGGTGGTGCCGTACGCGCTCGCCGTCAATCCCACGGTGCCGGCGAAGAACATCAGGGAGCTGATCTCGCTCGCCGGCCGCAAGGCGGGTTACCTGAGCTACGGCTCCTCGGGTGTGGGCAGTATGTCCAGCCTCGCCGCCGAAATGCTGAAGTCGATGTCGAAAACCGACATCGTGCACGTGCCCTACAAGGGCACCGCGCCGGCGCTGACCGACGTCGTCAGCGGGCAGATCGACATGATGCTGGCCGACCTGGCGCTGATCAAGCGGTATGCCGATGCCGGACGGCTGCGCGTGATCGGCGTCACCGGACTGAAGCGTTCAGCCGCCGCCGGCGACGTACCGACGATCGCCGAATCCGGCCTGCCGGGTTACGAGCTTGCGCCGTGGTTCGGCGTGGTGGCGCCGGCCGGCGTGCCGAAGGACATCGTGGGGCGGCTCAACGGCGCCATCGCCGCCAGCCTGAAATCGCCCGACGTGATCCAGCGCCTCGGCGCGCTGGGTTACGAGCCGCTGGGCGGCACGGCTGAGCAGTTCGCGGCGACGATCAAGGCCGACATCGGCAAGTACGCGAAGATCGTCAGGAGCGCGGGCATCAAGTCGGAACCCTGATCTGCGCGGTGCGGGCGCTGTCCGCGGGTTAATGGTGCAGGGGGAGGAGCGTCATTTATTTCTCCTCTCCACCGCCGCTAGGTTGTCAAGCGCCGGTTTCAAGATCGCTTGGTGATCTTCGGGAAGTATTCCGGTTGGTACATCTTCGCAGCGCACCGTCACG
The DNA here is from genome assembly GCA_026125585.1 of Burkholderiales bacterium. Lineage (GTDB taxonomy): Bacteria > Pseudomonadota > Gammaproteobacteria > Burkholderiales > SG8-41. Next base: position 1,136 of record JAHCLD010000168.1, read on the forward strand.
AGGGGGTCTGTTCCGTGCGGGTTCGAATATCCACGTCATCATCCCCTTTGAGCTGCTTGGCCAGTTCTCCTAATCGTTTACGCAAGGGCTCGATTCCTTCTACCTCGAGGGAGAAGAGCACTGCGATGGATTGCATGGCCGCGAGCTGAATCTCGATTCCCCAGACCCACACGGTCTCTTGACCCAGAATGACCGGTTCATTCTGAAATTCGATCGGTTCGCCATCTTCGTTTACCACCACATGGCGATCTAGGTCTGACACTTTTGAGTGAGCAGCGAAACTTAACAGCGTGTATAGGGTAAGGTACCAGTCCTCCATATCGGCAACCTTGGCGAGTTCGTAGATATTGATCGCCTTGCCTGTTCCGCTTGCTATTGCTGCGAGATCGGCCTCAGATAACTTCGAATCAATGGAAGCTCGGAGCACTGGATTTTGCCAGCGTTGTATACGATCGACCAGTGTGCGTCGATCGGCGTTATGGCTGGCGAGCAGCTTGGACGCAAGGCTTCGATCCTTAGTCAATGCGGCAAGAGGAAACAGGCTCTCTAAGCTAGCACGCAAGACAGTCCGGGCCTGTACAGGTAGCCCGTGCTCTAGCAATAGTGCGGTCGATTGAATGAACGCAAGTGTCCGGGCGTAGAGTACGGCGCCGAGTGACTCCTCGAGCTTGTTGGGGTGAATTCTTAATTCGTGCTGTAGTGCGACGGCTCGACGATTCGCATCGTAGGCGAGCTGTACATGGGGCGCGTACTTCTCGTGTACGTCACGCCTCACCTCCCGAACAATGTCTGAGAGAAATCCGTCGGCGAATGCATGGTCGACTTCAAGGGCGGCCATGGGCCTAACGTGAATTGGTTGACATTTTTAGTTGACGTTTCGCACCAGTCCGGTGCCATCATAGGCCAGCCCCCGGCACGGCTCAACCGGCGGGACAGTCAGTGACAAGAAGACGGCTAATCCGGATGCGCTCGTGCGGACGCCCCGGAACCGGTGATTATTTAGGCCAGTGCAGCTGCCCCACGCCCCGCGATACGGCCGGTGACGAAGCATTCCGCGATGTTGCCGCCCGACATGTAGATGTGGCCGAAGGAACTGCCGAGCTCGCCGGCGGCATAGAGGCGCGGGATCGGCTGGCCGTAGGCGTCGATGATGCGCGACTGGCTGTCATGCACCGGGCCGCCCTGGGTGTTGGAGATCACCGCGTAGACCGGCGCGCCGTAGAACGGCGGCTTGACGATGGGCAGCATGCTGTTGGCGGGGCGCTGGAAATCGTCGTCGTTGCCTTTCGCGCACTGTGCGTTCCAGCGCGCCACTGCGGCCTCGGCCGCCGCGGGGTCGATGCCGAGCTGCGCGGCCAGTTCCGCCAGGGTGTCGGCGCGCTTGAGGATGCCGTTCTCGACTTCCTTCAGGTTGTCGTCGCTCCAGTCGTAACGCAGGCCCTCGTCGTTGGAGGCGGGCTTGCCGAGCGGGTACAGCCGGCGGCCGTCGTCGTCGCAGATCATGAAGGCGGGGTTGCGCGGCGCGCGCTGGGTCACCGGGTCAAAGTGGCCGAGCGGGCGCACGCCGGTGTCCTGGGTGTAGGGCTGGTATTCCGACATGAAGCGGCGGCCGGACTGGTCGAGCAGCACCCAGGCCATTTTCAGCTTGACCTGGTCCTGCGCGCCGGGGAACCAGTCGGGGAAACGCTTGACGCGGATGCCGTAGGGGTAGGCCGGATCGGTGTGGCGGAAGCCGTAGGCGCCGTGGACGTGCCACATGTGCCACAGAGCGGCGCCGAGGTCCTGCGTCATGCGGATGCCGTCGCCGGTGTTGTTGCGGGCGGCGGCGTTGAACACCGGATAGGCTTCGAGGAACTGTGCCTTCATCTCGGTATTGCCTTCGAAGCCGCCGGTGGCGAGCACTACGCCGCGGCGTGCGCGGATGTGGCGCGTTTCGCCGTCCTGCGTGACCGTGATGCCGATCACCTCGCGCGTTGCCGGATCGGTGATCAGCCGCTGCGCGGCGACGCCGAGCCGCACGTCGACGCCGGCTTTCAGCACGTTGTCGTGGACCACCTTGAACAGCTTCGGGCCGTTCGGCGCGCCGTTGGCCCAGGGATAAGCCTCGCGCGCCTTGAAACCGGGAACGTCGACGACGGAGGTGTGATAGAAGGTGTCGGTGCCGGGCAGCGGGTAGTTGCCGCGGATCTGGCGGCGGTAGGGATCGCCGGCCTTCGCGCGTTCCTCGTTTTCCTCGACGGAAGTGATGACCCGCGCGCCGCAGATCTCAGCCAGTTCACGCACATAGGCTTCGAGCCCGCACATGCCTTCGGCCAGCACGCGGATGACGTCGTCCGGCGTGCGCCCGCCGTTGGTGGCCTTCAGGTAGGCGAAGGCCTGCTCCGGATCGTGGGCGCTGCGCACGGCGCCGTAGGAGCAGATCGACAGGCCGCCGGGCACCGTGGATTTTTCGATCAGCAGGGTTTTGGCGCCGGCCTGGGCCGCATTGAGTGCCGCGATGCCGCCGCCGTGGCCGAAGCCGGCGACGATGACGTCGAAAGTTTCCGTGAATTTCATTCTGGTTTTCAGTCCCGTGTTATCGGTTGTGGGGTTGTGGCGTTCGGTGGGTTCAGTCGAAGGCGGGCAGCGCGCTGCCGGCGGTCTGGAACAGCACGCAGCCGCCGAGCGCGCCCGGCCATTCCAGCAGCAGTTGCCCGGCGGGCAGCGTCCGCAGGGCGCATTGTGCCTGTTCGAGGTGGCGGCGGGTTGCCGCGGGATCGTCGCTGGTCAGCACGTAACCCGCGATCCAGGGCAGCGACGGCGCCGTCATGCCCAGCGCGCGCCGCAGCGTTTCCGGCGCGACGAAGAGCAGCGCGCCGCGCTGGGTGTCGATGCGCCACAGCGATCCCGCGACCTGCGCGAGCAGGCCGGTGTAGCGCGCGTAACGCCGTGCGGCCTCCTGCGGATCGTCGACGCAGAGGATCACCGCGGCGAGTCCGCGCGCGCGGTTGGCGTGGCCGGTCCAGCGCGGCTGCCACAGCAGCTCCGGGGTGTGCTGCTGGCAATACTGGATGCGGCCTTCGGCCATGGTGCCCGGCGGCACGCGGACCACGGTGAAACGCGCCGTGCCACTGCCTTCGGGGGTGCCGATTTCGCGCTGCAGCGCGACCGCCGGCAGCGGCGAGAAGCCGTTTTGCTCCAGCCGCGCGTGGTCGGCTTCGGCCGCGGCCGTACCGAGGGCGATCAGGTGCACGCCGGTGTAGCGGCCGATGGCCGCGCGCAGCTGCTGCGCGATCGGCGTATCGCCGGTCGGGGTCAGGAATTCGAGATAGCCCTCGCGCAGCATCACGCAGCGGTTGCCGGCGCCGGCCGGGACCAGCGGGCCGCCGGGCTCCAGCCGGTGTGACTGCGCGGAGAAGGGCGTCAGCGTGAAGCCGGCCTGCTCCAGGGCCACGCTGGCCGCGTCGATGTGCGGCACGAAGTGCGCGACGTGGTCGATGTTGAGCTTGCCCGGGGAGGGCGGCTGTGAAGCGGGAATCCGGTTGGGGGCGGGCATGTCAGTTTTTCAGGTGGATCGAAGCCGGCCGTGACTGATTATCTGTCGTCATTCCGGCTGCGCTTTGCGCGAGCCGGAATCCAGGAGGGGTTAGGCATGTCTCTGGATTCCGGCTTTTGCCGGAATGACGTGTTGTTCTGTTGTTCATGATCGCTGCCATTTGCAATTTGCAGGATCAGTAGCCCAGCTTCGGGTCGATGCGCCGTTTCAGCTTTTTGCCGGCGAGGAGCAGCGCGAGGTTCTCGAACCACAGGTCGAGCGAGATGTCGATGTAGTGCTCGCCGTCGTCGCAGGACACGTGCGGCGTGATGACGAGGTTCGGCGTGGTCCACAGCGTGTGACTGGCGGGCAGCGGCTCGGGTTCGACGACGTCGAGCACCGCGCCGGCGAGCCGGCCGCCGCGCAGGCGTTTTTCCAGCGCCTTCTGGTCGATGACCGGGCCGCGGGCGATGTTGACGACGCTGGCCGAGGGCTTCAGCAGGTCCATGCGCGTGGCGCTCATCAGGCCGCGGGTTTCCGCGGTCAGCGGCACGGCGAGCACGACGAAGTCGGCCAGCGGCAGCACCTTGTCGAGCTGCCGGTAGGTCACCACGCGGTCGGCATGGCGGTTCTTCTGCGCGCTGCGCCGCACGC
>JAHCLD010000169.1 GCA_026125585.1 Burkholderiales bacterium
TCGACGTCAATCGATGGCATCATCGCTTCCGGCCGGTCCTGACTCATACCGGGCCCCCAAGCCAAGCCGGCTTTCGGCATCATTGTACGCCCTGACGATCCGCGAAACCAACGGATGACGAACCACATCCGCTTCACTGAAATGGACAAACGCAACGTTGGGAACCTGATGCAGGACTTCGACGGCATGGCGAAGTCCCGAGCGTGTGCCCTTGGGAAGGTCGACTTGGCTGAGGTCTCCGGTCACCACCATGCGCGCATTCTGGCCAAGTCGAGTGAGAAACATCTTCATCTGCACCGACGTGGTGTTCTGCGCCTCATCGAGGATGACGAACGCGTTGGCGAGGGTTCGCCCCCGCATGAAGGCGAGGGGCGCAACTTCGATTTCGCCGCTTTCCAAGCGCTTGACCACCTGTTGCGCGGGTAGCATGTCGTACAGCGCGTCATAGAGCGGCCGCAGATAGGGATCGACCTTCTCGCGCATGTCGCCGGGCAGGAAGCCGAGGCGTTCGCCGGCTTCGACGGCAGGGCGGACCAGGATGATGCGTTGCACCGCGTCGCGTTCGAGGGCGTCGACGGCGCAGGCCACCGCGAGGTAGGTCTTGCCGGTGCCCGCGGGGCCGACGCTGAAGGTGATGTCGTGTTTCTGGATGTTCAGCAGGTATTCGTTCTGCCGCGGCGTGCGGCCGTGCAGGTCCTGTTTGCGGGTGATCAGCGCCGGTGCCGGAATGTCGGCGTGCGCCGCGCCCTTGTGGCCGGCTTCGATCAGCGCGAGCTGCACCGCATCCAGCGACAGTGGGTCGCGCGCCCTGTCGTAGAAATCCTGCAGCACCTTTGCCGCGGTGCGCGCCCTCTCGGGGCTGCCGGTCAGCGTGAAGCGTTCGCCGCGGCGGGCGATGCCGACGTCGAGTGCGGTTTCGACCTGGCGCAGGTTCTCGTCGAGCACGCCGCAGAGATTGGCGAGGCGCTGATTGTCGACCGGGGTGAAGCTGATTTCCAGCGGCTTCAAGCGGCGTTCTCCGCCGGGACCGGCAGTTCGCCGCGCAGCGTGTGCGACCGCGCCTCGGTGATCAGCACGTCGGCGAAGCGGCCGATGCGTTCGCGCGGCCCCGGGAAGTTGACGACGCGGTTGTTGTCGGTGCGCGCTGCCAGCTCTCCGGCATCGCGGCGGGAGACGCCGTCGATCAGCACGCGCTGGCGGGTGCCGACCATGGACTCGCTGATTTGCCGCGCCTGCAGCGCGATCAATGCCTGCAGGCGCTGCAGCCGTTCCAGCTTGACGGCCTGTGGCGTGTCGTCCGCCAGGTCCGCGGCCGGCGTGCCGGGGCGCGGGCTGTAGATGAAGCTGAAGCTGTCGTCGAAGCCGGTTTCCTCGATCAGGCGCAGCGTCTGTTCGAAATCGCGCTCGGTCTCGCCGGGAAAACCGACGATGAAGTCGGAGGAGATGCAGATGTCCGGCCGCGCCGCGCGCAGGCGGCGGATGATCGACTTGTATTCCAGCGCGGTGTAGCCGCGTTTCATCGCGGCAAGCACGCGGTCGGAACCCGACTGCACCGGCAGGTGCACGTGGCTGACCAGCTGGGGAATGTGCGAGTAGGCCTCGATCAGTCGCGGCGTGAATTCCTTCGGGTGCGATGTCGTGTAGCGGATGCGTTCGATGCCCGGGATCCCGGCGACATAATCGAGCAGCAGCGCGAAATCCGCGCCAGCGGCTTCGCCTTCCAGCGGCGCACGATAGGCGTTGACGTTCTGGCCGAGCAGGGTGACTTCCCTGACCCCCTGCAGCGCCAGTTCCGCGACTTCGGCCAGCACGTCATCGAAAGGGCGGGACACTTCCTCGCCGCGGGTGTACGGCACGACGCAGAACGAACAGTACTTGCTGCAGCCTTCCATGATCGAGACGAAGGCGGTGACGCCCTCGGTCCGCGCCGGCGGCAGGTGGTCGAATTTTTCGACCTCGGGAAAGGCGATGTCGACCTGCGGTTTGCCGCTCGCGCGCCGCGCCGCGATCAACTGCGGCAGCCGGTGCAATGTCTGCGGGCCGAAGACGACATCGACGAAGGGCGCGCGCCGGACGATGGCGGCGCTTTCCTGGCTGGCGACACAGCCGCCGACGCCGATGATCAGTCCGGGGTTGCGGTTTTTGTACTGCCTGATGCGGCCGAGGTCATGGAACACTTTTTCCTGGGCTTTTTCGCGCACCGAGCAGGTGTTGAAGAGGATCACGTCGGCGTCGGCCGGATCGTCGGTGGGGGTCAGGCCCTCGCCGGCCTGCAGCACGTCGGCCATCTTGGCTGAGTCGTACTCGTTCATCTGGCAACCGAAGGTCTTGATGTACACCTTGCCCACGGTTTACTTCTTCGCGCTGTCGATCCGGGCCTGTTCCTCCGGTGTCAGGATCACCAGGCGCAGCAGTTCGCCGTTGCGGTCCAGCAGGTACAGCACTTCGGAGCCGGGCGGCAGCTGGCCATGGGTGATCGAGCGGTTGTTGTGATCGATGATGACGCCGCCCGGCGCGAGCCGGCGCGTCTCGTTGCCCAATTGCACCAGCGGCAGCATCTGCCGCTCGCCGGTCGTGGCCCTCTTCGCTTCTGCCGGCAGCGTGCGCTGTGCCCAGACTGGTCCGGAGAAAAGCAAAAAAGCCAATAAAAGCATTAACTTACGCATCGGCTTACGATAACACGGCAGATGTCGTCCGGCAAACGCGGGATCGGACAAACGGGAAAGAAGTGGTGGCGAGTCAGGGATTTGAACCCCGGACCAATGGATTATGATTCCACTGCTCTAACCACTGAGCTAACTCGCCACGGGAGGGGGCGCAGTCTAAAGAGCAGGGTGTGCCTTGTCAAGCCGGCGTTGCCGGCCATTTCATTGATTTTTCTGCAAAATCCGCATGTTGCGCGTGCTTTTTCCGCACCGCCGCCGGCCTGGTGGAGACTGTTGTCCGGGCCGCCTAGAATGCCGGACATGGAATCGACGATGACGAAGAATGATACTCCCGATGTCAGCCGTTCATGACGCATTGATCGTCGGCGGCGGTCTCGTGGGAAGCTGTCTCGCGCTGGCCCTGCATCGGGCCGGGCTGTCGGCGGTGCTGATCGACTCGCAACCGCCGCAGCTGGCCGCCGCGGGAGCGGCCTGGGACAGCCGCGTCTATGCGATCAGCCCGGGCAACGCCGGGTTTCTCGAAAGCCTCGGGGTCTGGCCGCGGCTTGACCGGCAGCGCCTGCAATGCGTGGAGTCGATGGTGATCCGGGGTGACCGGCCGGCGGGGCGGTTGTCATTCAGCGCCTACGATGCCGGCTTGCGCGAACTGGCGCATATCGTCGAAAGCGGCGCCCTGCAGCAGGCATTGTGCGATGCCATTGCCGAAACCGGCCGGTTGCCGGTCGTCTGCCCGGCGCAGACGGCCGCTTTGCGGGTCGACGGGGATTGTGCACAGCTTCAACTGGGCGACGGCAGCCTGCTGCATGCGCGGCTGGTGGTGGGCACGGACGGCGGCAATTCCTGGGTGCGGCAGGCGGCGGGTCTGGAGGCTAGGGTCACCGATTACCGGCAAACCGGGGTCGTCGCAAACTTTGAAACCGGCGGGAACCATCGCGGTGCGGCGTACCAGTGGTTTCGCGATGACGGCGTGCTGGCGCTGCTGCCGCTGCCGGGCAAGCGCGTGTCGATGGTGTGGTCGACCGCCGGGGATCATGCGCAGGAACTGCTGGCGTTGCCTGCCGAGGCGCTGGCCGCGAGGGTCACGGAGGCCAGTGCCGGCGTGCTCGGCGCGCTGCGGCTGATCACGCCGGCCGCCGGTTTTCCGCTGCGGCTCGCCCATGTTCCGAAGCTGGTGGCGCCGCGGGTCGCATTGGCGGGTGATGCCGCGCATAATGTGCACCCGCTGGCCGGTCAGGGCGTTAACCTGGGTTTCCGGGACGTGCGTGAACTGGTCAAGGTGTTGTCGGCGCGGGCACCGGGCCAGGATTGCGGCGACCGGCAGCTGCTGCGGCGTTACGAGCGGGCCCGGCGCGAAGACATTGCCGCGATGGAACTCGGCACCGACGGGCTGCAGAAACTTTTTGCGGCAAGGCCGGTCTGGGTCTCCGGAGCGCGCAATTCCGGCATGGCGGCGGTGGATCGGCTGCCGTTCCTGAAAAACCTGCTGATCCGTCACGCAGCGGCCTGAACGTCAGGCGCGGGCCGCATACCTAGCCATCACGGGCAAATTGCCCAGGGAATCCGACATGTTCAAACGACTCGCCTCCGTTGTCTTTGCGGGACTGATGACGGCAACTCCGGCGCAGGCCAGCGAGGGCAATGTGCGCAAGGCTTTCGAAGCGCGCTTTCCGTCGATGAAAATCGAAAGCGTCACCCGGATGCCTTTTCCGGGTCTCTACGAAGTCGTGTTCGACGGGCAGGTGGTCTATACCGATGAAAAACTGACCTACCTGATGAGCGGAAACCTGTTCGACCTGCGTGGCCGGCAGGAGCGCAACCTGACCGGCGAGCGCCGCGACCAGCTTGCTTCCGGCGCACTGGTCAATGCCCAGGGCAACGCCATCAAGCGGGTGAAAGGCAGCGGCAAGCGGGTGGTCTATACCTTCGAGGATCCGAACTGCGGCTACTGCAAGGAATTCCAGAAGGAACTCAACAAGATGACCGACATCACCGTGTACACCTTCCTGCTGCCGATCCTGTCGCCCGACTCCGCTGAAAAATCGAAGGCGGTGTGGTGCGCGAAGGATCGGGCCAAGGCCTGGGATGACCTGATGAACAAGGCCGCGTTGCCCGCGAATGCCGTGAAGACCTGCGCGACGCCCCTCGAAGACAATCAGCGGCTTGCCCAGCGTTTTGGCGTGCGCGGCACGCCGGCGGTATTTCTTGCCAACGGCCAGCAGGTCGGCGGCTACCTGCCGGCCGACAAACTGGAGCAGGCCTTCACCGCCTCGCGGTAGGCGGCCGGCCGGGGAACGTCAGGGATGATCCCTGGCAACGCTCCGGACCGCAGGTTCCAGATTGCCCTGGGCCTGTCCCTGCTGGCGCATGTTCTGCTGGCCGGTCATTGGAGCGGGGGTGTCCGGGGTTCGGTCATGCCAGGACCGCTGCTGCAGGCCCGCCTGGAAAGCCCGCCTGCGATGCCGCAGGGCGCGGCGCTCGCGGCGGATCAGGGGGCTGCCGTTCCGGACCCGACGGAGCGGCCCCGCTCCCGTGCCACGCGCAGCCCGGAGTTTTCGCCGGCGCCCGGTTCCGGTGCGGCCGGAACAGA
>JAHCLD010000017.1 GCA_026125585.1 Burkholderiales bacterium
TTCGCCGAAACCGGACTGGTGCTGCTGCTCGCCGCGCACATGGCCGGCGGCCTGCGCCTGCTGGCGCTGGAATTCCTGGAATGGCGCGAATGGCAGAAAACGCTGCTGGCCGCCGCCGCCGGGGTTTCGCTGGTGGCCGGACTGGCCTTTCTGCTGAACCTGGTCTGAACGCGGATCGACGGAGGGAGCAATGCGCAAGGCACGCCACGGCAAACGCAAACCGAACATCCTGCTGATTCTCGTCGACGACCTGCGCTTCGACGAGTTTGGCGCCGGCGGCCATCCGTACATGAAGACGCCGCACATCGACCGCATCGCGCACGAGGGCGCGCTGTTCGAGCGCGCCTTCCACACTACGCCGATCTGCTCGCCGAACCGCGCCTCGATCCTGACCGGCCAGTACGCGAGCCGCCACGGCATCATCGACAACGTCGCGCGCGACCTCGCCAGCCACCGCCTGCCGAATTACCACCTCGAACTGCAGAAGCTCGGCTACGAGACCGCGCACATCGGCAAGTGGCACATGGGTAACGACGGCAAGCCGCGCCCCGGCTACGATTTCTGGGTGGCCTACGACGGGCATGGCAACCTCTACGATCCGAATCTCAACGAGAACGGCACCTACCGCCGGCACAAGGGTTACGTGACCGACATCATGAACAGGATGGCGGTCGACTGGATCCGCGGGCAGGGCCGGAAAAAGAACGGGAAGCCCTGGTCGCTGTGGTTCGCGCACAAGGCCGTGCATCCGGACGCGGAGCAGGCCGCCGACGGCAGCTTCAAGATGGACGGCTACCGCCCGGCGAAGCGCCACGAGAACCTCTACAAGGGCTGCGTGTTCCCGAAAAAGCCGAATATGCAGAAGCCCGCCGAATTCCTGAAGCACAAGCCGGCTTGGGCCGAGGCCGTCGCGCTGCGCAAGACGCCGGCATCAAAGGTGATGCACGACGCGATCCACTCCGGCAAGCAGGAGGAGATCCGCCTGCGCGCGGCGATGATGGCGGCGGTCGACGAGGGCGTCGGCATGATCTTCCAGGCGCTGGAGGAGACCGGAGAGCTCGACAACACGGTGATCCTGTTCCTCGGCGACAACGGCTATTTCTTCGGCGAGCACGGCATCGGCCCGGAGCGGCGCTTCGCCTACGAGGAAGGCATCCGTTCGCCGCTGACCATCCGCTGGCCGGGGAAGATCAGACCCGGATCGCGGATCAGGCAGCTCGCCATCCTGCAGGATCTCGCGCCGACGCTGATCGAGGTCGCCGGCGGCAGGCCCGGCGGACACATCCAGGGGCGCTCGCTGCTGCCGCTGCTGCGCGGCAGGGCCGCCGGCTGGCGCAAGTCGCTGCTGGTCGAATACTGGGCCGAGAACGCCTATCCCTGGCTGGTCAACATGACCTACAAGGCGGTGCGCACCGACCGCTACAAGTACATCCACTGGGTCAACCGCGCGCGCAACGGCGAGCTGGACGAGTTGTACGACCTGGAGAAGGATCCTTACGAGATGGTCAACATCGCGCAGCGCCCGGCGGCGCGGGCATTGCGCGAAAAGATGCATCGCGAGCTGCGCCGGCTGGCGGCGGACGCGCTGGGGCTCTAGGGTCTGTTATGAACCTGCCAAAAATCTTCCCTCATCCCCACCCTTCTCCCGGAGGGAGAAGGGCTTTAAACCCCTCTCCCTCCGGGACCAGGGAACACTGGAAGCGAAGCAGAGGGGCAGGGGTGAGGGCAAGCAGCACGTTGATTCGCAATGAATGTTCAAAATGCATGACAGGCTCCAAAGGGAGCGGCCTCGCCTTGCTGCACCCCTGCGGCTGGAGTATCGTGAAACGGGGAATTTCCCGCATCGAAAAACCGCATCGACGAACGATTGAAAACCGAAAAACCGCACCGTGAGGAGAGAGTGATGACGATGACCCGAATGTTCGCCGCGGCATGCCTGTTCGCCGCATCCACAGCCTTTGCAGCCGATGCCTATCCGGTCAGGCCGGTGCGCGTCATCGTGCCGTTCGCGCCCGGCGGCGCGACCGACATCGTCACGCGCCTGGTGGCCCAGAAGCTCGGCGAGTCCTGGGGCCAGACCGTGGTGGTCGACAACCGCGCCGGCGCCGGCGGCAACATCGGCGGCGAGCTGGCGGCCAGGTCCAATCCCGACGGCTACACGCTGCTGATGACCTCGGGCTCCATTGTCACCGCGAACCCGCACATGTACGCGAAGATGCCGTTCAGCCCGGAAAAGGACCTGGTGGCGGTCACCAACGTCGCCAGCGGCCCGCAGGCCATCGTCGTCAATCCGAGCCATCCGGCGAAAACGCTGAAGGAATTCATCGCGATGGCCAAGGCCAAGCCGAAATCGATGACCTTCGGTTCGGCCGGTGTCGGCACCCAGACCCATCTCGCGGCCGAGAATTTCGTCTACACGGCGGGCATCGACGTCACGCACGTGCCCTACAAGGGCGAGGGGCCGGCGGTGACGGACCTGGTCGGCGGGCAGATCCAGTTCGTCACGCCGAACCTTTCCGCGGCGATCGCCTTCGTCAATTCCGGAAAACTGCGCGCGCTGGCGGTGACAGGCAAGGAGCGTTCGCCGCAGCTGCCCAATGTTCCGGCGGTGGCCGAAACGCTGCCCGGCTTCGAGAACCTCGGCTGGTTCGGCTTCATGGTGCCGACGGGCACGCCGCAGGCGGCGATCGACAAGGTGTACGCCGATACCGTCAAGGCCCTGCGTAACCCCGACCTGGTCAAGCGTTTCAACGACATCGGCATGGTGCCGGTGGGCAACAGCCCGCAGGACTTTGCGCGCGACATCAAGGCCGAATCGGCCCGCTGGGCAAAGATCATCAAGGAGCGCAATCTGCTGGTGAAGTGAAAGTGAATTCGTCATCGAATTTGTCATCGAAATAAGGACAGGAAAGAGCAAGGACAGGACCGGTTTCCGCGGGCGGCCGCATTCCGCCGTCCGCGAAAGCCGGGTTTTCGACACCCCGAAAGGCAATCCGTGAAAGTCGATCTCAAGCAGGTGGAGGAGGCGTGCAAGGAGCTCTACATCCGCGCGCTGAAAATGCTTCCGCCGGACATCAAGCAGGGTTTCCAGAAGCTGGACAGCGCCGAGACCAACGCCACCGGCAAGGCCATCCTCGGCACGATGATCCGCAACATCAGGTGGCCGAGGACAACACCAACCTGCTGTGCCAGGACACCGGCATCCCGATCTACAACGTCGTGATCGGCAGCAACGTCGCGGTGGACGGCCATGCGCTGAAGCAGGCGATCATCGGCGGCTGCACGCGCGCCACGAAGGAGCATCCGCTGCGCTCCTCGGTGGTGCATCCGACCACGCGCAAGAACGAGCACACCTCGGGCGGCCGCCACGTGCCTGTGATCAACATCGACTTCATCGCGGACGCCGACACGCTGTCGATCGAGATGATCCCCAAGGGCTCCGGCTCGGAGAACAACTCCTGGCTGAAGATGGCGATTCCGGCCGACGGCGTGGACGCGATCAAGACCTTCGTCGTCGACTGCGTGCTGGAAGCCGGCGGCAAGAGCTGCCCGCCGGTGATCGTCGGCGTCGGCGTCGGCGGCACCGCCGATCTGTGCGTGCACCTGTCGAAAGTCGCGGCGACGCGGGCGCTGGGCAGCGTCTGCGCGGACCCGGAAGGCGCGAAGCTCGAAGCGGAGCTTTCCGCCGTGGTCAACAAGCTCGGCGTCGGCGCGCAGGGACTGGGCGGCGACTCCACCGCCTTCGCGGTGCACGTCGAAACAGCGGCCACCCACATCACGATGAATCCCGTCGCGGTCAACATGCAGTGCCACTCGGCACGGCGCGCGCGGGCGACCTTCACGCCGCAAGGCCTCAGCTACGGCTACTGAACGGGAATTCGCCATGGCCCACTATGAACTGAACATGCCGGTGACCGAGGAGCAGGTGCGCAAGCTGCGCATCAACGACACCGTCACCCTGCACCAGACCCTCTACGGGATCCGCGACGCCACGCAGATCCACATGTTCGACCACGGCCGCAAGACGCGTTTCGACATGCGCGGCCATGCCGTCGTGCACACCGCTCCCAACGTCAGGTGGGTCGGGGAAACCGAGGCACATCCCTCGGGTTACGAGCCGATCTGCATCGGCACCACGACCAGCGCGCGCATGGAGCGCTTCACGCGGCCGCTGATGGAGCAGTACGGCGTGCGCATCATCATCGGCAAGGGCGGATTGTTCGCCGCTTCGGCGAAAGCCTTCTCCGATCTCGGCGGCGTTTATCTGGCGATCATCGGCGGCACCGCCGCGCTGGAGACGACCTGGATCGAGCAGATCGAGGAAGTCGACCTCGACGACCTCAACCCGGAGTCGCTGTGGAAGTTCCGCATCAAGGGCTTCGGCCCGCTGCTGGTGGCGATGGATTCCCACGGTGGCAGCCTCTACACCGCGGTCAATGCCGCGGCGAAGGACCAGCGCGCCGGCGTGCTGGCGGCGCTGGGCGTAAAAAGCTGAAATTCAAAATCAGCCACAGAGGACACAGAGAACACAGAGAAGGGCAAAACAACCGATTGCAGTGGCTTCGGTTTTTCTCTGTGTTCTCTGTGATTTCTGTGGCTAAAAGGTTTTATTCTTTATGCAAACCATCAAGACCGACATCCTGATCCTCGGCTCCGGCGGCGCCGGCCTGTTCGCGGCGCTGCATGCGCACCAGCACGATCCGGGACTTTCGATCACCGTCGCCGTGAAGGGCCTGCTCGGCAAGACCGGCTGCACGCGCATGGTGCAGGGCGGCTACAACGTCGCGCTGGCCGCCGGCGATTCGGTCGAGCGCCATTTCATGGACACCATCGAGGGCGGCAAGTGGCTGCCCGACCAGGACCTCGCCTGGACGCTGGTGGAAACCGCGGTCGAGCGCATCCACGAACTCGAGAACGAGCTGGGCTGCTTCTTCGACCGTAACCCGGACGGCACGATCCACCAGAAGGCCTTTGCCGGGCAAACCTTCGACCGCACCGTGCACAAGGGCGACCTGACCGGCATCGAGATCATCAACCGGCTGGCCGAGCAGGTCTGGGCGCGTGGCATCCAGCGGCTGGAGGAGCACCGCGCCGTCGAATTCATCCGCAACAAGGCCGGCGACGCGATCGCCGGCGTGCTGATGATCGACATGCGCAGCGGCGAGTTCACGTTCGTGCAGGCGCAGGCGGTGCTGCTGGCGACCGGCGGCGGGCCGACGATGTACAAGTTCCACACGCCCTCCGGCGACAAGAGCTGCGACGGCATGGCGATGGCGCTGCGCGGCGGCCTGGTGCTGCGCGACATGGAGATGGTGCAGTTCCATCCGACCGGCCTGATCGCCGGCTCGGACACGCGCATCACCGGCACCATCATCGAGGAGGGGCTGCGCGGCGCCGGCGGCTACCTGCTGAACGGCGCCGGCGAGCGCTTCATGCACAACTACGATCCGCGCAACGAGCGCGCAACCCGTGACATCGTCAGCCGCGGCATGTACGAGGAAATGCGCGCCGGCCGCGTCAACCAGCACGGCGGGCTGTACATCACGATGAAGCACCTCGACCCGGTGATGGTGCGCCAGCAGTTCAAGGGCATGGTCGAGCGCTGCGCCGACTGCGGCTTCGATCTCGTCGGCGGTCTGGTCGACGTGGTGCCCACCGCGCATTACATGATGGGCGGCGTCGCGTTCAGGACCGACTGCACGACCGACCTGCACGGCCTGTTCGTCGCCGGCGAGGATTCGGGCGGCGTGCACGGCGCCAACCGCCTCGGCGGCAACGGCGTCGCCAATTCCACGGTGTTCGGCGGCATCGCCGGCGACGTGATGCCGGGCTGGGTCAGGGCCAACGGCGAATTCCGCGCGCCCGATCCGGAGGCCATCGACGCCGCGGTGGCGCGCTGCCGCGCGCCGCTGTCGCGCAGGGGCGGCGACATCAACGCGATCCGCGAGGCGCTCTACAACGTCATGTGGGACGACGTCGGCATCATCCGCGACTCCGCGTCGCTGGTCCGTGCCGAGGGGCAGCTCGACGAGCTCGACGCGCGGCTCGATGCCGCCGGTGTCGATGGTTCGACGCTGGCCTTCAACCTGACCTGGCACGACTGGCTGAACCTGAAAAACCTGGTGCTGGTGTCGAAGTCGATCCGCTTCGCGGCGATGGCGCGCGAGGATTCGCGCGGCGCCCATTTCCGCGCCGATTTTCCGGAGGTGCGCGATCTCGAGAATTCGCGCTACACCTGCGTCAGCTGGCACGAGGGGCGCTTCACCAGCGAGACCCGGCCGGTGCATTTCACCCGCGTCAAGCCGGGGCAGTCGCTGCTGACCCCGGTCTGAGGCCGGGCCGGCCCTGAGTCCGGGCTGACCCCGGACCTGAATCCGGACCAACCCCGGGCCGGCACAACGTTTGATTTTTCCGCGCCGGCAGGCGAGACTGCCGGTCCGCGGGCATCCTGCCCCGGATTTTCAAGAACAATCGGGGAGGAGCGCCATGACTGTCCAGTTCGGCATGCTGTTACGTGGTTTCTGCATCGCGATGGCCGCCGCCGCAGGCGCGCCTGCCGCGGCGCAGGAGTTTCCGGCGCGGGCGATCCGCATGGTGCTGCCGTTCCCGGCGGGCGGCGGCAGCGATCTGGTGGCGCGCATCATCGCGCAGCGGTACGCGCAGCAGCTCGGCCAGCAGGTGGTCGTCGACAACCGCGCCGGCGCCAGCGGCAACATCGCCGCCGACATCGTGGCCAAGGCGCCGGGCGACGGCTACACGGTGTTCTTCGCCAATTCGTCGATCGCGATCAGTCCCGCGATCTACAAGAAGCTGAGCTATGACCCGGTCAACGATTTCGCGGCCATATCGATGGCCTCGTCGTATCCGTTCGCGCTGGTCGCGCACCCGGCGCTGCCGGTGAAAAGCGTGAAGGATCTGGTCGCGCTGGCAAAAACCAAGCCGAATTCCCTCGACTACTCGTCGGCGGGCACCGGCACGATGTCGCACATGGCGATGGAAATGCTGCGGGTGAGAACCGGCACCCGCATCACGCACCTGCCGTACAAGGGCGCCGCGCCCGCCTCGGTCGCGGTCCTGACCGGCGAGTCCCAGGTGGCCTTCATGGTGATGCCGGTGGCGGCGCCGCACATCCGCAACAACCGCCTGCGCGGGCTCGGCGTCGCTGACAAGGTGCGCTCCGCGGTCGCGCCGGAGGTGCCGACGATGATCGAGGCCGGCGTCAAGGATCACGTCGCGCTGCAGTGGAACGGCCTGCTGGTCCCGGCGAAGACGCCGCAGGCGGTGCAGGACAAGCTTTATCGTGAATGGGTGGCGGCGGTCAAAGCGCCGGAAGTGGTGAAGCGCATCCGTTCCGAGGGCGCGGAACCCAGCGGCAACACGCCGGCGGAGTTCTCCGCGTTTTTCCGCTCGGAACTGGTGAAGTGGGCCGACGTCGCGAAGCAGTCCGGCACCACGGTGGATTGAGGGCCCGACGATGCCGACGCTGACGACCGCTGAACTGACCGACCTCGCCACGCGCGCGCTGAAGCGCGCCGGCGCGTCGAAGGCGATGGCGCAGTCCACGGCGGCCGCGCTGGTGGCCGCCGAGGCGGAAGGCCTGTCCGGCCACGGCCTGTCGCGCGTCGCGCTCTACGCGCAGCATCTGCGCGAAGGCCGCGCCGACGGCAGGGCGAAGCCGAAAGTCGTGCGCAAGCAGGGCGCCACCTGCCTGATCGATGCCGGCGGCGGACTGGCGTTCCCGGCGGCGGCGCTGGCGGTGGCGGAGGTCATCAAGCGCGCGCGGCGCCACGGCATTGCCTTTGCCGGCGTCACCAACAGCCACCATTTCGGCGCGGCGGCCTACCACCTCGCGCCGCTCGCGGAAGCCGGCATGGCCGGCATCGCGCTGACCAACTCGCCGGCGGCAATCAACGCCTGGGGCGGCAAAAAAGCGTTTTTCGGCACCAATCCGGTCGCCGCGATTTTCCCGCGCAGGGACGCGGCGCCGATCATCGTCGACCTGTCGCTGACCGAGGTCACGCGCGGCAAGATCATGGTGATGGCGAAGGAGGGCAAGCCGATACCGCCCGGCTGGGCGCTCGACCGTGACGGCAATCCGACCACCAGCGCGCAGGCGGCGCTGACCGGCAGCCTCGCCGCGATCGGCGGCGTCAAGGGCGCCGCGCTGGCGCTGATGGTCGAGGCGCTGTGCGTCGCGCTGACCGGCGCGGCGCTGAGCGTGGAAAACGATTCGTACTTCGAGCCCGGCAACAAGCCGCGCATCGGCCATGCGCTGATCGCGATCGATCCGCAGGCGCTGGCCGGCGCGGAGACGTACTACGCGCGCATCGAGGACATGGTCGCGGGCATGCTGAAGGACGAGGGCGTGCGCCTGCCCGGCGCGCGGCGGCAGGCGGCGGTCGCGCAGGCGCAGGCCGGCGGCATCGCCGTGGCCGATGCGCTGCATCTCGAACTGCGCAAACTGGCCGGGCGCAGCCGCGCGGTCTGATACCGTTGTTTTTATAAGTACTTGATTTTAAAATATATTTTAATATTCGTCGCTTGGAGCACCCCGATCCGCTCCGGCGCGCTGCCGCACCGATGAATGCCGCCGCGGAGGCCCGCGCGCTGCAGTTGCTGAACCGCGTGTTCGGCCATCCGGCCTTCCGCGGCGCGCAGGCCGAGATCGTCGGCCACGTCGCCGGCGGCGGCGACGCGCTGGTGCTGATGCCCACCGGCGGCGGCAAGTCGCTGTGCTACCAGTTGCCGGCGCTGCTGCGCGAGGGCACCGCGCTGGTGGTGTCGCCGCTGATCGCGCTGATGCAGGACCAGGTCGCCGCGCTGAAGCAGCTCGGCGTGCGCGCGGCCTTCCTCAATTCGACGCTCGACGGCCGCGAAATCAACGCCTGCGAGCGTGCGCTGCGTGACGGCGAACTCGACCTGCTCTACGTCGCGCCGGAGCGGCTGATGATGCCGCGCATGCTGGAATGCCTGGTGGAATCGAAGCTCGCCCTGTTCGCCATCGACGAGGCGCATTGCGTGTCGCAGTGGGGGCACGATTTCCGCCCGGAATACCTGCAGCTGTCGGTGCTGCACGAGCGTTTCCCCGGCGTGCCGCGCATCGCGCTGACGGCGACCGCCGATCCGCAGACCCGCGACGAGATCATCCGCCGGCTCGCGCTCGACGAGGCGCGGGTGTTCATCTCCAGCTTCGACCGGCCCAACATCCGCTACACCATCGTCGACAAGCAGGACGCGCGGGCGCAACTGCTGCGCTTCATCCGCGAGGAGCACGACGGCGATGCCGGCATCGTCTACTGCCTGTCGCGCAAAAAGGTCGACGAGACGGCGGCCTGGCTGGTGTCGCACGGCGTGCGCGCGCTGCCGTACCACGCCGGCATGGATGCGCAATCGCGCGCCGCGAACCAGGACCGGTTCCAGCGCGAAGAGGGCATCGTCGTCGTCGCGACCATCGCCTTCGGCATGGGCATCGACAAGCCCGACGTGCGCTTCGTCGCCCACCTCGACCTGCCGAAAAGCATCGAGGGGTATTACCAGGAGACCGGTCGCGCCGGCCGCGACGGCGCCCCGGCCGACGCCTGGATGGCCTACGGCCTCGGCGACGTGGTGCAGCAGCGGCGCATGATCGACCAGTCGGAAGGCAGCGAGGAATACCGCCGCGTGTCGGTGGCCAAGCTCGACGCGCTGCTCGGCCTGTGCGAGACCGCGGGCTGCCGCCGCGTGCGCCTGCTGGCCTATTTCGGCGAGGCCGGCGCGCCCTGCGGCAACTGCGACACCTGCCTCGAGCCGCCGCAGATCTGGGATGCGACCGAAGCGTCGCGCAAGGCGCTGTCCTGCGTCTACCGCACCGGCCAGCGTTTCGGCGCGGTGCACCTGATCGACGTGCTGCGCGGGCGCGCGACCGACCGCGTCACGCAGTGGGAACACCACCGGCTGAATGTGTTCGGCCTCGGCGCCGATCTCGACGAGGCCGCCTGGCGCAACGTGTTCCGCCAGCTGGCGGCGCTGGGTTACCTGCGGCCGGACCACGAGGCTTACGGCGCGCTGAAGCTGACCGAAGCCAGCCGGGCGGTGCTCAAGGGCGAGCAGCGCGTCGACATGCGTCATGTCGCGCCCCGCAAGGGGCGTGCCGCGAAAACGCGCCGCGCCGCGGCCGCCGATGCCTTGTCCGGGGTCGATGCCGGCCTGCTGGAGCGGCTGAAGGCCTGGCGCATGGCGCAGGCGCGCGAGCAGGGCGTGCCGGCCTACGTGATTTTCCACGACCGGACGCTGGCGGAGATCGCCGCGGCGCAGCCGGCGGACATGGATGCGCTGGGGGCGCTCAGCGGGATCGGCGCCAAAAAACTCGAGCGCTACGGGCCGGCGCTGCTGGAGCTGGTGCGCGGCTGAGACGGCGTCATCCAGGCCGGCGCCATAATTCGGAACGGGCGCTGCGTCTCCACCCGGTTGCGTGTATCTTCGGATTCTCGCTGGCCGCGGAGCCGTCCGGCGCTGCAAACAGGCATGGGAGGAGTCAGGGCATGGCCATCACCGTTTACCCCGTCACGCCGGATTTCGCCGCCGAAGTCGGCGACGTCGATCTGTCGAAACCGCTGCCGGCGGAGGATTTCGAGGCGATCCGGCAGGCGTTCTGGAAATACGCGGTGCTGGTGTTCCCGCAGCAGCAGCTGACGACCGACCAGCAACTGGCGTTTTCCGAGCGCTGGGGCCCGGTCGAGAAGGAACGGACCCTCGATCCGAAGGCGACGCCGACGCGCTACAGCGGCGCGTTTTCGGACATTTCGAACCTTGCCGCCAACGGTCAGATCTGGGGCGGGGACAGCCGTCAGCGCATGTACAAGGCCGGCAACAAGCTGTGGCACACCGACAGCTCGTTCAAGCGCCTGCCCAGCCTGTGCTCGCTGCTGTATTCGGAAACCGTGGTGCCGATCGGCGGGCACACCGAATTCGCCGACCAGCGCGCGGCGTACGACGCGCTGCCGGCGGCGATGAAGGAAAAACTCGAAGGCCTGGTTGCGGAGCACTGGATCGCGACTTCGCGCCGGCGCAGCGGCTTCTACGATTTCAACGAGGACGAGCAGAAGCGCCTGCCGCCGGTGCCGCAGATGCTGGTGCGCATGATTCCGCAGAACCGCCGCAAGTCGCTGTTCGTGGCCTCGCACGCCGGCCGCATCTGGGGCATGCCCGACGACGAGGGCCGCGCGCTGATCGACGAGCTGCTCGCGCACGTCACGAAGCGCCAGTTCGTCTACACCCACCGCTGGCGCCCGAACGAGCTGGTCATGTGGGACAACCGCTGCACGATGCACCGCGGCACCGATTTCGACGACCTGCGCTGGGTGCGCGTGATGCGCCGGGTGACCGTCAGCGACGTCGCCAACACCTGCGAACAGGCGGGCGTGCAGGCCCCGGCACCGATGGAGCCGATGCCGGCCTGAACGGTCCTCAGTCGAGGCGGATGTTGGCCTCGCGCACGACGCGCGCCCAGCGTTCGATCTCGGCGCGGATGTTGGTGCCGAACTGCTCGGGCGTGCCGCCCAGCGCCTCGATGCCTTCGGCCGCGAAGCGTTTGCCGGTGTCCGGCTGCTGCAGCACCCGGTTCAGCTCCGTGTTCAGCTTCACGATGATTTCGCGCGGCGTTTTCGCCGGCGCCAGCGGGCCGAACCACGTCGTCGATTCGTAACCGGCCACGCCGGCTTCGGTGATGGTCGGCAGCTCCGGCATCATTTTCAGGCGCTTCGCCGAAGCCACCGCGATGCCGCGCATGCGGCCGGCCTGCACATGCGGATACAGCGGCGGCACGCCGGTGATCGTCAGCGAGGTTTCTCCGGATACCAGCGAAACCGTCATCGGTCCGGTGCCGCGGTAGGCGATCGGCACCAGATCGATTTTTGCCAGCAGCTTGAAATATTCGACGGCGAGATGCGATGCGCTGCCCACGCCCGAGGATGCATAGTTCACCTTGCCGGGCTGCGCTTTTGCGAGCGCGACCAGCTCCTTCACCGTCTTCACGGGCAGCGAGGGATGCGTGACCAGCATGTTCGGCACCATCGCGAATTCGATCACCGGGGCGAAATCGCGCACCGGATGGTAGGGCAGCTTCGGATACAGCGAAGGGCCGAAACCGAAGGTGCCGACATGGCCGAAGATCAGCGTGTAGCCGTCGGCCGGCGATTTGGCGACATGATCGACGCCGATGGTGCCGCCGGCGCCCGGGCGGTTGTCGACGACCATCTGCTGGTTCCAGGCCTCGCCGAGCTTTTGCGCGAGGATGCGCGCGATCAGGTCGGTGCTGCCGCCCGGCGCGAAAGGCACCACCAGGCGCATCGGCTTCGCCGGATACCCCGGTGCCGGATCGGTTTGTGCGAAAGCGGGGTGGCCCGCCGAAAGCAGCGCGCCGGCGGTCCAGGCCAGCATGCGGATGACAAGGGTCGTATCACGGGTCATGGAATGTCCTCGATGAAGTGCAGTGTGCGGAACAGCGCGGAACGGAATGCCGCCGTCGTCCGCCGCGCGCGGGACGATTATGGCGCCCCGCGAAGAACGCAGTCCAGCCGGAGTCCATGATCCTGATGCGGATTGTGCGGCGCGGGACAAAAAAGAACCCCGCCGCGGCGGGGTGAATGCTCTTCCAGGGATGTCGTTTTCAGTCGGCGCAGAATTTGGTCACGGCCATCGGCTCGCGCGCATCCTTGCCTTCCCAGAACATCAGCTTCGAATCGAGACCCTTGCTGGCGAGATAGGCCTGGACGGCCTTCGCGCGCTGTTCGTCGAGGTTCGGATTGGACTCGGCCTCGAGGCGGTCGGTGTGGCCGGTGATGATGATCGAGCCGATGTTGACCGGGCGCGGGTCCTTCTTGATGCCCTTCTGGATGACGCCGATGATCTTGTCGAGCTCGGCCTGTCCGCCGGCCTTGAGCACCGCGCTGTTGTGGTCCCAGGCGTTGTCGCCCTGGGCCATCGCTTTCAGCATGACATTGTCGCGTCCGGGTTTTGCACCCGGTTTCGCGGGCGGCTTGACCTTGCTGCCGGTGACTTCGACCGCGACCCGGCGATTCGGCTGCAGGCAGCTCACCAGTTCCGGACTCGCGGCGCAGCCCGCCAGCAGTGCCGCCAGTCCGGCGGCGCCCAAAGACATCATTCTCATTGTGTTTCCTCCGTTGGATTTGTTCGAATGTGCCGGACCGGCGTTGCGCCTTTCCGTCTTGGGCCATTCTAGGACGCGTTGCGGAATGAGTGCAATTAAAAATAACAAACGGCTATTTTTTGTTCCAGAAAATGGAATCAAGAGTGTTTTGGGGCGAATTGGACCCGGGGCCGGTCGTATCCGGGCCGTAAACGGGGATTGAGAGGGAATTTCCGGGGGCCAGGAGCCGTTGCGGGTATGCCTGCAACGGCCCGGACGGCGCTCCCTCGCGCCATTTCCGGATCCTTGCGCCGTTCAGCGCAGGCGGTAGAGGTCGGGGCCGCGCGTGTCCATCAGCATGTCGCGGCCGATCTCGGCGATCGAGTTGGCGCCGAGCATGGCCATGTCGCGGTCGATTTCGTCGTGCAGCAGTTTTATTGCGTGACGGACGCCGGTTTCGCCGGCGACCGCGGCGGCATAGAGCATCGGCCGGCCGACGAACACGAACTTCGCGCCCAGCGCCAGCGCCTTCAGCGCGTCGGTGCCGCGGCGGATGCCGCTGTCCATCATCACCGTCATGCCGCCCGCCGCCTCGACGATGCCGGGCAGCACGCGCAGCGGCGAACTGGCCGAATCGAGCTGGCGGCCGCCGTGGTTGGAGACGATGATGCCGTCGGCGCCCTGTTCGCGCGCGATCACGGCGTCCTCCTTCGTCAGGATGCCCTTGATCACCAGCCTGCCTTTCCACAGCCGGCGCATCAGCGCGAAATGCTGCCAGTTGAGATGGTCGCGGTTGGCGCGCTCGCGCACCGCGGTGCGCGACACCAGCGGTGTGCGTTTGCCCATGTTCTCGAAGTGCGGCATGCCGTGGGTAAAGTACGTGCGCAGCGCCGTGCCGACCAGCCAGCGCGGCCGCGCCAGGCACTGCAGCGCGAGGCGCAGGTTTGGCCGCAGCGGCGCGTTGTAGCCGTTGCGCACGTTGTTCTCGCGATTGGCGCCGACAGGGATGTCCACGGTCAGCACCAGCGTGTCGTAGCCGGCTTTGGCCACGCGTTCGACCAGTTCGGTGATGGCCCGCTCCTCGCCCGGCAGATAGGCCTGGAACCAGGTGTGCTGCGGCGAGGCTTCGCGCACCTTCTCGAGAGCGGTCAGCGAGGCGCCGCTGAGGATCATCGGCACGTTGCGCGCCGCCGCGGCGCGCGCCAGCGCGAGATCCCCCTCGAAAGCCGCGAGCGAGGTGCCGCCCATCGGCGCGATGCCGAAAGGCGAATCGTAGCTGCGGCCGAACAGCTCGGTTTTCTGGGACCGCTGCGACACGTTGACCAGCATCCGCGGCAGCAGCGCGAGGTCGTCGAAGGCCGAGCGGTTCCAGCTCAGCGTGACGTTGCGCTCCACCCCACCCGAGACGTAGCCGTAGATCGGCCGCGGGATGTGGCGCCGCGCCGGCGCCTCGAAATCCTCCAGCGCCAGCATCAGCCGCAGTGCCGGCGGCGCCGCGGCGCTGGTCAGCTGCGGCGTGGCGCGGTCGGCGGAGGACAGGGGTTTGTCGGCGGCGGAGGCGGTGTCAGGCATGGTGTTTCCCGTTGGTCACATGGCAAGCGGTCGAGCGTAAGGAATGGGCTTCACCAAGTCAATTTCGGTGCATGGAGCATGGATTTTTGCGGGATACGGGCTTCGCGCGCCTGGTGTAGTCTTTTGCTGCCGGCGCCCGGCATGCGCCGGGTGGCCTGCCGGAGTGAAGATGGACATCGGAATCAGGGTTCGACCCGCCGAAACGGCGGACATGATGCGCGTGCAGGCGATTTACGCCCGCCATGTGCTGCACGGCACCGCTTCATTCGAGGAAATTCCGCCGGATCTCGCTGAAATGCAGCGCCGCCGCGATGCGGTGCTGGCGGCGGGCCTGCCTTACCTCGTTGCCGAGCGGGACGGCGCGGTGATCGGCTATGCCTATGCCGGGCGCTATCGCTCGCGCAGCGCCTATCGCCATACCGCGGAAGATTCGGTCTATCTCGATCCGGTGGCGGTCGGGCTCGGTGCCGGACGCGCGCTGCTGTCCGCGGTGATCGAACGTTCGGCGGCGGCCGGTTACCGCGAGCTGGTGGCGATCATCGGCGACAGCGGCAACAGCGCGTCCGTCGGGCTGCACCGCAGGCTCGGTTTCCGCGAGGTCGGCACCCTGCGCAATGTCGGACTCAAGTTCGGCCGCTGGCTGGACACGGTGATCATGCAGTACACCATCGCCGGCCGCGCCGCAGCCTGACGGAGGGTGCCCATGGTCCGGGATCCGCAATCATTCACCGCCGCGCAGCGCGCCGCCATCCTCGCCGAGTGGAAACGCATCGCCGGAGAACCGCCGCCGCGCGATCCGAGACCCTGGGGCTGTCTGGCGGTGATCGCCGGCATCGTGCTGTTTTTCGCCCTGCCGCGGCTGGGTTTCAGTCTGCCGCCGCCGTGGGGCACGGTGCTGCTGGCGGTGATCGGACTGCTGGTCGCGGCCGGCGCTTTCGTCGGCATATTCATGGGCAGCGGCCGCCACGGCCGGGCCGCGGTGCGCGCCGAGGCCGCGCTGGAAGCCCTGACCGGCGGCGGGACGACCGATGAAACGGCGCGCATGCGCCATGCGGTGGCGCTGATTGCCCATGCCGCCGTCGGCGACGGGCCGACGCTGTCGCATACCCTGGACCTCGCGCAGGCGAAACGGCGTCTTGGCGCGAACCTGGATTACGTCATCGCGGTGGAGGAGGTGCTGGCGCAGGAGCAGGGGCCCGGCGCACTGCGGATCTTCACCGGCCCCGGCGCCTGAACGCCGCCGGCGGGGATCAGCGTTTTTCCGCGGCGACCCGCCCCTGCGCGTTGACGTACACCCGGTAGCGGCTGCCGTTGCTGCAGGTGGCGAGGTGGTCGTTGTTGCCCTGGGTCGTCACGCTGACGACCTGGCCGCAGGGCAGCCCCAGCAGTGAAATCGTCGCCGTCAGGTCCTTGGCCAGCGAACCGCCGCTGTCCGCGGCGGAGGCCGGCACCGCCGTCACCAGCAGCGCCGCGGCAAGCAGGCCCGGGCCGAAAGTCAGTCTGTTCATCGTGATCATGGATTCCGCCATTCAGAGTTTTGCGAACTTTACAGGATCTGTCAGCACCTGCCAGATGGCCTCGCGCGAGGCCATGATGGAACCCGCGAGGGCGGGATCGCCATCCTTCAGCAGGCCGTGGACCTTGGCCAGCAACTGGTCATAGGCCTGCCGCAGCTGGGCAAGCGTCGCGCCGTTGCCTTCGTGATGCGCGCGCACGCGATTGACGAGGTCGTCGACCTGGTTCTTCAGCGCGAGCTTCGTGAACAGGCCGATAGCATTGGTGTCCTTCAGGCGCTGTTCCAGCGTGGCCAGCGCCATGGCCGGCATCGCCTCCTGCGGCGGCGGTGCCGCAGGCGGTTGCGCCGCCGTTTTCTGCTGTGGGGCGGGCGCCGCTGTTTTTGCCGGTGGCTTCGCGGCCGGTTTTTCCGCGGCGACGGGGGCGGCCTTGGCCGCCGGTGCCGCGGCGGGCGCGGCCGGTTTTTCGGAAGCGGGGGACGGCGCGATTGCCGGCGCCGGTGTCGGCGCCGCGACGGCAGGATCGGGCTCTTCGGCCGGAGGTGCGGCGGAGGCAGGGGGTTCCGTTGCCGCCGCCGGCGGTTGTTCGGCGGCGACAGCCGCGGGCTCCGGCATGGTTTCGGTCGACTGCGCCTCGCGGCTCATGGCGCAGCCCGCCAGCTGGAGCAGCAGGAATCCGGAGATGAATAGAGACGGGGACATCGGGGGCAGGAACATCGGATGTTCGCGGGAAAATACGGGAAGGATGACAGAAACTTTGAACCCGCCGCAATGGCATGGTTCCCTGCCGCGGCCTCCAGTATCATGCCTGCCTCGACCACAACCCCGCCGCAGAACGGAAAACCATTGGAAACCCGCCAGTTCCGGCTCCGGGACGATCATGTCCGGCTGTGCGACCTGCTGAAACTTGCCGGCATCAGCGGCAGCGGCGGCGAGGGCAAGCACCTCGTGGCCGAAGGGGCGGTGACGGTCGACGGCCGGCCTGAAAGCCGCAAGACCGCGAAGATCCGCGCCGGCCAGGCGGTCGAATGCCGCGGCGTCAGGATCGTCGTGCTCGCCGCCTGAGGAGCCCCGCCATGGAATCGCGCCTGTCGGAAATCGAGATCAAGCTGGGTTTCAGCGAAGACCTGCTGGAGGAGCTGAACCGCACCGTTGCGCGGCAGCAGCAGGAGATCGCCGAATTGCAGCGGCAGTTGCGCGACCTGCGCCTGCAGCTGCAGCGCAGCCTCCCGGCGGAACACGACGGTCCCGCGCATGAAATTCCGCCGCACTACTGAAGTGCCGGCCATGAACGAGCCCGGAATGCCCGCCCTGCCATTGCCGCGTGCCGAGCCGCAGTCGCTGGGTTTCGCGCCGGACCGCCTGCCGCGCATCGCCGCGGCGCTGAACGCCGAGATCGCCCGCGAAGCGCTTCCCGGTGCCGTGCTGATGATCGCGCGCGGCGGGCACCTCGGATATTGCGAAACCTTCGGCTGCCTGGATCCGGCCGCGCGCACGGCGATGCCGGTCGACGCGATGTTCAGCATCGCCTCGATGACCAAGCCGCTGGTGGCCGCTGCCGCGCTGATGCTCTGCGAGGAAGGCCGCATGGCGGTCAACCAGCCGGTCAGCCACTACCTGCCGCAGCTCGCGGACATGCGTGTCAATCCGCCGCGGTGCGACGGTGCGGCGGGCGCGTCCACCGAGGCATTGCTGCGCGAAATGACCATCGAGGATCTGATGCGCCACACCGCCGGCTTGAGCTACGGCCGCGGCGACAGGGCGCTGTACGCGCGGTATCCGTTTTCGTCGGACGTGGCCTCGATGAAGTGGACGGGCGCCGGGTTCCTGGCGCAGCTCGCAGACCTGCCGCTGCACTACCAGCCCGGCTCGATGTGGGAATACAGCCTCGGTTTCGACGTGCTGGGCCTGGCCATCGAAGCCGTGACCGGCATGCCGCTGTCGCGGCACCTCGAAGAGCGGTTGTTCCGGCCGCTGCGCATGCGGGACACCGCCTTCACCGTGCCGCCGGCCAAGGTGCCGCGTTACGCGAAGGCCCTGCCGCGCGACCCGGTGACCGGCGCGCCGCAGACGCTGCGCGACGGCACCACGCCGCACAGATTCGATTGCGGCGGCGGCTGCGCGGTGTCGACGGCGGCCGATTACCTGCGGTTCGCGCAGATGCTGCTGAACGGCGGCGAACTCGACGGCGCGCGCGTGCTGTCGCGAAAGACCGTCGAATACATGACGACCGATCACCTCGGGCCCGAGGTCGACCTGTCGAAGCTCAATGACTATCCCAACATCCGCGGTTACGGCTTCGGCCTCGGCGTTGCCGTGCGGCGCAGCGCCGGCCGCGGCGGCATGCCCGGCAGCGCCGGCGAATTTCACTGGGCAGGCTCCACCGGCACCTATTTCTGGGTGGATCCGGCAGAGGAACTAGTGACGGTGTTCATGGCCCATGCGCCGGGCACGATCCGCTATTACCACCGTCAGTTGCTGCACGCGCTGGTCCTGCAGGCGCTCGACTGAGCCCGCGCTCGACCGGGTGTCCTGCCCCAATGACCCGGATCGGCCCGCTTCCCGGCGATCCGGAAACGGCGCGGTCCGGGGTATCTTGGGGGCGACCGGCAAGGGCGGCGGCGGAGAAACGGCCGGCGGTTTGCCCCTGTTTCCCCCTAAGCCGTTGTTTTCTTTGAAGGATGGTTCATAAAATGCGATAATCCCGGCCATGAACGATTCACAGCCTCCACAGAATCCCCCCATATCCCCGCGGGCGCGCATGCAGGAATTGCTGGCCATACCGGACCGCAACCGCACCGACGCCGAGTGGGATGAACTCAACGAACTCGAGATCGCGCTCGCCTCGGGCAACCGTCCGGGCGCGCCGGAGCCGCAGAGCCGTCCTCTGCACCAGCGGCAGAATGCCGGCGGACGCGGTCAGCCCGGTGGCCGGCCCCAGCAGGGCCAGGGGCAGAACAAGAACCCCGGTGGCGGCGGCAAGAAGTTCCACAAGCGCCCGGGCAAACGTCGCGGCGGTGGCGGTCAGCAACAGCCGCAGTAAGCTGCGCTGAAGTCCGGCGAAGGCCGCGCGATATGCGCGGCCTTTTCCTTTTCTTCTTTTCCACTTCCGCACCCGGAGCCCGTCATGGGCATGAACCCGCCGGGTTGCCGCGCAGGGCGCCCGACGCGAAGCCGCCGCCGTCAGTGCGCGCCGCCGGCCGGTAGCTCGGCCAGTTCGATCAGGCAGTTTTCGGTGGCCGAGGGATCGAGGAAGGCGATGCGGCAGCCGGCGTGGCCGATGCGCGGTTTTTCGTCGAGCAGCGGAATGCCCTTCGCCTTCAGTTCGGCCAGCGCCTCGTCGATGTTCTCGACTTCCAGGCAGATGTGGTTGAGTCCGCCCTTGCCTTCGGCGATCAGTTTCGCCTGCTTGCTGTCCGGCGTCAGTCCGGCGAGCAGCTCCACCATCGAGTCGCCCACCGGGTAGAGCGCCAGCCGCCGCGTCGCGTTGTCTTCCGTTCCGGCCAGCCTGATGCCGAAACAGCCTTCCCACAGCCTGCGGCTTGCCTCCACGTCGCGAACGACGATGCCGACATGCTCGATGCGTTTGACTTTCATGGGTCTCCTCCCGCGGGGTGCCGCCCGGCATCATGCTCCGGGCAGGCCGCGGACTCAAGCCCGCGGGGCGGGCCCGCTCCGGTGTAACATGACGCCACTCCAGATCGCCCGAAGAGACATGTCCGCAGAAACACAATCCAGGCCGCAGTGGCGCTCCACCGTGCCGCTGTACATCCATCTCGGCTTCATCCTCGACGCGCTCGACGACGGCCGCTCGCAGCTGCGGCTGGCGTTTCAGCCCCACCTCGGCAACAGCCGCGGCGAAGTCCACGGTGGCACGGTCGCCGCGATCGCCGACGCCGCGATGTCGCAGGCGGTGCGTTCCCTGGTCGGCATGGAAATGGGCGTCGCGACCATGACCATGAACCTCAACTACCTCGCGCCGGCAAAGGGCGAGATCATCTGCCGCGGCACCGTCGTCAGGCGCGGCCGCAGCATCATGTTCGCCGAAGCCGGGGTCGTCGGGGAGGATGGCGAGACCGCCTGCCGCGCCAGCGCGAGCTATCGCGTTCTGCCGAAGACCGTGTACGAAAAAAAGTAGCGTCAATCACGATGGAGGCGGCGCAATGCCGCCATTGAACGGAGGATTTGCATGAGCTCGCTCGACATCCACGCCGGCGCCACGGAGACGCCGGCACCGCCGGATTTCCGCTGGCCCGGCGGCAGGCGCATCGCGGTGTTTTTCCGGGTTTCCTTCGAATGGTGGTCCGACGGCAAATGGCCGGGCATCGGCCCCATGGGCAATCCGCTGAAACCCGGCGTGCCCGACCTCAACGCCGTCGGCTGGGCCGAGTACGGCCACCGCCGCGGCATCCATCGCATCCTCGACGTGCTCGGGCGCCAGCAGGTCAAGGCCACGATCAACGTCAGCGGCATCATGGCCGAGCGTCATCCGGAGATCGTGCGGCGGATCGCGGACGAAGGGCATGAAATCGTCGCCCATTCCTATACCATGGACATGATTCCCTGTTATCTGTCCGAGGAGGAGGAGCGTGCCAACATCGTGCGCACGACTGAACTGATCGAACGCGCGTCCGGAGTCCGTCCGCGCGGCTGGATCAGCCCGCGCAGCACGCCGGGGCTGCGCTCGCCGCGCCTGCTGGCCGAGGCCGGCTACGAGTGGCACGGCGACACGCTGAACGACGACCTGCCGTACCTGGTCGACTTCGGCGACCGCTCGATCGTCGCGTTTCCCAACAACACCGAGGTCAACGACCTGCCGCTGTACATGCGCCACGGCAATGCGCCGAAGGTCATGCTGGAAATTTTCGAGCACTGGCTCGACTGCGCCCGCCACCGCGAAACCGGGCCGGTGCGCATGGATCCGGCGATCCACACCCATGTCTTCGGCCGCTCGCCCGGCCTGTTCGTCTACGAGGACATCATCAAGGCGGCGAAGGCCGCCGACGATGTGTGGATCGGCACCCGCTCGGTGGCGGTCGATCATTTCAAACGCGCGATAGGCCGCTGAAATCCTGCACAAATCATCGAGGAGCCCCGTCATGACAATGTCCAAGCCCGTCCTGTACATCACCTGCGCGGCCATGACCGCGGCCACGGCGGTGCCGGCCGCGGCGCAGCGCACGGCGGACCCCGCCGCCGGTTTTCCGAGCCGGCCGATCCGCATGATCGTGCCCTTCGCGCCGCAGGGACCGAACGACCAGCTGGCGCGCCTGGTCGGCATCAAGCTGACCGAAGCCTGGGGGCAGCAGGTGGTCGTCGACAACCGTCCGGGCGGCGGCACCGTCATCGGCACCGAACTCGCGGTGCGCGCGCCGGCGGACGGCCACACGATGCTGATGCTGTCGACGAGCACCGCGGTCAATCCCGTGCTCCGGCCCCGGCTGCCCTACGACACCGCGAAGGAGCTGCAGCCGCTGGTCAATCTCGCGGTATCGCCCAACATTCTCGTCACGCACCCTTCGGTGCCGGCGAAAAACATCGCGGAACTGCTGGCGCTGGCCAGGGCGAAGCCGGGGGAGATCACCTATGCCTCCGGCGGCACCGGCGCGGCGACCCACTTGGCCGGCGAATTGCTGGCCAGCATGGGCGGCGTCAAGATGACCCATGTGCCCTACAAGGGCGCCGGTCCGGCGACCATCGACCTGCTGGGCGGACGCGTGTCCTGGATGTTCGGCACGATCCTGCCGACGCTGCCCCATGTGCGCGCCGGCAAGCTGCGCGCGATCGGCATCAGCTCGCTCCAGCGCGCGCCGACCTTGTCCGAGGTGCCGGCGATTGCCGAAACGCTGCCGGGGTTCGAGGCCCAGTCGTTCTACGGCATCGGCGTGCCGGTGGGCGTGCCCGGGCCGGTGATGGCCAAGCTCAACACCGAAATCGCGCGCATCATCACCATGCCGGATACGCGCGAGCAACTGCGCCAGCAGGGCGCGGAGGCCGTCGGCAACAGCCAGGCCGAATTCACGAAATTTTTCCGGGGTGAGATGGCCAAGTGGGCCAAGGTCATCAAGGATGCGGGCATCAAGGCCGACTGAACCAAGCAGCGATAATGAGTAACGCGTGAATTTCTGACCAACTGACCGATCTGATGGAACTCCCATGAATCTGAACACCCTGTTGTCTACCGGCCGCTGCGTTCTGGCGGGTTGCGCCTTCGCCGTTGCCGGTCTCGCGCCGGCGCAGGCCGCCGAGGATCCGGCGAAATATCCGTCCAAGGCCATACGCTTCATCGTGCCGTTCCCGCCCGGCGGCGGCAACGACACCATCGCGCGCCTGGTCGGCCAGCAGATGGCCACCAGCCTCGGCCAGCAGGTGCCGATCGACAACCGGCCGGGCGCCGCCGGCGCGCTGGGAGCGCAGCTCGCGGCGGGTTCCCCCGCCGACGGCTACACGATATTCCTCGCCGGCGTGGGCAGCCACGGCCTCAATCCGAACCTCACCAAGAAGCCCTTGTATGACCCGGTCAAGGATTTCGACGCGATCAGCCTGATCGCCTCGGCGCCGCTGCTCGTGGTGGTGCACCCCTCGTTGCCGGTGAAATCGGTCAGGGAACTCGTTGCGCTGGCGAAAGCCAGGCCCGGCGTCGTCAACTACGCGTCCAACGGCACCGGCGGCTCTTCGCACATGGCGGTGGAGCTGTTCGACATGATGGCCGGCACGAGGATGACGCATATTCCGTACAAGGGCCTGGGGCCTGCGCTGACCGAGCTGATGGCCGGCGAAGTGCAGGTGATGTTCTCCAGCGCGGTGGCGATGCTGCCGCAGGTCAAGGCGGGGCGGCTGCGTGCGATCGCGATGACCGGCAGCAAACGTTCAGCGGCGATTCCCGATATCCCGACCGTGGCGGAGGCAGGTCTCAAGGGTTACGAAACCGGTTCCTGGTACGGCGTCGTGGCGCCGGCCGGCACGCCGAAACACGCGATCGACAAGCTGTCGGCCGAGATCATCCGCATCACCAAATCGCCCCAGGTCACCAACAAGCTGGTCGACGAGGCGGTGATCCCGGTGGGCAGCACGCCGGCCGAGTTTTCGGCTTACATCAAGTCCGAGATCGCGCGCTGGGGCAAGGTGATCAAACAGGCGAAAATCCAGCCGAACTAGCGGGCGGACGGCGCTGACCCGGGGCGCCTTGACCCCGGCGGCGTTTATTTTTTCAGCGGCGGCAAGCGAAACTAGGAGTCAGATCTTGCGGCTTCTGATCAGCCGCGTCCGGCGTGGATCATCTGCATTTCGGATTCGATGGCCTGCGCGGTCTTGAGCATTTCCGGCAGGAAGTGCGAGCGCATGTGCTCGGCGCTGACGCGCCTTGCATAGCAGCTGACGTTGATCGCGGCGACGGTGCGGCCGCCGCTCTCGTGCAGGGGGACGGCGAGGGCGCGCGCGCCGATCTCCAGTTCTTCATTGACCAGG
>JAHCLD010000170.1 GCA_026125585.1 Burkholderiales bacterium
AACAGGCCCTAGTCTGGAACGACCGCCGGTTCAACCGGCCGCAACGCGGCCCGCGGACTGCGGCGGGCCGCCCGGGGAAAACCTGTCCGCTATACCGCGGATCCCAGCTTGAAGATCGGCAGGTACATCGCGATCACCATGCCGCCGATCAGCGTGCCGAGGACGACCATGATCATCGGCTCCATCAGACTGGACAGCGCCTCCACGGCATCGTCCACCTCGGCCTCGAAAAAGTCCGCGACCTTGCTCAGCATCTGGTCCAGCGAACCGGCTTCCTCGCCGATCATCGTCATCTGGATCACCATGTTCGGGAAGACCTCGGTGCCCTGCATCGACGAGGTCAGGCTCGAGCCGGTGGCGACCTCGGACTGGATTTTCTTGGTGGCGACGAAGTATTCGTAATTGCCGGCCGCGCCGGCCACCGAACCCAGCGCTTCGACCAGCGGCACGCCGGCGGCGAACATCGTGGCGAGCGTGCGCGTCCAGCGCGCGATCGAGGACTTGCGGATCAGGTCGCCGAATACCGGGACGCGGAGGGCAAAGCGGTCCATGTACATCTGCATTTTCGTGGACCGCTTCCAGGTCCAGAAAAACGCGTAGAGGGCGCCGCCGATGCCGGCGAACAGGTAGAACCAGTTGGCCACCACGAAGTCGGATATGGCCATCACGATCAGCGTCGGCGCCGGCAGGTCGGCGCCGAAGCTCTTGAACACGTCCTTGAACGCCGGAATCACGAAAATCATGATGATTGCGGTAATCACCACCGCCACCACGATGATGGCGATCGGGTAGAACAGCGCGGACTTGATCTTGCTCTTGATGGCGAGGATTTTTTCCTTGTAGGTCGCCAGGCGGTCGAGCAGGCTTTCCAGGATACCGGCGGCCTCGCCGGCGCCGACCAGGTTGCAGAACAGCGCGTCGAAGTGCAGGGGGTGCTTTTCAAAGGCCTGTTTCAGGCTCATGCCGGTCTCGACGTCCGCCTTGATGGTCATCAGCAGGCGGGCGACCGCCGGGTTGCTGTGGCCCTTGCCGACGATGTCGAAGGCCTGCAGCAGCGGCACGCCGGATTTCATCATGGTCGCCAGCTGGCGGGTGAACAGCGTGATGTCCTTTTCGGAAACCGAACCGCCGGTGCCGATCCGCTGCTTCTTGACCTCGACGATCTTGATGCCCTGGCGGCGCAGCACGGCATTGACCTGCGCCTCGCCGCCGGCCTGCATTTCGCCGCGGATGGTTTTGCCCGCGCGGTCCTGGCCTACCCAGCGGAAGGTGTATTCCTTGATTTCGGACTTGCGAGCGGCAGCGGTTGCGGTTGCCATGACAAACCTCCAAAATTCTTCGATGAACCAATAGGTTACGGTCGATTATTCACGGAATGATGCCCGTCCCGCGCGGTGTTGTAAAGGCTGCGGACGGCGTTTTGCCGTCTATTTACCGTCTATTTTGGAGGCGGTGTGAGTACCCGCACACTTTTGATGATCCGGTCCTGCGTCTGGACGATTTCCAGCGGGTGCCCGGCGATGCGAACGCTGGTGTTGGGCTCGGGAATGTCCTGCAGGTGCTCCAGGATCAGGCCGTTCAGCGTCTTCGGGCCGTCCAGCGGGAAATCGAAGCCGAGCTTGCGGTTGAGCTCGCGCAGCAGCATGCCGCCCTCGACGACGTAGCTGCCGTCGGGCTGGCGGTGCAGGTCGCGGGCCATCAGCGGCGACTGGGTCGTGAACTCGCCGATGATTTCCTCGAGGATGTCATCCAGCGTGGCCAGGCCCATGATTTCCCCGTATTCGTCGACCACCAGGCTGACCCGGTCCTGGTGTTCCTGGAAATTCTGGATCTGCGCCAGCAGGGGGGTGGAGGAGGGCACGAAATAGGGCTCGCGGATCATTTCGCGCACGCTCTCCCGCGTCAGTTCCTCGCGCTGGATCAGGGTCAGCGCATGCCGCACCCGCAGCGTGCCGATCACGTTGTCCAATTGGTCCTCGTAGACCACCACCCGCCGGTGGTGCGCCGTCGAGATCTGCTGGGCCAGTTCCTCCAGCGGCAGGTTGATGTTGACGCCCTCGATCTGGTTGCGCGGCACCATCACGTCGTCGACGGTGATGGCGCCGATCTCGAGCAGGTTGAGCAGCACCGACGCATGCTTCTTGGGCAGCACGTTGGACGACTCGAGCACGATGGTGCGGATCTCGTCGATGGACAGCGGCTGCGCCCCGGATTCCTGCGGCTGCAGGCGCAGCACGCGCAGCACGAATCCGAGCACCGCGTCGGTGGACGCCGTCAGCAGGCGGACGAACGGCGCGGTGACCGCGGCCAGCCCGTGCATCGGCCAGGCCACGTAGCGCGAAATGTTCTCCGCGCTGTGCTGCCCGAGGCGCTTGGGCACGATTTCGCCGACCACGATGGAGAAGTAGGTGACGCTCACCACCACCACCGCGGTGGCGATGATGTTGCTGGTCCTGGCCTCCAGGCCGTGCGTCTGCAGCCACGCCGCGAACGGCTCGGCGAGGATGGCCTCGCCGACGATGCCGTTGAGCAGCCCGATCGAGGTGATGCCGATCTGCACGGTCGACAGAAAGCGCGTCGGGTCGGCGCTCAGCCGGATCGCGGCGGCGGCCAGCTTGTCGCCGCGCTGCGCGAGGGTGGCCAGCCTGGACTGGCGCGCGGTCAGCAGCGCGACCTCGGACATCGCGAACGCGCCGTTCAGCAGGATCAGGCAGGCGAGGATCATTACTTCCATGGAATCACCTCAGACATGTGGGATAGGGCGCCGGACCGCGGCACCCCCGCGGGGCGAAAGGGGGTCAGCCGCGCCCGAGCAGCACTTCGACGACGAACTTGCTGCCGAGATAGGCCAGCACCAGCATCAGGAAGCCGGCCAGCGTCCAGCGCACGGCGACGCGGCCGCGCCAGCCGTGGAAATGGCGGCCGAACAGCAGCGCGCCGAACACCAGCCAGGACACGATGCCGAAAATCGTCTTGTGGTTGAGCCGGGCCGCCTTGCCGAACACTTCCTCCGAAAACACCACGCCGCTCACCAGCGTCAGCGACAGCATCACGAAGCCGGCCCAGATGATCCTGAACAGCAGGGTCTCCATGGTCAGCAGCGGCGGCAGCTTGCGCAGCCCCGCGGGCAGCGTCCCCCGGTGCAGGCGCCGTTCGAGCATCGCCATCAGCAGCACGTGCAGGGAGGCGATCGTGAACAGGCTGTAGGCGATCATCGACATCAGCAGGTGCAGCCGGAACGCCAGCAGCTCGGTGTTGGGCAGCGGCCGCGCCGCCGGAAACACCGCGGGCAGCAGGGCCGCGACCGCCGCCACCGGCATGATCAGCGCCTGCAGGCCCTCCAGGCGGTAGAACAGCCCGCCCAGCCAGTAGATCAGCACCGCCAGCCACAGGATGGCCGACACGGCGTCGCCGACGCCGATGCGCAGGCTGTCGCCGGAGAACATCGCGCCGGACAGCGCGGCGCCGTGCACGGCCAGCAGCACCGGCACGCCCAGCCTTTCGATGGCGCCGTGCCGCGGCGCCGCGGCCGGCGCGCTCGCGGCGGCCGACCAGTGCCGCTGCCAGAAGTACACGCCCATCGCGGCATAGAGAAGCGCGCTGACGAGATACGGTAGAATGCCCTGCATAGTCCAAGTTTACCCGAACGCCGAACCGGCGCACTTCCATGTTCGACAACCTCACCGGCCGTCTCGCGCGCGTCGTCAAGACGCTGCGCGGCGAAGCGCGCCTTACTGAAACCAACATCCAGGATGCCCTGCGCGAAGTGCGCATGGCGCTGCTCGAGGCCGACGTCGCGCTGCCGGTGGTCAAGGCGTTCATCGACCGCGTGCGCGAGAAGGCCGTCGGCGAGGAGGTGGCCGGCAGCCTGACGCCGGGCCAGGCGCTGGTCGGCGTCGTGCACCGCGAACTGGTCGCGCTGATGGGCGAGCACAGCGAATCGCTGAACCTCGCCGCGCAGCCGCCGGCGGTGATCCTGATGGCCGGCCTGCAGGGCGCCGGCAAGACCACCACCGCCGGCAAGCTGGCGCGCTGGCTGCGCGCGAACCTGCGCAAGAAGGTGCTGCTGGCCAGTTGCGACGTCTACCGGCCTGCCGCGATCGAGCAGCTCAGGCTGCTCGCGGGCCAGGTCGAAGCCGATTTCCATCCGGCGGACGCCGGCGAAAAGCCGGCCGACATCGCCCGGCGCGCGCTGGAATACGCGCGCACGCACTACCACGACGTGCTGATCGTCGACACCGCGGGCCGGCTCGCGATCGACGAGGAGATGATGGCCGAGATCCGCGAACTGCACGCCGCGGTCAACCCGGTGGAAACGCTGTTCGTCGTCGATGCCATGCAGGGCCAGGACGCGGTCAACGTGGCCAGGGCCTTCAACGACGCCCTGCCGCTGACCGGCGTCATCCTGACCAAGCTCGACGGCGACGCCCGCGGCGGCGCCGCGCTGTCCGTGCGCCACGTGACCGGCAAGCCGGTCAAGTTCGCCGGCACTGGCGAGAAGCCGGACGGGCTGGAAGCCTTCCATCCCGACCGCATGGCCTCGCGCATCCTCGGCATGGGCGACGTGCTGTCGCTGCTCGAGGACGTGCAGAAATCGGTCGACCGCGAGGAGGCCGAGAAATTCGCGCGCAAGGTCAAGACCGGCAAGGGCTTCGACTTGGAGGATTTCAAGCAGCAGGTCGCGCAGATGCGCAAGATGGGCGGCGTCGGCGCGCTGCTCGACAAGCTGCCGGCGCAGCTCGCGCAGGCGGCGCAGGGCGCGCCGCAGATGGAGGACAAGGCGATCCGCCGCATCGAGGGCATCATCAACTCGATGACGCCGCAGGAGCGCGCCAGGCCCGAACTGCTGAAGGCCTCGCGCAAGCGCCGCATCGCCGCCGGCGCCGGCGTCAGCGTTCAGGAAGTCAACCGCCTGCTCAACCAGTTCGAGCAGACGCAGAAGATGATGAAAATGGTCGCCAAGGGCGGCATGGCGAAGATGATGCGCGGCATGAAGGGGATGTTTCCCGGTATGCGCTGAGCAGGGCCGGGAATTCTCCCGCCCTGCCATTTCCCTATTGTGTGCGTTCCCTCAGTGTTTTCGCAGTTCCGCGATGAACGCGACGATC
>JAHCLD010000171.1 GCA_026125585.1 Burkholderiales bacterium
ACCATTCCGCGCAGTCAGGGCGCCGGTCGTCACGTCGCCGGCAAGGCTGTTGTTGATGGCTATCGCACCCGCCGCGCCGGCTGCGGCGTCGGTGCTGCTGGCGCTGCCACCCGAAGCGCCAAGCGCGCCGGTGCTGACGCCGCCGGTCGAATGGATCGTGATCGTGCCGCCGGCGCCGCCCTGCTGGTTCAGTCCCGCGCCGCTGCCGGCCGATCCGTTGGCCGTGATTGCCGCAGTGTTCACACCGGCTGCGTTGATGGTGACGTTGCCGCCATTGCGTCCGGGATTGCCGCTGGTCGCGGTGCCGCCGGTGGCCGTGATCGCGCCGAGCAGATTGACCGTGCCGCTGGCATTGATGGTGACATTGCCCGCATCGAGATTGCCGGCGCCCGTGGCGGCGATGGTACCGGCGGCCGTGCCCGTGACATTGGCGGCGCTGATGGATATGCCACCTTGGCGCGCGACCAGGCCCGCGCCCAGCGACACCGTGCCGGCGCCTGAATGGTCGGCATCGGCCACCAATGTGATCGAACCGGCGCCGGAGACCGTCATCGTCGCGCCGGCATTGACGGTGATGTTGTTGTTTGCCTCGAACCGGATGCTGTTGCCGGCACCCATGGTCACGGCATTGGCGACGGTGATGTCGCGCGTGGCCTGCAGGTACAGTTCGGAGAATCCGGTGATGTCGGCGATCTGGATGGTGTACGTGCCGGGGTCCGGCGCATCGCCGAAGGCGACATCCGGCACCCCGTCGGGATTGACGGGCGGTGTCGGCTGGGTCGAGGTGTTAAGCAGGATGTCCTGCGGATCGAGCAGCACGCGGCCCCCGGCGCCGCTTTCCGCGCCGACGTCCACACGCCCGTGGAAATCCAGCAGATGTTTGCCGGACACTTCCACCAGGCCGCCGTCGCCACTGCCCGAACCGCGGGCGCTGATCGATCCGGCATACCGGGTGTCGCCATCCGCCCAGACGACGACCTTGCCGCCGTCGCCCTGCGTGACCGCATCGGCCCTGATCGTGACATCCCGTCCGACGTAAGTGCGCCCGGCGTTCCGGATCTCCGGATTCGCGCCCTGATAGTCGCCCCCCACCAGCACCGTCCCGCCCCCGGACGCACCCGAAGCGTCGATGCCGGCGCTGCCGACGAGCCCCACCCGCTCGCCCAGCAGTTGTATATTGCCACCCGCGCCCGTGCTGCCGGTCGCATCGACCCGGCCTTCGACCAGGGTGGTGTCACTCGACTGGATCGCGACCGCGCCCCCGGTACTGCCATTGGCTTCGATCCGGCTGTCCACCGCAGTGCTGGCGTTCTGCGTTGCCTTGAGCAGGATGCGCCCGCCCTCGGCCACCGCGCTGCTGGCGTTGAGCGTGCCGCTGTTGTGGATCAGGCCGGCGTGGATGCCGATGCGTCCGGCTTCGGCGGTGATGGTGCCGAGGTTGCGCGCTTCGTTCTCCGGTGCGGTGATTTCCACTCGCAGGTTCGGGGTGCCGGGGTTGACCAGTTCGACGCTGTGGCCCGCCGCGAGGACAACCTCGCCGTTCGGGCTGGTGATCAGGCCGTGGTTGGTGACGGCATTGCCGACCAGGTAGACGCTGCCGCCGGTGATCTGGCCCTGGTTGACGATGCTGCCGGCGCCCGCGCCGTCGGTGAAGCGCATGCGGTTGTTCAGGAAGTCGTCGTTGCTCAGGTTCAGCGTGGAGGCGACCAGCCCGGCCACGTCGATCTGGGCGCCGGCGCCGAAGACGATGCCGTTGGGGTTGAGCAGGAACACGCGGCCGTTCGATTGCAGGGCGCCGAGGATGGCCGAGGGGTCCTGGCCGGTCACGCGGTTGAGCACGGCGGACAGGGCCGAGGGCTGGATGAACCGGGTCAGTTCGTTGAGGCCGATGGAGAAGGAACCCCAATGGATGATGGCGTTGTGGCTGTTGGTGATGTTGAGGATGTTGCCGGCCTGATTGAAGCTGGCCGTGCCGTGCACTACCGTCGGGTTGGTCGGATTCGCCAGTGCGCCGCCGCTGAAGCAGGCGGCAACGGCCAGTACGGACAACCGGGGAAGCAGGATATTTTTAGAAAATTTTTGCACAGGCGCAATGTAACAGCACCAACTTCAAAAACAAGCGGAAAAGTCATTATTTACAATATGTTATCGATTTATTTCGAGCAGGAATTTTGCTGATTTTTCGTCGTTTCGATTGAATTTTCGACAGCTGATTCGGAAACTCCATCAGAATCAGGCCATTAACCGATGTAGCAATCGACAACAGTTGGACACCCTTGGGCAAGACGAAAACCACCGCATCTGAAGGCGAACCAAAGTACCGCCTTCAGGTCTGACTGGCGATTGCGGGAAAACCCGGGATTCACCTACACTCATCGCCGATGAATCGCTTGCGCGCACTGCTGGTTGCCGTCCTCCTGCTTGCCCTGCCTGTACAGGGGCTCGCCGCGTACACTCCGGTGATGACCTGCGGCGATGCGCAGGCCATGCACGGTGACAGCGATAACCGGCAACATGGCCACCATGTACCGGCGAAAGCCGCTATGGACCATCATCACCAAAGCGACAGCAACTCCGCGGAACCGTCGGGCGGCCATTCCTGTTGTCACCACGTGGTATCTGCAGGTGCACCGGCCCTGATTGCCGGCATCGCCGAAACGCCACGTGTGCTGGTATCGCGCATTACCTCGCTCGCAACGTTGTACATCCCCGAAATGCCGCAGCGCCCGCCCCGGGCCTGATCCCCGTTCGACCTGCAACGGCGCCTGCCTGTCAGGAGGTGTCATGTCGGGCAGTCGCCTGCCCGCAATCCGCATCGGGGAATCACATGCAACCGAAATCCGCAGTCCTGTGCTGCGCGCTGGCTGCCGCATGGCTGCCGCCTGCAGCGGCACAGCAATCCACGCGCAACCATCCCGCCGACCCGGCCGTTGCCGTGCCGGCGCCCGCTCATGCGTCTGCCTTCGCCGGCTATCGCCCGTTTGGAAATGAAAAACCCGGGGCATGGCGGGAATTGAACGACGGGGTCGCCCGCGCCGGCGGGCATGCCGGCATCCTGCGCGAAGGAGCCAAAGCCGCCAGCGGTCATGACGGCCACAAACCGGAGCCGGCACGATGAGCGCCCTGCGCAAACTCATCATCGCAGCGGCGGCCCTGCTGCTGGGCGGCTGTGCCGCCTTCTCGGAAGACGGCGGCACCGGCAAGATCGGCGAAACGCTCGCTGCGCGCGGCATCAGCCAGCAGACACCGTGGATCCGCAGCGACGCAGAAGCCGACCATGCCGCCAAAGCGCTGCGCAAGCTGCTCACCCAGCCGCTGAGCGCCGATACAGCGGTCCAGATCGCGCTGCTCAACAACCGCGGATTGCAGGCGAAGTACGCGGAGCTGGGCATCGCCGAAGCCGACCTGGTGCAGGCCGGCCGCCTGCGCAATCCCGGCCTCTCCTTCGGCCGCAGCCATCGTGGCGACGTTGTCGAATACGAGCGCGCCTTCATCTTCGATCTGATGGGACTGCTGACAATGCCGGTGCGCACCCGCATCGAGACGGAGCGCTTCCAGCTCGCGCAGAACCGCCTGACCGCGGACATCCTTCAGGTCGCCGCCGATACCCGTCGCGCATGGGTCCGGGCTGTTGCCGCGCAGCAGTCGGCGGTTTATGCCGAGCAGGTACGGGACGCGGCGGAGGCCGCGGCGGAGCTGGCCCGGCGCATGCTCCGCGCCGGCAATTTCAGCGCGCTCGATCAGGCACGGGAGCAGGCCTTCTACGCTGACGCCGCGACCCGGCTCGCACTCTCGCGCCAGGCCGCGCTCGCCGCGCGCGAGCAGCTCACCCGCCTGCTGGGCCTGTGGGGTCCGGACATTGCCTACCGCCTGCCCGGACGGCTGCCGGAACTGCCGCAGGCGCCGCGCGAAATCGCGGACATCGAGCAACAGGCAATGCGCCAGCGGCTCGACGTGCAGGGCGCAATGCAGGAAGCCGCGAACATCGCCGGCATCCTGGGACTGACCAGGACCACCGGCTGGCTCAGCGTGCTCGAGGCGAAGTACATGCGCAACAGCGAGAGCGGCGAACTGCGTCAGACCGGCTGGGAAATCGAGTTGCGGCTGCCGATTTTCGATTTCGGCACGGCACGCAACGCCCGCGCCGAGCACATCTACATGCAGGCAGCCCATCGCGCCACCGACCTCGCGGTACGTGCGCGTTCCGAAGTACGCGAGGCGTACGGCGCCTGGCGCACGGCCTACGATCTCGCCCGGCACTACCGCGAGGAAATCGTACCGCTGCGCGCGCGCATCGCCGAAGAGACGCTGCTGCGCTACAACGGCATGCTGATGAGCGTGTTCGAGCTGCTCGCCGAATCGCGGCAGCAGGTCGGCGCCGTCATCGCCAGCATCGAGGCGCAGCGCGATTTCTGGATCGCCGACGCCACGCTGCAGTTCGCCATCCACGGCAAATCGCCCGGCGCCATCGCCGCGCCCGGCAACAGCCCGCGCGCCGCAACGCCCGTGGCCGCCGGACATTGAAGACATTGAATACAGGATGGATTCCATGAATAACAGACGAAATTTCCTGCGGGCCTCCGGTGCCGCGCTGCTCGGCGCCGCCACGGTCAGCCGTGCTGCACAAGGCGCCGTGCCCGAGGCAGCAATGCAATCGAAACCCGATACCCAGCCACCGCTGATTCCGGTGAGCGGCCGTCCCTACAACCCGGTGGTGACGCTCAACGGCTGGACCCTGCCCTGGCGCATGAACCGCGGCTGGAAGGAATTCCACCTCGTCGCCGAACCGGTGCGCCGCCAGATCGCGCCCGGCATGACCGCCAACCTCTGGGGCTACAACGGCCAGTCACCGGGGCCAACCATCGAGTGTGTCGAGGGCGACAAGGTGCGCATTTTTGTCACCAACCGCCTGCCCGAGCACACCACCATCCACTGGCATGGCCAGCTTCTGCCCTGTGGGATGGACGGCGTCGGCGGGCTGACACAGCCTCACATCAAGCCTGGCAAGACCGGCGT
>JAHCLD010000172.1 GCA_026125585.1 Burkholderiales bacterium
AGCCGGTCGGCCAGCGCCTTCAGCAGGATGGCCGAGTAGTCGTCGTTCGCCTTCTCGAAGCGCTCCAGGTGCTTCTCGATGCCGAGACCCGCGGTGACGGCGAAGACGCCGAGCCAGTCGCGCGCGCCCGAACCGGCCGGCGCGATGAAATCGGCCAGGCACTGGTTGGCGCGGCCGGTCGGCTTCCGGTTCTGCTGGCGCAGGTTGTGCCAGACCATCAGCGGGCTGCCGCGCGATTCGTCGGCATAGACCGCGATGTCCTCGTGGCCGACGCGCGCCGCCGGGAACAGCCCGAACACGCCGTTGGCGGTCAGCCAGCGGCCCTCGATGATCTTTTTCAGCATGGCCTGCGCATCGGCCAGCACCTTGCGCGCCTCCGCGCCGACGACCGCGTCGTCGAGAATCGCCGGATACGGGCCGGCCAGGTCCCAGGTCTGGAAGAACGGCCCCCAATCGATGTGGCGCGCGATCTCGGCGAGGTCGTAGTTCTTCAGCGGCTTCAGCCCGAGCATCTGCGGCTTCGGCGGCGCGTACGCGGCCCAGTCGGTCGCGAGGGCGTTGGCGCGGGCTTCGGCCAGCGGAATCAGCTCCGGCCCCTTCTTGCCGGCATGCTGCTCGCGGATGCGCTCGTATTCGGCGGA
This sequence comes from Burkholderiales bacterium, assembly GCA_026125585.1. Taxonomy (GTDB): domain Bacteria; phylum Pseudomonadota; class Gammaproteobacteria; order Burkholderiales; family SG8-41. The sequence continues at coordinate 642 of JAHCLD010000172.1, forward strand.
AACGTCGTTCAGATAACCCTGGCGCTGCCCGTCGGACAACAGGCTCGTGCAGACGCTGACGCTGCGCGAGGCGTCCGGCACCCACACCACCGGGCCGGAATAATGGGGCGCGATCTTCACCGCGGTGTGCACGCGCGAGGTCGTCGCGCCGCCGATCAGCAGCGGCACCGCCATGCCGGCGCGCTGCATCTCGCGCGCGTTGTGCGCCATTTCCTCCAGCGAGGGCGTGATCAGGCCCGACAGGCCGATGATGTCGGCCTTCTCGCGCGCCGCCGTTTCGGCGATGTCCTTCCACGGCACCATGACGCCCATGTTGACGACTTCGTAGTTGTTGCACTGGAGCACGACGGCGACGATGTTCTTGCCGATGTCGTGCACGTCGCCCTTGACCGTGGCCAGCACGATCTTGCCCTTGGGTTTGGTGTCGCCGGACTTCGCCTTCTCGGCCTCGATGAACGGCACCAGGTGCGCCACCGCCTGCTTCATCACGCGCGCGGACTTGACCACCTGCGGCAGGAACATCTTGCCGGCGCCGAACAGGTCGCCGACGACGTTCATTCCGTCCATCAGCGGGCCTTCGATGACCTCGATCGGGCGGCCGCCGCGCGCCTCGACCTCGCGGCGCATCTCTTCCGTGTCCTCGACGATCCACTGCGTGATGCCCTTGACCAGCGCATGCGTCAGCCGCTCGCGCACCGGCGCGGCGCGCCAGGCCAGGTCCTCGGTTGCAACCTTGCCCTTGCCCTTCACCGTCTCGGCGAAAACCACCATGCGCTCCGCGGCGTCGGGCCGGCGGTCGAACAGGATGTCCTCGACGTGTTCCAGCAGGTCCTTCGGAATGTCGTCGTAGACGCCGATCTGGCCGGCGTTGACGATGGCCATGGTCAGGCCGGCCTTGATCGCGTGAAACAGGAACGCGGTGTGGATCGCCTCGCGCACCGGGTCGTTGCCGCGGAACGAGAAGGACACGTTCGACAGGCCGCCGCTGATCCGCGCGTAGCGCAGGTTTTCGCGGATCCAGCGCGTCGCCGCGATGAAGTCGATGGCGTAGCGGTTGTGCTCCTCGATGCCGGTGGCGATCGCGAAGATGTTCGGATCGATGATGATGTCCTCGGCCGGGAAGCCGATCTCATTCACCAGGATGTCGTAGGCCTTTTTCGAGATCTCGATCCGCCGCTGCAGCGTGTCGGCCTGGCCCTGCTCGTCGAAGGCCATGACCACCACCGCGGCGCCGTAACGCTTCGCCAGCAGCGCCTGCCGGCGGAAGGGCTCGATACCCTCCTTCATGCTGATCGAGTTGACGATGGCCTTGCCCTGCACGCACTTCAGCCCCGCCTCGATGACCTCCCACTTGGAGGAATCGATCATCACCGGCACGCGCGAAATGTCGGGCTCGGAGGCGATCAGGTTCAGGAAGGTGGTCATCGCCGCCTTCGAATCGAGCATCGCCTCGTCCATGTTGACGTCGATGACCTGGGCGCCGCTCTCGACCTGCTGGCGCGCCACCGACACGGCTTCCGCGTAGTTGCCGGACAGGATCAGCTTCGCGAAGGCGCGCGAGCCGGTGACGTTGGTGCGTTCACCGACGTTGACGAACAGCGAATCGTCGCCGATGTTCAGCGGCTCCAGTCCCGACAGGCGCATCTTTTTCTCGATGACCGGCACTTTCCTCGGCGCGACGTCCCTGACGATGTCCGCGATGGCGCGGATGTGCGGCGGCGTGGTGCCGCAGCAGCCGCCGACGACGTTGACGAAGCCGCTTTTCGCGAAATCGAGCAGGTAGGCCGCCGTGTCGTCCGGCAGCTCGTCGTAGCCCGTCGGCGCCAGCGGATTGGGCAGGCCGGCGTTGGGATAGGCGCAGACGAAGGTGTCGGCGATGTTCGACAGTTCCTCGATGTACGGCCGCATCAGCTTCGCGCCGAGCGCGCAGTTCAGCCCGATGGTCAGCGGCTTCGCGTGGCGCACCGAGTTCCAGAAGGCTTCCGGCGTCTGGCCCGACAGCGTGCGGCCCGAGGCGTCGGTGATCGTGCCCGAAATCATGACCGGGATGTCCAGTCCGTTGTCCGCGCAGTAGCGATCGATCGCGAACAGCGCCGCCTTGGCGTTCAGCGTGTCGAAGATCGTTTCGACCAGGAACAGGTCGGCGCCGCCGTCGACCAGCCCCTTCACCGCCTCGCTGTAGGCCTCGACCAGCCGGTCGAAGGTGACGGGGCGCGCGCCCGGATCGTTGACGTCGGGCGAGATCGAGGCCGTGCGGGTCGTCGGCCCCAGCGCGCCGGCGACGAAGCGCGGCCGCGACGGGCCCTTCTTCTCGTAGATGTCGGCCGCCGCGCGCGCGATCTTCGCGGCCTCCACGTTCAGTTCGTAGACCAGATCTTCCATGTGGTAATCCGCCATGGCGACCGCGGTCGAGCTGAAGGTGTTGGTCTCGATGATGTCCGCGCCGGCGTCGAGGTACTGCTCGTGGATCTCGCGGATGATCTGCGGCTGGGTCAGCACCAGCAGGTCGTTGTTGCCCTTGACCTCGTGCGGAAAATCCCTGAAGCGCGTGCCGCGGTAGGCCGCCTCGTCCAGCTTGTAGGTCTGGATCATCGTGCCCATCGCGCCGTCGAGGATCAGGATGCGGCGCGCGAGCAGTTCGGGAAGTTGCCGGATGCGGGGATTCATGTCGGAAGGGAAAGGCGGGCGCTGGAGCGGCGTGGCGGCTTCATGAAAACCGTGAATTTTATCATGGGCTTACGTGACGCCCCGGCGGCGCCTATAATGCGCCTTCCCCGATCACCCGCCACCGGCATGCATCATGAAACACCTCGAACCCAAGCAGGCTTTTGAGTTCCTGAAACAGAATCCGAACGCGGTGTTCATCGACTGCCGCAGCGAAATGGAATACCTGTTCGTCGGCCATCCGGTGGGCGCGATCCACGTCGCCTGGAACGACGGCCCGAACTGGGAGGTCAATCCGCAGTTCGTCGCCCACGTCCGGAAGGCCGCCAGCGTCGACCGGCCGATCGTGGTGATCTGCCGCAGCGGCAACCGCTCGCTGGACGCCGGTCATGCGCTGGAGGAAGCCGGGTTCACGCAAGTCTGCAACGTGCTGCACGGCTTCGAGGGCGAACTCGACGACAACCATCACCGCGGCTCGAAAACCGGCTGGCGCTTCGACGGATTGCCCTGGGAGCAGTGCTGACGCGGCCGCCGGCCGTCAGGCACCGGCACGCCCGCGGCGCGCCGCGAGACCTTCACGCAGGCAATCGCGCAGGGGGCCATGATCGGTCTGCTTGCGGAAACATTGGTGGATTTCCCCCCGGTCCATGCCCGCCTGCATGACCGCGTCGAGCGCCTGCCCGCTGACGATGATGCGCAGCGTGCCGGGATCGAGCCGCGCCACCTCCGCGAGCAGTTCGGCTCCGTTCCGGCCGGGCATCGAGAAATCGGACACCACTGCGCTGACGCGGCGCTGCCGCAGCAGGACGAGCGCGGCTTCCGCGCTGTCCGCGGTCAGCAATTCGTAGCCTTCTTCGCGCAGCGCGCGCCCGGCCAGCACCAGCACGTCGGGATCGTCATCGACCAGCAGCACGGCGGGGGCGTCCGGACCCGTCATGGGCGCCGGCCCCGGCGTCTCCCCGTCGCCCGGCGATGCGGCCATGTCCGGCTGCGCGGGCGCGGGCCGCTGGCCGAGGGTGAAGTAGAACGTCGCGCCCTGTCCGTCCGCCGACTCGGCCCAGATGTCCCCGCCGTGGCGGCGCACGACGCGGCGGACGATCGCCAGACCGATGCCGGTGCCGGGAAACTCGCTGTCGGCGTGCAGGCGCTGGAAGGTGCCGAAGAGGCGATCGGCCCAGGCCATGTCGAAACCGGCGCCATTGTCGCGCACGAAATAGGCCTGCACGCCGCGGTGCAGGCCGGCGCCGAATTCGATGACCGCATCGGCCCGCCTGCCGGTGAACTTCCAGGCATTGCCGATCAGGTTGGCCAGGGCCACGTGCAGCAGCCCGGGATCGGCCTCCGCATGCAGGCCGGGCCGGATGCGCAGATCCACCTTGCGCGACGGATTCTCGCGCTGCATCTCGGCGGCGATCGCCGCCACCAGGCCGCTCAGATCGACCCTGGCCAGCCGGAGTTCCGCCCGGGTCACGCGTGACAGGCGCAGCAGGTCTTCGATCAGCGTTCCCATGCGCGACACCGCCGCGCGGATGCGCGAGAGGTAGCCGTCGCCGGTTGCGTCGAGACGCCCGGCGTAGTCCTCGCACAGCGCGGCCGCGAAGCCGTCGATCTGCCGCAGCGGCGCCCGCAGGTCATGCGACACCGAGAAGGCGAAAGCCTCCAGTTCCTCGTTGGCGGTCGTCAGCTGCAGGGTGCGTTCCGCG
>JAHCLD010000173.1 GCA_026125585.1 Burkholderiales bacterium
GGCTTCATCCCGTACCAGATCGGCCGCTTCCGCCACGGCCACCAGGTGCGCAACGAACCCAAGGTCAACAACGCCACGCCGCCGCGCGAGCTGTTCAAGCGTTTCTATTTCGACTGCCTGACCCACGATCCGAAGGCGGCGAAGTACCTGATCGACCAGGTCGGCGCCGACCGCGTGGTCATCGGCACCGACCATCCCTTCGACATGGCGCCGCTCGACGTGCCGGCCGCGGTGGACGGCATTCCTGGGCTGACGGCGGAGGAGAAGGAATGGCTTTGCGAGCGCACGGCGAAGTCGCTGCTGGGCGAACAGTAGGACAGCGACGACGGGATAGCGGGACGGCGGGTTTGCTGCAACAAAAAAGCGCGGCTACGGCCGCGCTTTTTTGTTGCAGGCGGCTGCGCAGGGTTCAGCCGCGCAGTGTCTCCTTCAGGCGCATCACTGCCGAATCCGGGCTGGTCAGCACACGGCAGCCGGCCCTTGCCGGGATCAGGCGTGCAGCGGTGGCCATCGAAAACTGGCCCAGCACCAGCGCATCGCAGGGCATCAGCCCGGCGGCGGCGTCGGCAATCAGGCGGTCATGGGTTTCTGCGTCGCCGCGCTGCAGGGCGGCGAGGGCGTCCGGCAGGGCGCGCGTGGCGAGATTCAGCGGCTGTTTTTTCGCGCGCGCCATGTCTTCGAGTTCAGTCTTCAGTGACGGGATGCTCGGGCCGAAGGTCGCGATCAGTCCGATGTTGCCGCCGGCGGCGAGCGCTTCGTCGAGCATGGCCTCGTTGGGCTTGAGCACCGGGATCGGCAGCGCCGCGGCCGCGGCCTCGATCGCCGGGCCGAACGCCGAGCAGGTGAACAGGATGGCGTCGGCGCCGCTGCCGCGGACGTAGCGCGCGAGCGTCAGGAAGCGTTCGATCATCGCATCGGTGAGCCGGCCCTCGGCGGCGAGGTCTGCGGACAGCGAATCGTCGAGCAGGTTGGTGGTGCGCGCTTCGGGCCAGAGGCGGCTGAAGGCGGCGACGATGGGCTCGATGGCGAGCGGCGTCGCGTGGATCAGGGCGATGCGCGGGGATTTCATGACGGGAAACGGGGGGTGAAGTGGGGGTGAAATGGGCGCCATTCTACCCGTTTTGCCCATGGCCGCCGCCGCGGCGTCCGACGGTTTGACAAACAGGGCCATGCGTGGACAATCCCCCGTGCGCCCAAAAAGCCGAACAATCGCAAGTCACCTGGCGCAGTGCCCGTCACAGTGCCTGTAATCGAGGAGCAGATCATGAAGAAGTTTCTGAGCGTCGTGGCCGCCGTGCCGGCCGCGCTTTCGCTGGCGGCCGCGCCGGCGCCGGTGCATGCGCAGGCCTATCCCGCCAAGCCGGTGCGGCTGATCCTGCCGTTTCCGCCGGGCGGCGGCACCGACATCCTCGGCCGCATGCTCGCGCAGAAGCTGGGCGAAAACATCGGCCAGCAGGTCATCGCCGAAAACCGGCCCGGCGCCGGTGGCAACGTCGGCGCGGAATACACCTCGCGCCAGCCGCCCGACGGTTACACCATCGTGCTGTGCTCGCCGTCGATCGCGATCAGCCCCAGCCTGTACAAGAAGCTGAATTACGATCCCGCGAAGGACCTTACGCCGATTTCGCTGGTGGCCTCGATTCCCAATCTGATGGTGGTGCATCCGTCGGTGCCGGCCAGGTCGCTGAAGGAAATTGTCGCGCTGGCGCGGAAGAATCCCGGCAAGCTCAATTTCGGTTCGGGCGGTCCCGGCACCACCAACGACCTCGGCGCCCGTTATTTCATCGCCGAGAACAGGCTGAAGATCGAGATGATCCCGCACAAGGGCGCGAGCCAGGCCCAGGTCGCGCTGCTGTCGGGCGAGGTCGACATGCTGGTGATCGGCACCGCGGCGGCGGCCCCGCATGTGAAAGCGGGCAAGCTGCGCGCGCTGGCGGCGCTGGGCAAGAATCGCGATCCGGCGGTGCCCGAGGTGCCGACCGTCGCGGAGGCCGGCATGCCCTGGTTCACCGTGGATACCTGGTATGGCGTGCTCGCGCCGACCGGCACGCCGCGCGACATCATCAATCGCCTCAACGGCGCCTTCGTCAAGATGCTCAACGATCCGGCAATGCGCAAGCAGCTGGCGGGCCGCGGCACCGATGCGCTGACCAGTACGCCCGAGGAGTTCGCCAAATTCATCGCCAGCGAAACGGGACGCTGGGGCAAGGTGGTGCGCGCCTCCGGCGCGACCGCCAACTGAGCGCGCCCGCACACCAACATCGAGGATGACCACATGAACCGCAAGACCATCGTCGCCGCCCTGGCCGGCTTTGCCGCCGCCGTCTCCGCTTCCGCCGCATCCGCGCAGGACTATCCCAACCGCCCGGTGCGCATGATCGTGCCGTTTGCCGCCGGCGGCCCCACCGACGTCATTGCCCGCGTCGTCGCGCAGAAACTGACCGAGGGGCTGGGCCAGCAGGTCGTCGTCGACAACCGCGCGGGTGCCGGCGGCAACATCGGCATGGGGCTCGCGGCGAGCGCCGCGCCCGACGGCCATACGGTCATCGTCGTCAGTTCGAGCTTCGTCGTGAACCCGGGGCTCTACAAGAGCATTCCCTACGACCCCTACAAGAGCTTCATCCCGGTGTCGAACATGGCGGCGTCGCCCAATGTGTTCACGATCCACCCGACGATTCCCGCCAAGTCGATGAAGGATCTGCTGACGCTGGTGTCCGCCGATCCGAAAAAATTCTCGATTGCGACTCCGGGCGTCGGCACCACGCCGGACCTGTCGGCGCAACTGCTGAAGCTGACGACCAAGCTCGATTTCATCACCGTGCCCTTCGGCGGCGCCGGTCCGGCGGTCGGGGCGGTGGTGGGCAACCAGGTGCCGATCGGCTGCACCGCGCTGCCGCCGACCACGCCGCACATCCAGGCCGGGCGGCTGCGCGCGATCGCGGTGACCAGCGCCAAACGCACCGGCGCGATCGCCGACGTGCCGACGATGGCCGAGGTCGGATTCAAGGGGCAGGAAGCCGACACCCTGCAGGGCCTGCTGGTGCCGGCCGGCACGCCGAGGGCGGTGGTCGACAGGCTGCATGGCCAGGTCGTGAAAATGATGGCCCAGCCCGACGTGAAGTCGCGGGTCGAAGGCCTCGGCTTCGACATCATTGCCAGCTCGCCGGCGCAGTTTGCCGCGCAGGTGAAGGTCGAGGTCGAGAAGTGGACCAAGGTCGTCCAGGCTGCGGGGATCAAGGTCAATTGATTCAATTGACGGGGTTCCCGGCGCTGTGCCGCCGGCGGAGCGGACATGCGCATCGTTGACATCCGGGAAACCGCGATCGCGCTGAAATCGGATCTGCGCAACGCGGTATTCGATTTCAGCGAGATGACCACCTCGGTGGTCGCCGTCATCACCGACGTGATCCGTGACGGCAAACCGGTCACCGGTTTCGCCTTCAATTCCACCGGCCGTTACGCCTGCGGCGCGCAGATGCGCGCGCGTTTCATTCCGCGCATCCTGAAGGCCGCGCCGGAATCGCTGCTCGACGACAGCGGCGGCAATCTCGATCCGGAAAAAATTCTCGCCTGCATGATGCAGCGTGAGAAACCCGGCGGGCACACCGAACGGTCTGTGGCCATCGGTACCATCGAAGTCGCCTGCTGGGACGCCGCGGCCAAGATCGCGGGCCTACCGCTGCATGCGTTGATTGCAAAAAAATACAATAAAAATAATAACTTGAGAAAAATTCCCTGCTATGTCGGCGGCGGCTGGTACGCGCCGGGCAAGGGCATCCCGGAACTGCTCGACGAGATCCGCGAAAAACTCGGGCAGGGTTACCGCACGATGAAGATCAAGGTCGGCGGCGCATCGATCCCCGAAGACATCGCGCGCGTCGAAGCCGCGCTGAAGGTCGTCGGCGACAGCGCGAACCTCGCGGTGGATGCCAACGCCGGATTCGAACGCGACCGCGCGCTGGCCTATGCGAAGGCGCTGGCGCCGTACAAGCTCCGCTGGTTCGAGGAGCCGACCGATCCGCTGGACTTCGCGCTGCTGGCGGAAGTGGCCGCGATCTACGATGCGCCGATCGGCACCGGCGAGAACCTGTTCTCGACCCAGGACGTGCGCAACCTGATCACCTTCGGCGGCCTGCGCGCCGACCGCGACATCATCCAGACCGACGTGCCACAGTCCTACGGCATCGCGCAGTTCGCGCGAACGCTGGCGATAATGAAGGAACGCGGCTGGTCGCCGCAATCGGTGTTCCCGCACGGCGGCAACCAGATGACGCTGCACATCGTCGGCGGCTTCGGCCTCGGCGGCTGCGAGGCCTATCCGGGCGTGTTCGGCATGTTCGCCGGCTTCGCCGACGACGCGCAGGTCGAGGACGGCTGGCTGAGGCTGCCGGACCGGCCGGGCATCGGCTTCGAGGCGCAGAATGCGCTTTACGCGGAAATGCGCAGGCTGGTTTCCTGAGCCGGGGTTTCCGGGGCAGGGATTTTGTGAGGCTTGAAAACTTGAAAAGGTTGCAGCCGAACATGACAGCAAGCTCTGCGACTACCTCAAGGCTGCTAGTGGTTCAGCCCATCAACCGTGGCGGCGAGCCGCATGAAATCTACATTGCGTATATGAGAACTCTTCCCGCGAAGCAAGAAAGGTACCGTAAGTGGCAGGTCAACGCGGGAATCGGTTGCAGTCGTATGTCCAGCATCTAAAATGGGTGTATGAATGTATGGATACTGACGATCCTCAATCCGCGAAATCATATTTGTCGGTCCGCTTTGCTCGGATCTGGTCGTCGATCAGTTTTTTACTCTTTCTCGTATCTTTGATGCTCCCAGCCTTTTACTTAAGGCAGATATCTTTAGATGGCTACAAAATCTTTGTTGAGGGATGGGCTGGCATTTTTATGCTTGATCCCCGTTGGTATGCAAACCTTGCATTTTTTCTTGTTCTAACTGAAAACTGGTTGGGGATGGGGCA
>JAHCLD010000174.1 GCA_026125585.1 Burkholderiales bacterium
TCCAGTGCTTCGTTGCCAGGGCAAGGAGGTCGTCATGCTTCACCGGAAAACTGTTTTCATCTGCGGAACGGCGGCAATCGCGCTGCTTTGCGCGGCCCAGGCCGCAGCCCAGACCGCCACCGCCTATCCTTCGCGCGCGGTACGCATCGTGATTCCCTACCCGCCGGGCGGCGGCAACGACATCATCGGCCGCATCGTCGCCGATGAACTCGGCAAGCGGCTCGGGCAGCAGATGGTCGTCGACAACCGCTCCGGCGGCAGCACCGCAATCGGCGCGGAAAACGTTGCCCGGTCGGCCCCCGACGGCTACAGCCTGCTGATCACCAGTCACACCACGTACGCGCTGCTGCCGAACCTGCGGCCCAGGCTCTCCTACGATCCGCAGCGCGATTTCGAACCGGTATCGCTGTTGGCCACGCAGTCCTTCGCGCTGGCCGTGCATCCCTCGCTGCCGGCAACCACCGTCAAGCAGATCATCGCGCTCGCCAAGTCGAGGCCGGGACAGATGTCATTCGCCTCAGCCGGCGCCGGCACGGGCACGCATTTCTCCGGGGAGCAGTTCAAGGTGCTGGCGGGCCTCGACATCCTTCATGTGCCGTACAAGGGCGGCAATCCGGCGATTACTTCGGTGCTCAGCGGCGAAACCACGATGACCTTCGGCAGCCTTTCAGCGCTGTCCGCTTTTGTCACGACCAAAAAGCTGCGTGTCATTGCGGTGACCGGCGCCAAGCGGTCGCCATTGGATCCGAAGATTCCGACCATTGCCGAAAGCGGGCTGAAGGACTATGAAATGACCCCCTGGTACGGCTTGACCGCCCCGCGCGGCACATCCACAGCGATCGTTGACCGCCTCAACACGGCTGTGGTTGCGGTGACGCAATCCCGCGAAGCGCAGGAGCGGATGATGAAAGTCGGGTACGAACCCGAGGGCAGCACGCCGCGGCAGCTTGCCGAGCACATCAAGGCCGAACTGGCGCGTTACGCGAAACTGATCAAGGCCATCGGCTTCAAGGAAGAATGAAAACCGCCACTGTCGCGTCCCGGGCAGATCAGGAAATGTTGCGCACCTCGGCGATCTGCGGATAGCGCCGGCGCACCAGCGCCTCGACCACCTGCTTCAGGTCCAGCGGCGCGCGCGGACAAGTGCTGCAGCTGCCCTTCAGGCGCACCGTCAGCACCTGCCCCTCCAGGGCGACGAATTCGAGGTCACCGCCGTCGCGGCCGAGGATCTGCCGGGCTTCGGCGATGACGGATTGCAGTTCATCGGCGCCGGGCGCCGGGCCGGCTGCGGCGGACGGCGGCGCTGCCAGCCGTTTTTTCAGTTGTGCCTGCTCGCGCGCGATGCGCAATGCGGCGACCGGATCGACCGCTTCCAGCAGGTCGAGCTCTTCTTCGGTGTAGAACGGCGCGTCGGTTTTCAGCGACCCGGCCATGACAGGGCCTAGGCGACCCACTTCCGGGCATTGCGGAACATGCGCAGCCACGGGCCGTCTTCGGGCCATTCCGCCGGATGCCAGGAATTCTGCACCGTGCGGAACACGCGCTCGGGATGCGGCATCAGGATCGTGAAGCGGCCGTCGGGCGTGGTCATCCCGGTGATGCCTTCGGGCGAACCGTTGGGATTGAAGGGGTAGGTTTCGGTCGCCGCGCCGCGGTTATCGACATAGCGCAGGGCCGCCAGCGGCTGCGCCGCGGCAAGTGCCGCGGCATCGGCGAATTCGGCATAACCTTCGCCGTGGGCCACCGCGACCGGAATGCGGCTGCCGGCCATGCCACCGAAGAACAGCGACGGCGAATCCTGCACTTCCAGCGTCACGAAGCGGGCCTCGAACTGCTCGGAGCGGTTGCGCACGAAATGCGGCCAGCGCTCCGCGCCGGGAATCAGTTCGTGCAGGTTGCTCATCATCTGGCAGCCGTTGCACACGCCCAGAGCGAAGCTGTCGTCGCGTTCGAAGAAAGCCTCGAATTCGTCGCGGGCGCGCGCATTGAACAGGATCGACTTCGCCCAGCCCTCGCCCGCGCCGAGCACGTCGCCGTAGGAAAATCCGCCGCAGGCCGCGAACCCCCTGAAACCCTTCAGGCTGACACGGCCGGCAATGATGTCGCTCATGTGCACGTCGACCGCCGCGAAACCGGCGCGGTCGAAGGCCGCCGCCATCTCGACTTGGCCGTTGACGCCCTGCTCGCGCAGGATCGCCATCCGGGGCCGCGCTCCCCTGCCGATGAAGGGCACGGCAACGTCTTCCGCCGGATCGAAGGTCAGTTTCGGCGACAGTCCCGGATCGGCGGCATCCAGCAGGCGGTCGTATTCCTGCTGTGCGCTTTCCGGGTTGTCGCGCAGATGCTGCATGCGGTACGTGGTTTCCGACCAGGCGCGATGCAGGTCGATGCGCGCCTCGTCGAGCACGGTCCGGCCGTCGGCGCAGACCAGAAAGCGGTCGCCGTCGTCGACCGTGCCGATGACCGACGCACAGCTTTCCAGCCCCGAGGCGGCGAGAATTTCCATCACCGCTTTGCGCCTGTCCCGGCGGATCTGCAGCACGGCGCCGAGTTCCTCGCTGAACAGCGCCGCCGCGGCATCGCCCCGCAATTCGAGGCTGGCGCCGCAACGTCCGGCAAACAGCATTTCGCAGACCGTCGCCAGCAGCCCGCCGTCGGACCGGTCGTGATAGGCCAGCAGCAGGCCTTCCCCGTTCAGCTTCTGGATCGCCGCGAAAAACGCCTTCAGGTCGTTCGCGTCGACGTCGGGCACCTGGTCGCCGATGGCGCCGTAGACCTGCGCCAGCGCCGAGGCGCCGAGACGGTTGCGGCCGCGGCCAAGATCGACCAGCAGCAGTTCCGTTTCGCCGCAGTCCCTGCGCAACTGCGGCGTCAGCGTGCGGCGGACGTCGGTCACCGGCGCAAAAGCCGAAACGATCAGCGACAGCGGCGCCACCACCTCCTTGCACGCGCCCTGTCCGTCGGACCAGGTCGTCTTCATCGACAGGGAATCCTTGCCGACCGGGATGCTGATGCCCAGTTGCGGACACAACTCCATCGCCACCGCGCGCACGGTGTCGAACAGCGCGGCATCCTCGCCGGCATGGCCGGCGGCGGCCATCCAGTTCGCCGACAGCTTGACGTCGCCGATTTTTCCGATGGCGGCGGCGGCGATGTTGGTGATGGCCTCGCCCACCGCCATCCGCCCCGAGGCGGCCGGATCGAGCACCGCCAGCGGCGTGCGTTCGCCCATCGCCATCGCTTCGCCGCGGCAGCCGGTGAACCCCATCAGCGTCACCGCGACGTCGGCCACCGGCACCTGCCACGGCCCGACCATCTGGTCGCGCGCGGTCATGCCACCGACCGTGCGGTCGCCGATGCTGATCAGGAAAGTCTTGTCGGCCACCGCCGGCAGCCGCAGCACGCGGTAGGCCGCTTCGCGGATGTCGATGCCGGCGGCGTCGAAGACCCGGCCTTCCCGGATGACGCGTTTCACGTCGCGCAGCATTTTCGGCGGCTTGCCGAGCAGCACGGCCATTTCCATGTCCACCGGGTTGTTGCCGAATACGCGGTCGTGGACCTGCAACTGGCCGTCGGCGGTAGCCTGGCCGACCACCGCGAAGGGACAGCGCTCGCGCTCGCACAGCGCGCGGAAACGGTCGAGATCCCGCGGTGCGATCGCCAGCACGTAGCGTTCCTGCGCCTCGTTGCACCAGATCTGCAGCGGCGACATGCCCGGCTCCTCGCTCGGCACGTCGCGCAGCTCGAAACGCGCGCCGCGCTGCGCCGAATGCGCGAGTTCCGGCAGCGCGTTCGACAGGCCGCCGGCGCCGACGTCGTGGATCGACAGGATCGGGTTGGCGTCGCCCAGCGCCCAGCAGCGGTCGATGACTTCCTGCGCGCGGCGCTCGATCTCCGGGTTGCCGCGCTGCACCGAATCGAAATCGAGGTCTTCCTGGTTGGCGCCGGTGTCCATGCTCGAGGCCGCGCCGCCGCCGAGCCCGATCAGCATGCCGGGGCCGCCGAGCTGGATCAGCAGCGCGCCTTCGGGCAGCGCCTGCTTGGCGGTGTGCCGCGCCGCGATGTTGCCGAGGCCGCCGGCGATCATGATCGGCTTGTGGTAGCCGCGGACCTCGCCGCCGACGCGCTGCTCGTAACTGCGGAAATAACCCGCCAGGTTCGGCCGGCCGAATTCGTTGTTGAACGATGCGCCGCCGATCGGGCCGTCGAGCATGATCTGCAGCGCGGAGGCGATGCGGCCGGGCTTGCCGACCGGATTGGCTTCCCAGGGCTGTTCGGCGCCGGGCATGCGCAGGTTCGACACCGAGAATCCGGTCAGCCCCGCCTTCGGCTTGGCGCCGCAGCCGGTGGCGCCCTCGTCGCGGATCTCGCCGCCGGCGCCGGTGGACGCCCCGGGAAACGGCGAAATCGCCGTCGGGTGGTTGTGGGTTTCCACTTTCATCAGGATGTGGGTCAGTTCGCGGCGGTAGCCGTAGCCGCCGTCTTCGGTCGGATAAAAACGCTCGATCTCGGCGCCTTCGATCACCGATGAATTGTCGGAATACGCGACCACCGTTCCCTGCGGATGTTTCTCGTGGGTGGTGCGGATCATGCCGAACAGCGAGCGGTCCTGCTTCTCGCCGTCGACGATCCAGTCGGCGTTGAAAATCTTGTGCCGGCAATGCTCGGAATTGGCCTGCGCGAACATCATCAGCTCGACGTCGGTCGGGTTGCGCCCGATGCGCGTGAAGTTGTCGAGCAGATAATCGATCTCGTCCGGCGACAGCGCGAGGCCCATGTCCGCGTTCGCGCGTGCCAGCGCCTCGCGTCCGCCGCCCAGCAGGTCGACGGTCGCCAGCGGTTTCGGCTCGATGCGGCGGAACAGCGCCTCCGCGTCGTCCAGCACCCCGAGCACCGACTCGGTCATGCGGTCGTGGATCAGCGGCAGCAGTGCCTTGCACTGCACGTCATCCAGC
>JAHCLD010000175.1 GCA_026125585.1 Burkholderiales bacterium
GCGGCATCAGCCTGGTCGAGAACTACCGCAGCACCTTCAACAGCGAGATCCGCAAGGGCGGCGTCGACGGGCTGATCGCGTCGTTGCGCGACAAGAACCGCGCGCTGGTGGCGCAGGCAAAATGATCGAATGCAAGGACGGGCGCTGCACGCTGAAGGGCGCCGTCAACCTCGAAACCGCCCTCGCATTGCGCGAGGACGGCCTGCGGCTGTTCACCGCGCAGGAGGTGACGCTCGACCTTTCCGGCGTCACCGAGGTCGATTCGGCGGCGGTCAGCCTGCTCTTCGAGTGGCGCCGCGCGGCGCTGGCCGGCGGACGCAGCATCCATTACGTCAATCTGCCCGGCAACCTGAAAAGCCTGGCGCGGCTCTACGGCGTCACCGAACTGGTCGGCGCGGAATAGAACGGAATAAAAATTCCCCCGCGCCGCCGCGCCTGCGGCGCCTCCGCCCGATACGAATGACCCCCGCGATCGAAATCAGCGACGTCACCAAGCGCTATGGCAGCCTGCAGGCGCTGGCCGGCGTCAGCCTCCGCATCGGGGCCGGGGAGTTTTTCGGCCTGCTCGGCCCCAACGGCGCCGGCAAGACCACGCTGATCAGCATCCTCGCCGGGCTGGTGCGCCCGGACGGCGGCACAGCGCGGATCATGGGGCATGACACCGGCGGCGATTACCGCGCCGCGCGGCGCGCGCTGGGCGTGGTGCCGCAGGAGCTGGTGTTCGATCCGTTTTTCACGGTGCGCGAGACGCTGACCATACAGTCGGGCTACTTCGGGCTGCGCGACAACCGGGCGTGGATCGACGAGGTGATCGAGAACCTCGACCTCGCCGACAAGGCGGACACCAATATGCGCGCGCTGTCCGGCGGCATGAAGCGCCGCGTGCTGGTGGCGCAGGCGCTGGTGCACAAACCGCCGGTGATCGTGCTCGACGAGCCGACCGCCGGCGTCGACGTCGAACTGCGCCAGGGGCTGTGGCGCTTCATCCGGCGGCTGAACCGCGACGGCCACACCATCGTGCTGACCACGCATTACCTCGAGGAGGCCGAGGCGCTGTGCGGGCGGGTGGCCATGCTCAAGCAGGGGCGCATCGTCGCCCTCGACAGCACCGAGGACCTGCTGCGGCGGCATTCCGGCCGTCATGTCGAGCTGCGCCTGGACGGCGCGCTGCCGGCGCGGCTGGAGCCGCTGGTGGCGCAGCGCCAGGAGGGCGGCGCGATCCGCCTCGCGCTGCCCGATTACGCGGACCTGGAGCGGGTGATGGCGGCGCTGCGCGAGGCCGGCGTCGCGGTGCAGGAAATGGAGCTCATGCAGCCCGACCTCGAGGAAGTGTTCGTGCAGATCATGCGCGGGGCCTGACGGGACATGGCGCGATGAGCGGTTTTTACACGCTGTTCTACAAGGAGTGGCTGCGCTTCTGGAAGGTCGGCCTGCAGACGGTGCTGGCGCCGGTGCTCACCGCGCTGCTCTACCTGCTGGTGTTCGGCCACGCGCTGCGCGACCGGGTCGAGGTTTTTCCCGGGGTGAATTACATCGCCTTTCTGGTGCCGGGCCTGGCGATGATGTCGGTGTTGCAGAATGCCTTCGCCAACACCTCGTCGAGCCTGATGCAGTCGAAAATGACCGGCAACATCGTGTTCGTGCTGCTGCCGCCGCTGTCGCACCGCGAATTTTTCCTGGCCTACCTGCTCGCGGCCATGGCCCGCGGCATGATGGTCGGCGCCGGCGTGCTGCTGGTGACGCTGTGGTTCACCGGCGTGACCATCGCCCATCCGTGGTGGGTGCTGCTGTTCGGCCTCTGCGGCAGCGCGGTGATGGGGACGCTGGGCATCGTCGCCGGCATCCATGCCGACAAGATCGACCAGCTGGCGGCGTTCACCAACTTCATCATCCTGCCGCTGACTTTCCTGTCGGGGGTGTTTTATTCGATCCAGTCGCTGCCCGCGTTCTGGCAGGCGGCGTCGCACCTGAATCCGGTGTTCTACATGATCGACGGCTTCCGCTACGGCTTCTTCGGCGCGTCGGACACCTCGCCGTGGCTGAGCCTGGCGATTGTCGGGGGCAGTTTCATCGCCTTATCATGGCTGACGCTGGGTTTGCTCAAATCGGGTTACAAGCTGCGCCACTGAGCGCGGCATCGCATGACAAGGACTGAGAACATGGTTACTCCGGACAGCATCAGGCAATCCATCGAGGCAGGGCTCGACTGCGTGCATGTCGAGGTCGCCGGCGACGGCCATCACTGGGAGGCGGTGATCGTCAGCGCCGCGTTCCAGGGCAAAAACAAAGTCCAGCAGCATCAGCTGGTGTACCGGGCGCTGGGCGACCGCATGCGTGAGGAAATCCACGCGCTGTCGATGAGAACCCTGACGCCGGAACAGTGGGCTGAAAATTCTTAAAACCAAACCTTGAGCCACAGAGGTCACAGAGGGCACAGAGAGCAACCCCCGGGATGCCGGCGAACGCAGCATCCCCCACATTGTTTTTGTTTTTCTCTGTGTTCTCTGTGCCCTCTGTGGCTAAAGAGATTTTGACCCAATGGACAAACTAGTCATCGAAGGCGGCGTGCCGCTGTCCGGCACGGTCGCCGTTTCCGGCGCCAAGAATGCCGCGCTGCCGATCCTCACCGCGGCGCTGCTGACCGAAGAGCCGCTGATCGTCGGCAACGTGCCGCATCTGCGCGACGTGTCGACGATGCTCAATCTGCTGATGCAGATGGGCGTCACCACGTCGCTGGATGAAAAAGGCAGCGTCGAGCTGCGCGCGGCAAAAATCACCGCTCCGGTCGCGCCGTACGAACTCGTGAAAACCATGCGCGCCTCGGTGCTGGTGCTGGGGCCGCTGGTGGCGCGTCTGGGCGAGGCGCGGGTGTCGCTGCCCGGCGGCTGCGCGATCGGCCTGCGCCCGGTGGACCAGCATCTGAAGGGCCTGCAGGCGCTGGGCGCGACCATCGAGATGGCGGAGGGCTACATGATCGCCCGCGCGCCGCGGCTGAAGGGCGCGCGCATCTGCATGGACATCGTCACCGTCACCGGCACCGAGAACCTGATGATGGCGGCGGCGCTGGCCGAGGGCGTCACGGTGATCGAGAACGCCGCGCGCGAGCCGGAGATTCCGGATCTTGCCGCCTGCCTGACCGCGATGGGCGCGAAGATCGGCGGCGCCGGCACCGACGTCATCACCATCGAGGGCGTCGAGCGCCTGCGCGGCGCCCGCCACAGCGTGATGCCGGACCGCATCGAGACCGGCACCTTCCTGGTGGCCGCGGCGGTGACCGGCGGCGACGTGAAGGTCACCGGCGCGCGGCCCGACACGCTGGACGCCGTGCTCGACAAGCTGCGCGAAACCGGCGTGCGCATCGAGACCGGCGACGACTGGATCCACGTGCGGGCCAACGGCGCGCTGAAGGCGGTCAACGTGCGCACCGCGCCGTATCCGGCCTTTCCCACCGACATGCAGGCGCAGTTCATGGCGCTGAACACGGTGGCGCAGGGCGCCTCGCGCATCGTCGAAACCATTTTCGAAAACCGCTTCATGCACGTGCAGGAAATGCAGCGCCTCGGCGCCGACATCGCCGTCGAGGGCAACACCGCGCTGGTCAAGGGGGTTGCCGGCCTGCAGGGCGCGACGGTGATGGCGACCGACCTGCGCGCTTCGGCGAGCCTGGTCGTTGCCGGACTGGCGGCGCGCGGTTCGACCACCGTCGAGCGCATCTACCATCTCGACCGCGGCTACGAGCGGATCGAGGAGAAGCTGTCGAAACTCGGCGCGCGCATCCGCCGCGTGCGCTGAGTTTTATAAGTATTTGATTTTATTGATAATTTATGCCGGCAGATCCATGTCTGCGGCATAGGCCTTCTGCGGGTAGTGGAAGGGCACCGGGCCGTCGGGCAGGCCCTGGATGAACTGTTTGACGAAGGGGTCGCCGGAGTTCTTCACGTCTTCGGTCGTGCCCTGCGCCGCCACCACGCCGTCGGCGAGGAAGTAGACGTAGTCGATGCAGCGCAGCGATTCCTGCGCGTCGTAGGACACCACGATCGAGGTCACGCCCAGCGCGTCGTTCAGGCGCCGGATCAGCTTGCCGACGACGTTGCAGGAAATCGGGTCGAGGCCGGCGAAGGGCTCGTCGTACATGATCAGGTCGGGGTCGAGCGCGATCGCGCGCGCGAGGCCCACCCGCCGCGCCATGCCGCCCGAGCACTCCGAGGGCATCAGCTTCGCCGCGCCGCGCAGGCCGACGGCGTTGAGCTTCATCAGCACGAGGTCGTTGATCATGTCTTCCGGCAGCGCGGTCTTCTCGCGCATCTGGAAGGCGATGTTCTCGAACACCGACAGGTCGGTGAACAGGCCGCCCTGCTGGAACTGCATGCCCATTTTCCGGCGCAGCCGGTACAGCGCGTCGCGTTCGAGGCCGTGGATGTCCTGTCCGAGCACGGTGACCGTGCCGCGGGCGGGCCGCAACTGGGCACCGATCAGCCGCAGCAGCGTCGACTTGCCGCAGCCGCTGGCGCCCATGATGCCGACGACCTTGCCGCGGGGAATCGACAGGCTGACGGACTTGAAAATTTCGCGGCGGCCGTAGGAGAACGCGAGGTCGCGGATGTCTACGATGTTTTCGGCGGTCATGGCTGGAAAAAACGGTTTCGTCACGGCTTCGTCGGTGCAGGCTGGAGTGTAACCGCTGCGGCCGCTCCGGGAAACCGCGGCGCGGCCGGATCGCGGGGGAAATGCGTTACAATTCATCGCTTTCCGCGCGCCTGCGCGCCGGCGTTCCCGACGCAGGATCGAACGCAGAATCAACGCCAGATCAACGCAAGATTGCCGCCCGTTCCGCCATGATCACCATCGCCCTGTCCAAGGGCCGCATTTTCGACGAAACCGTGCCGCTGCTGAAGGCGGCGGGCATCGTCGCGCGCGAAAACCCCGAATC
>JAHCLD010000176.1 GCA_026125585.1 Burkholderiales bacterium
TGGGGTGTGGGGCGGGGGTTGCGGCAAAAGATCTAAAACAGGCTTCGGAAACGCAAGCGAGAATGCCGCAGCAGGGCCGCGAATTATACGCGCCCGCGCCGCCAGAACGCGACGACGATATCGAGGTAAGCGGCGAACTCCCGGAAGCCGTGGTCGCCGCCCGGCACCACGATCTGTTCGCAGCCGGCATAACGTTCGACGCCGGCGCGGTAATCCAGCACCTCGTCGCCGCTGGCGGTGATCAGCAGGTAACGATCCGGCGTCACCGCATCGACTTCCAGCGCGCGCAGTTCTTCGATGTGCCGCGGCGTGAATTCGTAGGCTTCTCCGGTGTAGAGATTTTTCTGCGGGCCGGTGTACGGCACCAACAATTCATAAGGCCGCACCGCCGGATTGACCAGCACCGCGCGCGCGCCGAAGCGCTCGACCAGCGACGTCGCATAAAAACCGCCCAGCGAGGAACCGACCAGCGTCACGCCGCGCGGATCGTGCGGCGCGATCAGGGCTTCGAGATGCGCCATCGCCTGCGCCGGCCGATGGGACAGTTCTGGACAGGCATACCGGTCGGCCAAGCCGAGCTTCGCCAGGTGTTCGCGCAGCAGGCCGGCCTTGTAGGACAGCGCAGAACTGTTGAAGCCGTGGACGTAGATCAGCATGGGCAAACGCCATGTGCATTGAAAATATCGTGATCGTTTATTTTAATTAAACTCCATGGTTGCCGCCGCCATCACCCTCCGCGAATTGAAAAATGCCGCCGGCGATTTCATTTTTATTCCCGGTGGATTAAAAAAATAATTTGACCCCGATACCTTTGGGTTATTTCCCAATAGGTGCCGAGAGTAGCCATCATTAATCCTTTGACTTTGCCGGCTTCAGAACTGAGCGTACAAGAGAGAGAGCATCGAACTTATTGTGGGGACAAACTGTGCTCCCAATTATTCTTAACCATCCGCCTTCGTATGCTACCGTTCCGTGACTTGCAAGAATCTTGTTATCGCTCATATCTATAATCAAAAACCTGCGAATTGAGTGATGACGCCCAAGTTTTTCAAGAGGCGCTAGACGAGCGAGGTAACGGGCCTGAGGACTGTCAACTTTCTGCTCATCAAGCACACTGTCTCGATTTTTTATGTAACGAAAAATCACTTCATCGGCCGTTTGAGCTTCAAAAAAAGAATAGCCGTATGTGTCATAAGGTTTACCTTGCCTTCCGGCAATCCACATAAATCCATCAACATTTTCAACCACCTGATAAATCTTTGTGCCGCCATGCTCGTTACAAAGCTGTAACTTCCTGATCTCACCCAACGTGTGGTCACCGAAGGGAATGCCATAGATCACGAGCAGTGTTGCCAGCACCATGCCCATAGTCTTTAAGAACCCCAACTTGTGCCGTATTGACCACACCAGCGCAAAAATGACACCAATCAAAACGATGATCAAATAACCGACAATAAATAAAAAAATCGTTACCTCCATGGATTGCCTCAATATAACTTTAGAGCACCAAAGGTACCGGGGTCACGATGGTAAGGCCATTGATTTCACGCCAATGAGCATTTCCTCTTTAAATTCAAGAATTACTCCATCGATAGAAATGTCATTATTCCGGCTCTTAACTATATGATCGCCATAATTTAATTCAAGGAATTCAATTATTTCTATTTTTGATTTTTTTCCCTGCAATTCAATTGTGAGTCGGGCTAGTAGTCGAAAATCTTTTTCCAAAAAAAGCTGCTGATTTCTTGCATGTTCAAGTTCGATGTTTCGATCAAGAAATATATACGTCACTCCAAACACAATGATAAAAAGAACCGTGATTGCAAGAATTAGTGGCTTTGTTCGTTTATCCAATTTTCACTCCAGTAGTGTTATTTAAATCTATCGCGCATTTGGCTGCGCCCGGAAGAGTCGGTTTCTTTCTCATCGCACTCTCTCGTTCTCTATAAACCCAGCACCAGTTAATCCGCTGGATCAGTACCGCCGACTTTGGCACGCCCTCGGACACCGGCTTCCAGCCGGCCAGGGCAGCAACGCCTTTGGCCCGGCATCCAGGACTGATCCGCGACAGCCGCAGCAGCAGCGCATCGCCGCCGCGCCCCGTTATAATAAACACGACCGCCCCCATTGCCCGCATCACCCACCGGAAGGAGTTTCGCATGACCGCCGACAACGATATGCCGGATTTTTCCAACGTGCAGAGTGGATCGTCCTCGACCGCGACCAAGATTTACGAGGTCGTTTCGGGCGACAGCCTGTCCAAAATCGCGAAAAAGGAATATGGCAACGCCAACGCGTGGCCGAAAATCTTCGAGGCGAACAAGGACATCCTGAAAGACCCCAACAAGATCTATCCGGGCCAGAAGCTGAAAATTCCGCCCAAGTGAACGACACCCCCCTCCCCCCGCACCCACCATACCGGAGACAACCCCCATGACCAGAACCGTGATCTGCGCGCTGTGCGCCGCATTCGTACTCGCCGCCTGCAAGAAGGAGGAAGCGCCTCCGCCGCCTCCGCCGCCCGCGGCAGCCCCCGCTCCGGCACCGGCGCCCGCCCCCGCGGCAGTGGCCGTCAGCAACATCGCGCTGGGCAGCGCCATCGACGCCGGCAAGAAGGTCACCGCGCCTGCCGAGGCTTTCGCGAAAAGCGACACCATTTACGCCGCCATCGACACCACCGGCAGCGGCAATGCGACGCTCAAGGTGAAATGGACCTATCACAGGGACGGCAAGGTGGCGACGGTCAAGGAGGATTCGGCGACCATCGCGCCCACGGGCCCCGCCACCACCGAGTTTCACATCAGCAAGCCCGACGGCTGGCCCCTGGGCGACTATCAGCTCGACGTGACGCTCGACGACAAGCCGGCGGGCACGAAGAAGTTCTCGGTCAAGTAAGCGGCAGCGCCCCGCGAAACCCGGCATGCCCTGCATGGGCATGCCGGGTTTTTGTTTTCGGCATCAGGTCCATCCCCGCGCGAACGGGGTGACAGCAAGTCGCAGGGGGCAGACCACGCTTTCTCCATGGGTCACTTCGGCAGGATCGCCCATTGCCGAAATTCCCAGGTCATGGAAAGCAGGCCGCGTTTCCTCCCCCGTCTCACGCCGCCAATTTCACGCCCACCGAAATCCCCACCTTCGCACAAAGCCCCACCAGGTAATCCAGCGACAGCAGCTCCACCTTGCCGCGCACTATTTCCGAAACCCGCGGCTGGCTGATGCCCAGCCGTTTTGCGGTCTGCGCCTGATTGAGACCTTCCCGCTCCATCCAGCCGCGCAACGCCTCGGCCAGCTGCGCTCGCAGCAGCATGACTTCCGCTTCGTGCGGAGGAAATCCCAGATCCAGAAAGATGTTGCCGCCTGATGTCGTCACTTTTGCGGCCATGTCGTATTCCTTTTGGAAAATGCCCCTGCTTCGCGGTACCGCCGCCGCGCCAGTTCCAGATCGCCCTTCGATGTTTTCCGGGTCTTTTTCTGGAAGGCATGCAGCACATACACCGCATCTTCGAAACGGGCGACATAGATCACGCGATACGCGCCCGCCGCCACCCTGATCCGGATTTCGCAGGCGCCCGGCCCGATGCCGGACATCGGTTTCCAGTCGGCCGGCAACCTGTCGCACTGGATCATGAAGAGTTCATGACCCGCGCGGTTGCGCGCCGCTGCCGGGAATGCCGAGAGATCGTCTTTCGACGCGCCAACGAAGCGGATCGGCTTCATGGAACGATTATACGAATATTCGTATAATCGTCAAGGCCACGCCGGATTCACCCAGGCTTTGCGCCAACCTTCTTCGCCAGTCGCAGCAACATCGCATCGTTACCCCGCCCCGCCACCAGCGACAACCCCAGCGGACAGCCGTTCAGCGTGGCCAGCGGCAGGCTGACCTGCGGCAACCCGGCCAGCCCGGCGATGCACAGCAGGCTCATCGCCTTCGCGCGGAAATCGTCGAGCGCGGCGGCCGGCGTGTTCAGCAGCGGCGCGATGTCGGGCACGGTCGGCAGCAGCAGCACCGCGTTGTCCGCGAGCAGTGCATCCATGCGCGCGCGCGCCGCGTCGCGCACGGCCTGCGCCTGCACGACGTCTTCCGGACGGATCGTCGCGGTCCACTCGATGCGCTCCTTCACGCCGGGGCCGAGCTTCGGTTTCACACGCGCGACCCAGTCGCCGAGCTGGGCGTGGATTTCCGCGCCCTGCAATGTGCGAAAGGCCTGGAACCATTGTGCCAGCCCCTCGGCGCTGACAGTCACCGTGCGCGGCGCGCCCAGCGCGGCGGCCGCGCGGTTCAGCGCCGGCTGCAGCGCGTCGCGCGCCGCGGCATCCGGCAGGGCGAACGCATCTTCGGCCAGCAGCACGGCGCCGGGCGCCGGCACGGCTTCGTCGCCGAGCAGCACGCGCCCGACGCGTTCGAGCGTCTCCGCGTCGCGCGCGAACCAGCCGGCGGTGTCGAAGCTTTTCGCCAGCGCACAGGCGCCTTCCAGCGACACGCGGCCGTGCGTCGGGCGGATGCCGTAGATGCCGCAGAAACTGGCGGGCGCGCGCACCGAGCCGCCGGTGTCGCTGCCCAGCGCGAAATCGACCAGGCCGCCGGCGACCGCCGCCGCGGAACCGCTGGACGAGCCGCCGGGAATACGGCCCGGCGCGTTGACGTTCTTCGGCGTGCCGTAGTGCGCGTTCTCGCCGTTGAGGCTGTAGGTCAGCTCGTCGGTCTGGGTCTTGCCAGCCATGTCGGCGCCGGCGGCGAGCAGCGCAGCCACTACCGGCGCGGTACGTGTCGCGGGTTCATGTGTCGCCAGCCAGTCGGGACTGCCGAAGCCAGTCCTGTGCCCGGCGATGTCGTAGATGTCCTTGACGCCGAAGGTCAGCCCGGCCAGCGGGCCGCCGCCGGAACCCTTC
>JAHCLD010000177.1 GCA_026125585.1 Burkholderiales bacterium
CCGCGGTCAGCGGCTTGTCGTGCGAAAAATCGAAACGCGTCTTGTCGGCATCGACCAGCGAGCCCTTCTGCTGCACGTGCGGGCCGAGCACTTCGCGCAGGGCCTTGTGCATCAGGTGGGTCACCGAATGGTTGCGCATCGTGCGCCGGCGCAACTCGGTGTCGACGCGCGCTTCGACATGGTCACCGACTTTCAGCGCTCCGGTCTTCAGCGTGCCATGGTGGCCGAACACGTCGGACTGGATTTTCTGGGTGTCGGCCACGGCAAAGGTGCCGCCGGACGCCACCAGTTCGCCGCGATCGCCGACCTGGCCGCCGGACTCGGCGTAGAAGGGCGTGCGGTCGAGCACGACCACCGCAGTGTCACCGTGGCCGATCGACGGCACGGCCGTGCCGTCGCGGTAGATCGCCACCACCTCTGCGCCCTCCACCGCAAGCTTCTCGTAGCCCTGGAAATCGGTCTTGACACCCTTGTACTCGACCGCCGTGCCCATCTGGAATTTCGAGGCCGCGCGCGCGCGTTCGCGCTGGCGCTCCATCGCCGCCTCGAAGCCGGCGTAGTCCATCATCACGCCGCGCTCGCGCGCGATGTCGGCGGTCAGGTCGACCGGAAAGCCGTAGGTGTCGTAGAGCTGGAACACCGTCTCGCCGTCGAGCATCCTGTCCTCGCGGCCCAGCGCCTGCTCCAGCACCTTCATGCCGTGCTCCAGCGTTTCGGCAAAACGCTCCTCTTCCTGTTTCAGTATCTGCATCACCCGGTCCTGCAGCTTCGGCAACTCGGGATAGGCCTCGCCCATCACCCGCGACAGGTCGGGTACGACCTTGTGGAAAAAGGGCTTCGTCTGGCCCAGTTTGTAGCCGTGGCGGATCGCGCGGCGGATGATCCGGCGCAGCACGTAGCCGCGGCCCTCGTTGCCGGGAATCACGCCGTCGACGATCAGGAAGGCGCAGGCGCGGATGTGATCGGCGATGACCTTCAGCGAATTGTCGGCCAGGTTCTTCGCCCCGGTTTCACGCGCGGCGGCCTTGATCAGCGCCTGGAAGAGATCGATCTCGTAATTCGAGTGCACGCCCTGCAGCACCGCGGCGATGCGCTCCAGCCCCATGCCGGTGTCCACCGAGGGCCTGGGCAACGGGTGCAGCACGCCCTTGTCGTCGCGGTTGAACTGCATGAACACCAGATTCCAGATCTCGATATAACGGTCGCCGTCCGCATCCTTCGATCCGGGCGGTCCGCCTTCGACCCCGTCGCCGTGATCGTAGAAGATCTCGCTGCAGGGGCCGCAGGGACCGGTATCCGCCATCTGCCAGAAATTGTCGGAACCGCCGCCCGGCTTGTCGCCGATGCGCACGATGCGCTCCTTCGGCACGCCGATCTCCTTCGCCCAGATGTCGTAAGCCTCGTCGTCGGTCTGGTAGACCGTGACCCACAGCTTTTCCTTCGGCAGTCCGTAAACGGAAGTCAGCAGTTCCCAGGCAAAGTGGATGGCGTCCTTCTTGAAATAATCGCCGAAGGAGAAATTGCCCAGCATCTCGAAAAAGGTGTGGTGGCGCGCGGTGTAGCCGACGTTCTCGAGGTCGTTGTGCTTGCCGCCGGCGCGCAGGCTGCGCTGCGACGTCGTGGCGCGCTTGTAGGGGCGGGTTTCCTGGCCGAGAAACACGTCCTTGAACTGCACCATGCCCGAGTTGGTGAACAGCAGCGTCGGATCGTTGCCCGGCACCAGCGGGCTGGAGGCCACGATGGTGTGGCCCTTGGATTCGAAATACCTGAGGAACTTGTCGCGGATTTCTGCGGATTTCATGCGGATGCGCCGGTAGGGTTGCCGATTGAAACTAAGGCGCAGATTTTAAACCAGTTTTACCGCATCATCCGGCACCGCAATGCGGCTTCACGCCGCCTCCCGGCTGCCCCAAGCCCGGAGATACCCCTGCCGCCGGACCTCAGTAGGTTTTGTGCGAAACCGCAAGCACCAGCGGCGGCAACCCGCCGTCGCGAACGCCCTGCTGCTGGACGGCGTCGTCCCGGGCGGAAACGACCTGCGCCGCCGGGGATACGGCCGACGCCGTGGCATCAGGTACCCCATCGTGCCCGATGAACAGGGTCAGCACAGCGATCACCAGCGCGGAATAAAACACGAAGGCATCACGGTCCCTGGTCACTCTGGTCAGTTCATTCATCATCGTCGCCCACGCCCCGAAAAAGTTTCACGATCACCTCGCTGCCGAAGCCCCGCCCGAGCAGGAATCTCATCTGTTTCACCCGCTCCGCGGCATCCACCGGCGGCATCCGGAATTTCTTTTTCCACACCGCCCGTGCCGCCTCCAGTTCACCATCCTTCAGGGCAGCCAGCACGCCAGCCGCGGCCTCCGCCGGCACCCCTTTCGCTTCCAGATCGCGGCGGATGCGGGCCGGCCCGTAACGGCCGCGCCGCGCATGCACGATCTGCTCCGCGGCGCGCTGCTCCGACAGCCAGCCGCGCTGCGTGAAGTCATCGAGGATCTGCGCGACTTCGGCCTCCGACCCGGCGTGCGGCGCGAGCTTGAGCGCCAGTTCGTGGCGGGTATGCTCGCGCCGCGCCAAGTGCCTAAGTGCGCGTGCCCTGAGACTGGGTTCTTTGAAACTCATCCCATCAACGGCCTGCGCTTGCCATGACTTCGCCCTCTGCGTTCCTCCTCGCCTTACCTTTCGGTAATGTCTCGTCGGAGCCTCGCGTGCTCCTCGTCATGCCTACGCTCGGCTCATTTCTGAGATGAGTTTTGGTTGATTAAAACTACTGCCTAGTGGCTGCTGTCTTCTTAAATGCATAAACGTAATCAGTAGCGTCATCTCCACCACCGGGGCCACCATCACAACCAGCATCCAAGTAAGCCTTCTCAACTGATCGCGCGACAGCAGACGAAATCGCTTGGCGATAAATCCAAACACCACCTTGTTCAGCAACACCGTGATCCACAAACAATCGATCCCTTACTTTTGCAGCAATTCCGACGTACCAAGCTGAGTTATTTCCACCCGAGCGCTTCATATAGTCGTTAATATCTACGATTATTTGCTGTGCCGTGTGACTCATATGGCTCTCCTACTTCTTACACGTTAAGTCTAGATTACTGTCCCGAGGCCTTCTTGC
This sequence comes from Burkholderiales bacterium, assembly GCA_026125585.1. Taxonomy (GTDB): domain Bacteria; phylum Pseudomonadota; class Gammaproteobacteria; order Burkholderiales; family SG8-41. Next base: position 3,128 of record JAHCLD010000177.1, read on the forward strand.
GGGTCGCGGGATCGGATTCGACCACCTCCAGCGCCGCTTTCTCCTTCTTCACCTGCGGCCCGCCGCTGATGCCCAGCGCCGCGCGGATCCTGGCCTCGATCTCGTCGGCGATCTTCGGATTCTCGCGCAGCCAGTCGCGGGTATTGTCCTTGCCCTGGCCGATGCGGTCCTTGCCGTAGGAATACCAGGCGCCGGACTTCTCGATGATGTTGTGCTGCACGCCCAGCTCGATGATCTCGCCCTCGCGCGAAATGCCCTCGCCGTAGAGGATGTCGAACTCGGCCTGGCGGAACGGCGGCGCCACCTTGTTCTTGACGATCTTGGCGCGGGTCTCGGAGCCGATGACCTCCTCGCCCTTCTTGATCGAGCCGATGCGGCGTATGTCGATACGAACCGAGGCGTAGAACTTCAGCGCGTTGCCGCCGGTGGTGGTTTCCGGGTTGCCGAACATGACGCCGATCTTCATGCGGATCTGGTTGATGAAAATCACCAGCGTGTTCGAGCGCTTGATGTTGGCGGTCAGCTTGCGCAGCGCCTGCGACATCAGCCGCGCCTGCAGGCCCATCTGCGGCTCGCCCATCTCGCCCTCGATCTCGGCCCTCGGCACCAGCGCCGCCACCGAGTCGATCACCACCACGTCGACCGAACCCGAGCGCACCAGCATGTCGGCGATTTCCAGCGCCTGCTCGCCGTTGTCGGGCTGGGAAATGATCAGTTCGTCGACCTTCACGCCGAGCTTGGCGGCGTACTGCGGATCGAGCGCGTGTTCGGCGTCGATGAATGCCGCCGAGCCGCCGAGCTTCTGCATCTGCGCGATCACCGACAGCGTCAGCGTGGTCTTGCCCGAGGATTCCGGACCGTAGATTTCGACGACACGGCCGCGCGGCAGGCCGCCAATACCCAGCCCGATGTCCAGACCCAGCGAACCGGTCGACACCGCCTGGATGTCGCGGGCGACATCCGATTCGCCCATGCGCATCACCGAACCCTTGCCGAACTGCTTCTCGATCTGCGACAGCGCCGCTGCCAGTGCCTTGGTCTTGTTTTCGTCCATGATGTCCTCTTCTCTGTCCTGTGTTGTGTTGTGTTGTCCGGTGTGCTGCGATTCAGCCGACGGTTCGCATTATACACATTCTTCGGCAAAAAGCTGTTTATTTATACAGTAGTGTGCAAGTAGACAGATGATTGACAAAATAATGTTTAAAATCAAGTAGTTATATTATTTGATCATCACCGGCAGCAGGCCCAGTACCCCCTCCAGCGCAGCCCGGACCGCGGCCCGCCGCACCGCCTCACGGTCGCCCGGAAAATGCAGCGTCGCGCTTTTCGGCTCGCCGTTTTTCACGCCCCAGGCGAAACACACGGTCCCCACCGGCTTCTGCGGCGTGCCGCCGTCAGGCCCCGCAGTGCCGCTGATGGCGACCGCGATCTGCGCATGGCTATTGGCCAGCGCGCCGGCCACCATTTCCCGCACCACCGGCTCCGACACCGCGCCATGCGCATCCAGCGTGTCCTGGCCGACGCCGAGCATCTCGCGCTTGGAAATGTAGGTATAGCTGACGAAGCCGCGCTCGAACCACTGCGAGCTGCCCGGCACCGCGGTCACCGCCTGCGCCACCCAGCCGCCGGTGCAGGACTCCGCCGTCGCCAGCATCAGCCCCTGCGCCTTCAGCGCCTCGCCCGTCTTCACCGCCAGTTGATACAGGGCCTTGTCCGGCAT
>JAHCLD010000178.1 GCA_026125585.1 Burkholderiales bacterium
CGCCCTCGCGCTGGATCAACCCGGCGTTGCCGAAGGAGGTTTCCTCGGCGGCGCCGCGGCGGTCGACGAGCACCACCGCGCGCGACCTTTTCTGCAGGTGCAGCGCAACGCAGATGCCGACCATGCCCGCGCCGAGCACGACCGCGTCGGCGCGCATCGGGGAATTCTCACCGGCCATCGCATGCGCCGCGATCCCGCGGCACCCGTCTGGTTTGCGCAGAGCGCTTCCACCTGCCCATTTCGGGCGATTATACCGGCACCGTCACATCCCGCACCCCGTTTGCGCACCCAGCCTAGCCTGATCGGGAATCGCGCCATGCCTCGTCAAGAACGCATGTTCATCGTCAGGCTTTCATGGTTATATCGCTCCGGGACCGTGACGGCCTTGCGGACGCCTGCTTCCGTGGAGCGCGGCACGGATCAGGCACACTCCGCATGCAGACACGCCCCGAACCCGATACGATCGATCCGGCCCGCAACGGCAACCCCATCACCGGCGCGACAAACGACATGAAACGACACAGCCATTCCGCCTTCCACGAATTCAACGGGCTGCGCCACCACGTGCGTCTCTGGGGAGATGCCGGCGCGCCGGCGCTGTTCCTGCTCCACGGCTGGATGGATGTGTCGCTGTCCTTCCAGTGGGTCGCCGATGCATTGCGGCGCGACTGGCGGATCATCGCTCCGGACTGGCGCGGATTCGGATTGTCAGGCTGGCCGGCCGGCGGCTACTGGTTTCCCGATTACTACGCCGACCTCGAGGCGCTGCTGGCCATCTACTCGCCGGACCGTCCGGCGCTCGTCGCCGGCCACAGCATGGGCGGCGTCATCGCCTGCACTTATGCCGGGCTGCGCCCGGAGCGCATCGCGCGGCTGGTTTCACTGGAAGGCTTCGGTCTTGCCCGCACCACGCCGGCGGAAGCGCCGGGGCGCTACCGGCGCTGGCTCGACGAACTGGCAACGGAGCCGCGTTTCCGCGTCTACGATTCCTTCGACGCGCTGGCAACCCGGCTGCAGCGCGACAATCCCCGGCTGACCGCGGAAAAAGCGCGGTTCATCGCCCGCACCTGGGCACGGGAAACGGCGCCCGGCAGGGTGGAAATGTTCAGCGACCCGCGGCACAAGCGCGCCAACCCGGTGCTGTTCCGGATCGAGGAACTGATCGCCTGCTGGCGGGAGATCGCCGCGCCGACCCTGTTGGTTTTCGGCCGCGACTCCAGGGACGCCGGTTACCTGAAGGACACGCCGGAGCAGCTCGCCGAACGCAAGGGCGCCTTCCGCGACTACCGGGAAGCCTGGATCGAGGATGCGGGACACATGATGCACCACGACCAGCCGGCGGCCGTGGCCCGCCTGATCGAGGATTTCATGACGGCGAAGCACTGAACCGGCGTCCGGCCGCCGGACGTTGCGGCGATCCCCGATGCCGCCGCACTGCCCTGCGGCAACCCCGCGTGGCAGAATGTCTTCCGTCCATGTCCGTCACCGTGATGAGTTCCCCTTCCGATTCTCCCCTGCTCGGTGTCCTCGGCGGCATGGGGCCGCTCGCCGCCGCCGATTTCCTGGCCAAACTGGCCGAAGAAACCCCGGCCACCCGCGACCAGGAGCACATTCCCTATGTCGCCTGGGGCGTGCCGCAGATCCCGGACCGGCCCGCCGCCATACTCGGCGGCGGCGCATCGCCGCTGCCGCAGATGCTGCGCGGCATCGCGGCCCTGAAACAGGCAGGTGCCCAGGCCATTGCCATCGCCTGCAACACCGCGCACTACTGGCATGACGACCTGCTGCGCGAAGGCGGCCTGCCGATCCTGCACATCGCCGACGCGGCCTGCGACCTGCTGGCGGAACGCAGCATCACCGCGGGCAGCGTCGGCCTGATCGGCACCGAAGGCACGCTGCAGGCGGGATTTTTCCAGCAGCGCCTTGCCGCGCGCGGCCTCGGCTGCATCATCGGCAGCGCCGAAGACCGGCAAAGGCTGATGCTGCCGGCGATCGCCGCGGTCAAGGCCAACGACCTGCCGCTGGCGCACACCCTCGCGGTGCAGGCGGTGCTGCGCCTGCACGAAGCCGGTGCACGCGCCGTGGTGCTCGCCTGCACCGAAACGCCGCTGGCCATCGACCACGCGCCCAGTGCCGCGGCGCCGCTGTGCATCGACGCCACGCGGGCACTGGCGCGCGCCTGCGTCGCCTGGCACCGGCGCGCATCGAAGGCCCGCGGCGACGCCTGACCTTCCGCGCCGGTCCGCGGCATCGCAATGCAGGCTGGACAAAGCCTGCCGCATCGCCTAGATTGGACCGCGCAGCGCCATGGCGCCGTCGCCCGGACGGCCAATCCGTTCATCGTCAAAAGGAGCCAAACATGCTTCGCATCCACCAGCTTGTCGCCGCCGTTGCCGCAGCGGGCCTGTTCGCCGCGCCGGTCCATGCGCAGGAACTCACGGGAACCCTGAAGAAGATCAAGGATACCGGCGTCATCAAGGTCGGCCATCGCGACGCCTCGGTGCCGTTCTCCTACCTCGACGACAAGCAGCGTCCGGTCGGCTACGGCGTCGACATCTGCATGAAGATCATCGACCGCATCAAGGCCGATCTGAAAATGCCCAAGCTGAAGGTCGAGTTCGTGCCGGTGACCTCGCAGACGCGGATCCCGATCCTGACCGGCGGCAACATCGACATCGAATGCGGTTCCACGACGAACTCGGTCGAACGCCAGAAACAGGTCGATTTCGCGCCGACCTACTTCATGACCGGCACCAAGATCATCGTCAAGAAGTCGTCCGGCATCAAGGGCTACGGCGACCTGAAAGGCAAGACCGTGGTGTTCACGCAGGGAACCACCAACGAGCGCGCCATGAAGGCTTACAACGACGAGAAGAAGCTCGGCATCAAATTCATCCCCTCGAAGGATCATGCCGAATCCTTCCTCGCCGTGGAAACCGGCCGCGCGGTCGCCTTTCCGATGGACGACATCCTGCTCTACGGCCTGAGAGCCAACGCCCGCAACCCCAACGACTACGAGGTGATCGGGGAATTCCTGTCCGACGACCCGTACGCGATCATGATGCGCAAGGGTGACCCCGCGTTCAAGAAAGTGGTCGACGGCGCGGTGACGGCGCTCTACAAGAGCGGCGAGATCAACAAGATCTACACCAAGTGGTTCCAGTCGCCGATCCCCCCGAAAAACATCAACCTCAACGTCCCGATGTCCGACAGCCTGAAGGAAGCGATCAAGAATCCCAATGACACCGGCGTCGGCGCCTGCGGCAAGATGAAGTGCTGACCGCGGCATGACGAAACGCGGATAAACGGACCGGGGAACGCCAGTTCCCCGGTTTTTTTTCGGATTGCTTTCACGCTACACTGGGCCGCATGGACTTCGGATTCCTGTTCCAGCCCGCATTTTCCGGCGGAGGCACCTATCTCGACTGGGTGCTCTCGGGCATCAAATGGACCCTCTGCCTGTCGGTGCTGGGATGGATCATCGCCTTCACGCTCGGATCGGTGCTGGGCATCCTGCGCACCGCGCCGCTGGCCATCCTGCGCGTTCCGGCGACCCTCTATGTCGAGCTGTTCCGCAACGTGCCGCTGCTGGTGCAGATGTTCATCTGGTACTTCGTCGTGCCCGAGATCGCCCCCAAGGGCGCCGGCGACTGGCTGAAAACACAGATGCCGATGCCCGAATTCTGGAACGGCGTGCTGTGCCTCGGCACCTATACGGCCTCGCGCGTAGCCGAACAGGTCCGCGCCGGCATCCAGTCGATACCCCGCGGCCAGGTCAACGCCGGGCTCGCGACCGGCCTCACGCTGCCGCAGACCTACCGGTACGTGCTGCTGCCGATGTCCTACCGCATCATCATTCCGCCCCTCACCACCGAATTCCTGACCATCTTCAAGAACTCGTCCGTGGCCCTGACCATAGGCGTGCTGGAACTCACCGCCCAGGCGCGCCAGATCTCCGAATACACCTTCCAGACCTTCGAGATCTTCACCATCGCCACCGTCGTCTATGCGCTGATCACGCTGACAGTCACTTTCGCGATGCGCTGGCTCGAGCACCGCACGCGCGTGCCGGGCTACATCGGCGGCGCGGGGAAATAAGCCGTGTTCGCCGAGATCGATCTCGACGTCATCCGCCGCGCCCTGCCCTACCTCTGGGAAGGCATGCAGTTCTCGCTCGGACTCACGCTGCTGGCGATGGCGGGGGGCATCGTGCTCGGCACGCTGCTGGCGCTGATGCGGCTCGCGCCGTTCCGGCTGCTCAGCTGGCCGGCCGGGGCCTACGTCAACCTCGTGCGCTCGATCCCGCTGATCCTGGTGATCTTCTGGTTCTATTTCCTGATTCCGATCGCCATCAAGCAACTGACCGGCAACCCTTACGCCGCCGGCATCGGCCCCTTCTATTCGGCGCTGATCGCGTTCACGATGTTCGAGGCCGCCTATTACTGCGAGATCATCCGCGCCGGCATCCAGAGCGTGCCCCGCGGCCAGGTGCACGCCGCCTATGCGCTGGGGCTCAACTACCGGCAGGCCACCATGCTGGTGATCCTGCCGCAGGCCTTCCGCAACATGGTGCCGGTGCTGCTGACGACCAGCATCATCCTGTTCCAGGACACCTCGCTGGTCTATGTCGTCGGACTCACCGACTTCATGGGCGCGGCCAGCAAGGTCGCGCGCCGCGACGGCCGGCTCGTCGAGCTCTACCTGTTCGCCGCGCTGGTGTATTTCATCCTCTGTTTCGCCGCCTCCTATTTCGTCAAGCGGCTGCAGCAGC
>JAHCLD010000179.1 GCA_026125585.1 Burkholderiales bacterium
CTTCATGCGCGACCAGATGAAACCCGGCGACCAGGCCTTCTACTACCACTCTAACTGCGAGACGCCGGGCATCGTCGGCATCGCCGAAGTCAGCAAGTCCGCCTATCCCGACGCGACCCAGTTCGACCGCAAGAGCAAGTACTACGACGAAAAATCCACGCCGGACAATCCGCGCTGGCTGCACGTCGATTTCCGTTTCGTCAAAAAGACGCCGCTGGTCTCGCTCGACGAACTGCGCAAACACAAGCCGCTGGCGAAAATGCGCGTGCTCGCCCGCGGCAACCGGCTGTCGATCACCCCGGTGGATCCCGACGAGTGGAAATACATCCTCGGCCTGATGAAATGAGCCGGGCCTGACCCTGATGTTCGACTGGTGGTGGGCCTACCTCGCGCTGGGCGCCTTCGTCGGCTTCATTGCCGGGCTGCTCGGCGTCGGCGGCGGCGCAATGATCGTCGCCGTGCTCGCCTTCATTTTCGCAGCCAAGCAGTTTGTACCCGCAGTCATCGTTCACCTGGCACTGGGCACTGCGATGGCCACCATCATGTTCACCTCGGTGAGCAGCGTGCTTGCCCACCATGGTCACGACGCGGTTGACTGGCCGACCGTACGACGGATGGCCGCCGGCATCGTGCTCGGTTCGGCCGGCGGCGCGCTGCTCGCCGGTCAGCTCGATGTGTTCCCCTTGGCCCTCGTTTTCACGCTTTTGATTTACGTGCTCGCTGCGCAGATGTTGTTCGGCGCAAAACCCAGACCGGACACCGTGACGCAAACCGTTGCCGGCACCAATGCCGCGGCTGCAGTCATGGGCCTGATTGCCAGCCTTACCGCCACCGGCGGCGCAGCAATGGTGGTCAGTTACCTGGTCAAGCGTGGCATGCCGATCCATCGCGCGATCGGCACCGCAGCGGCAACGGGCTGGCCGCTTTCGGTCGCCGGCACCGTGGGTTATATCGCCGCAGGCTGGGGGCATGACGGCCTGCCGCCCTACGCTGCAGGCTACGTTTACCTGCCGGCGCTGGCGGTCATCGTGGTTTCGAGCATGCTGTTCGCGCCGCTCGGGGCACGCCTTGCCCACCGGAGTCCGGCTGTACTGCTGAAAAAACTGTTCGCGCTGATGCTGTTCGCATTGGCGACAAAAATGCTGATTAGCTTCTTCTAGCTTGTGATCAGCTGGTCAATCACTTAATTACTGAATCACGCCTTCAAACAGTTTTATCGGCCCGCAGCTTCGTGATCTCCGCGTCGGATTTCCCGAGCACGTCACGCAGGATTTCATCGGTATGCTGCCCCACAGTGGGCGGCGGAACGTCGTATTGCAGCGGCGTGCCCGAAAACCGCATCGGGCTCGCGACCAGCGGTACCTTCCCCGCCGCTGCATGCGGCAATTCGATTTTCATGCCGCGAGCGATCACCTGCGGCTCTTCGAACACTTCCCTGATGGTGTTGATCGGCCCGTTGGCCACGCCCGCATCGTCGAGCAGCTTAACCCATTCCTTCGTCGTGCGCCGTTCGAAGACGGCGTTCAGCAGCCGCGTGATCTCGGCGCGGTTTTTCACGCGCTCGGCATTGGTGGCGAAACGCGGATCCTTCGGCAGCTCGGCGCAACCGGCGGCCTCGCAGAACTTGTTGAACAGGTTGTCGTTGCCGCAGGCGAGGATGATGGCGCCGTCCTTCGTCTTGAACGTCTGGTAGGGCACGATGTTCGGGTGCGCGTTGCCGATGCGCGAGGGCGACTCGCCGGTGGCGAAGTAGTTCATCGCCTGGTTGGCCAAGAAGGCGACGCAGCTGTCGAGCAGCGCGACGTCGATCCACTGCCCCTGGCCGGTCACCGCACGGTGGGCCAGCGCGGCGCAGATCGCGATCGTGGCGTACATGCCGGTGGTCATGTCGATAATCGGAATGCCGACGCGCTGCGGCCCGCCGCCGGGCAGGCCGTCGGCCTCGCCGGTGATACTCATCAGCCCGCCCATGCCCTGCGCCATGAAATCGTAGCCGGGGCGGTCCTTGTACGGGCCGGTCTGGCCGAAGCCGGTGACCGAGCAGTAAATCAGCCCGGGGTTCAGCTTGGCGAGGTCTTCGTAACCGAGGCCGTAACGCGCCAGGTCGCCCACCTTATAGTTCTCCACCAGCACGTCGACGCCTTTCGCCAGTTCGCGCACCAGTTGCTGCCCCTCGGGCTTGCTCAGGTTCACCGTGATCGATTTCTTGCCGCGATTCGCGGCGCAGAAATAGGCGCCCTCTTTTGTTTCGTTGCCCTGCTCGTCCTTCAGAAACGGCGGCGCGTAACCGCGCGAATCGTCACCCTTGCCGGGGCGCTCCACCTTGATCACTTCCGCGCCGAGATCGGCGAGATTCTGCGCGGTCCACGGTCCCGCGAGCACGCGCGAGAGATCGAGCACCTTGACATGCGATAACGGTCCAGCCATGACGGATTCCAGTCTGTTAAGAAAAGTCGTAGAACATCAACGGCCCACGAAGCGCGGCTTGCGCTTGCGGATGAAGGCATCGTAGCCGATGCGGTAATCCTCGGTGTTGAAATAATCGAAGTTGGCGTCGAGTTCCGCCGCGGTCAGCGGCTCGGGCCGCGGCGTCAACCGGCGGATGAACTGCTTGTGCCAGCGCGCGACCAGCGGCGCGCCGTCGCAGATGCGCGCGACCGTAGCCGCGGTCTCGGCAGCCAGCTCCGCATCCGGCACTAGCCGCGTCAGCAGGCCCTTGTCATACGCCTCCTGCGCGCCCCACATGCGCCCCTCGACCAGAATTCCCAGCGCCGCGGCGCGCCCGATCAACGGCAGCAGCGCGGCCAGTTCGTCCCAGGCGATCGCGAACCCGAGACGGTTGATCGGCACGCCGAAACGCGCGCTGTCGCCGGCCAGGCGCAGGTCGCATTGGCAGGCCAGCTCCAGCCCGCCGCCGGCGCAGGCGCCGTGGATCATCGCCACCGTCGGATGACGACATTCGCCGACCGCGCGCAGCGCGCCGTAAACCAGCTCGCGGTGGTAGGCCTTGCCCTGCTCGACGGTGTTGCGTTCGGTCGCGAACTCGGCGATGTCGGCGCCCGCGGCGAAAGCTTCGGTCCCGGCGCCGCGCAGCACGACGCAACGCAGGCTGTCGTCGGCCGACAGTCCATCGAAGGCGGCAGCCAGCGCGCGCCACATGGCCACCGTCAGCGCATTCAGTTTCGGGGGATTGGACAGCGTGACGGTCGCGACCGGACCGTCGCGCGCCACCAAAATTTCACCGCTCATGCCCCGATTTTAAGCGATGAGGCCGCGGACGTAAGCAGCGCCGGTAAACACCGCCAGCCCGCAAATCATGCCGGCGAACATGTTGCGCCGGGCCAGGTGGTAGGCGAGCAGCGCAGCGGCGCAGGCCAGCAGGCGGTCGCCCAGCGCGGTTTCCGCCAGCAGCCCCGACGGCGCGACGATGATGCGCGCGATCAGCCCGGCAACCAGCGCGTAGGCAACGCAGGACACCCATTCGAACATCGCGCTTTCCGGATCGAGCCGGCCCGACAGCAGCACGCCGAGGCCGCGCCAGAGCCAGGTCGCGAGCCCGCAGGCGGCAATCGCCAGCCCGATCTCAGCGGCGGACGGCACGCGCGCGCTGCAGCAGGAAGGCGGCGGTGCCGCCGATGAAACCGGCGCCGAGCAGGCTCCAGTCGGGCGCCACCGCGTGCAGCGCCAATGCCGTGCCGGCGCCGCAGACCAGCGCGGCAATCGAGGATTTCGAACGCGCTTCGCCGACCAGGGTCACGAAAAAGTACAGCGGCGTCAGCAGCGCCAGCCCGTATTTCGCCAGCGGCGGCAGCGCGCCGATCAGCAACTGACCGATCACGGCGCACACCGCCGCCGAACCGATGCACACCGCGGAGAAGCCGGTGAAGTACTGCCAGCGCGCCTCCAGGTCTTGGAGGTCGCCGTCTTCGAAGCGGCGGATCGCTACTGCCCAGGTCGTCATCGACACCAGTTGCGCGGCCAGCAGAAACTGCCACAGCCGGCGCGCGCCGGCGCCGCGGCGCATCAGCGGCATCAGGGTCAGCGTCATCGGAAAAAAACGCGCGGCGCTCAGCGACACCGCGAGCGCGGTCGCCGCCAGCGCTGCGCCGGCCGCCTGCATTTCCATCAGCACCAGTTGCCCGGGCAGCGCCCAGATCGCAAAGGTTGCCAGCAGCGTCAGGTAAACGGGATAGCCGGCATCGGCGGCCAGCGAACCGTAACCGAGGAAACCCGCGCCGAGCACGGCCGCGGGCACGCCGAGCGCTTCACGCGCGCCGAGCACGAAGGCGCGACGCGAGCCGGGAATCAACGCCGCGGATCGCGCGATTTGGGCTGGGTTTTCGGCGCCGGCTGCATGGCTTCGGAATCGAGAAACTCCGTCAGCCTGGCCAGTTGCACCGATGCCTGCTTGCGCACGGCCGCGGTGTCGCAGCCATCCCAGTCGTAGAACCCCTTGCCCGCGGCGGTGCCGGTCTCGCCGTCTTTCACCATGTCTTGCAGCATCGGATTGGGAATGCCGTTGTGGAACAGCTCGGGCACGATCGAGGCCTGCGCGCCGGCATGGATCACCAGGCCGCTCAGGTCCTTCTGCGCGATCAGGCCGTTGATGCACATCCGCGGCGCGAGCATGCGCCGCGCGGCGTGGTCGATGTCGGCGGCGCTGGCGACGCCCTTCTCGATCAGGTAATACGCCTCGTGCAGGATCGCATGCTGCAGCCGGTTCACCAGAAAACCGACGATCGGCTTGT
>JAHCLD010000018.1 GCA_026125585.1 Burkholderiales bacterium
CGGCACCATGTTGATTTCCGCCATCGGCGCGCTGTCTCCGGCCTTGTTGAATCCGCCGAAGGCCATGTCAGGCTCCGGACTTGGCCACGGCGGCGGGACGCACCGGCACCACCGCGGCGACGTCGTTGACGTGCGAGCCGGTGGTCAGGAAGGCGTAGAGGTCGTGGGCGAAGGAATCGAGTTGCGCCAGCACGATACGGTTGCTGCGCACGGCGAAGTTGTAGGCGAGCACGGCGGGAATCGCCACTGCGAGGCCGAGCGCGGTCATGATCAGCGCCTCACCGACGGGACCGGCGACCTTGTCCAGCGTGCCCTGGCCACTCATGCCGATGTTGACCAGCGCGTGGTAGACGCCCCACACCGTGCCGAACAGGCCGATGAAGGGCGCGGTGCTGCCGATCGAGGCCAGCACCGTCAGCCCGGATTCGAAGCGCGCGGTTTCCTCGTCGATCACGCGGCGCATCGCGCGGGTGATGAAATCCGCGCCGGAGCCGGCCTCGTCGAGCTTGTTGGTGCCGTGGCGCTGGTGATGGCGCGCGGCGACGATGGCGTGCCAGGTCAGCTGCGAGAACGGCTCGTCCGGGTGATCGTTCTCGAGCTGCGTGGCGACGGCCTGCAGCGAGGGCGCATTCCAGAAGCGGCCGAGGAAACGCCGGATGCGCCGGCGGGTCGTCAGCGCGACGAGTGTCTTGGTGACGATCAGGTACCAGGTGATCACGCTCATCAGCAGCATGATGACGAGCAGGGTTTTGCCGACCGCATCGGTCTGGGCGAGGAAATGGGCAAGGCCAAGTGTCTGTTGCGGTTCCAAGAAATCAACTCCTGAGGCTGAATGAAATGGGGACAAGCACCCAGGCGCTGACCGCCTGGCCGCCGCGGCGCGCGGGCACGAATTTCCACTGGCGCACGGTTTCCAGTGCCACCTCGTCGAGGCGCTGATGCCCGCTCGAACTGCGCAGTTCAACGCGCGCCGGCAGGCCGCGTTCATCGACGAACACCCGCAGCACGACGCGGCCTTCCTCGCCGAGGCGGCGCGACAGCGCCGGATAGCCCGGCGCCGGGTTGTTGAGGTAGTCGGCGTTGAACTGTGGCGGGATCACCGGCGCCGGTGCCGGCGGTGACTTGGCGGCGATTGGCTCGGGTGGCGGCGGGGGTGCCGGTGGCGGAGGCTGGATCGCGGCAGGCTCCGGCATTTCCGGAGCGGTCGTGGTCAGCAGGGGCAGCGGTTTCGGCTCGACGCGCTTGACGGGCTGTTTGACCACCGGTTTCGGTTTGGGCAGTTCCTTCGGCGGCTCGGCGGGACGGGGTTGCACCAGGCTCACCATGATCGGCGCCAGTTCCGCCAGCGTCTGCCGTGCTGGCGCGTAACTCAGCAGCACCAGAACGAGCGCGGCATGCAGGCCGACGGTGACGGCGATGCCCGGCAACCGGGATCTCGCGCCGCCATGAACCGGCGCTGACCATGCGATGTTGCGTTGCGGGAACATGTGGAAGGCAAAGGGGTAAAACAGCCGTTTCGAGAAGTTAAATGATAATTGTTCTCATTTTTTATTGCAATAGTCCTTAACGGGATGGCTGCCGCGGGCTGGCGATGTCTTGCGGCGCGGTTTGCCGATATATTCGGCAATTCCCGTTTTTGCCGGAAACAACCGAACATGAAACTTGCCTTCATCGGCCTCGGCGTCATGGGTGGCCCGATGGCCGGCCACCTAGCCCGTGCAGGCCACAGTGTTGCCGTCTACAACCGTTCGTCGGCGCGCCTGCAGGCCTGGCTGGCGCGCAATGCCGGCACGGCTGCTGAATCCCCGGCTGCGGCCGCGCAGGACGCGGACATCGTCTTCAGCTGCGTCGGCAACGACGACGACGTGCGTGAGGTCACCACGGGCAGCCGAGGCGCTTTTGCGGCGATGCGCGAAGGCGCGATCTTCGTCGACCATACGACGGCATCGGCAGCCGTGGCGGAAGAACTGCATGCGGCGGCACAGGCGCGCGGACTGCATTTTCTCGACGCCCCGGTGTCGGGCGGGCAGTCCGGCGCGGAGCAGGGCATCCTGACGGTGATGGCCGGCGGCGACGCCGGGCCCTATGCCCGTGCCGAGCCGGTGATTGCGCATTACGCGCGCGCGGTGACGCTGATGGGGCCCCCGGGCGCTGGCCAGAAAACCAAGATGGTCAACCAGATCTGCGTCGCCGGCGTGGTACAGGGCCTCGCCGAAGGCCTTGCGTTTGCGCTGCATGCGGGCCTCGACGCGAAGCGCGTCGTCGACGTCATCTCGAAGGGCGCGGCGACCTCGTGGCAGATGGAGAACCGCGGCAGGACGATGGTCGACGGGAAATTCGATTTCGGTTTTGCGGTCGACCTGATGCGCAAGGACCTGCGCATCGCGATGGAGGAGGCGCGTGCCAACGGCGCGCAGTTGCCGGCGACCGCGCTGATCGACCAGTTTTATGCGCAGGTGCAGCGTGAGGGCGGCGGCCGGCTGGATACCTCGAGCCTGATCAGCCTGCTGGTCGGGCGGTGAGCGGCGGGCGGTGTATGGTTGGCGGTAAAGGTAAATCGTGAAGGGTGAATGGTGAGCGGTGAACAGTTGAAAAACGGGGCGCGCGGCGGACAGCCGGTGGTGCCGATGCCGTCGGCGACGGTGACCATCGTGCGCGATGCTCCGGACGGCATCGAGGTGCTGATGATGCGCCGCAATCTCAAGTCCGGTTTCGTGCCGGGCATGCACGTATTCCCTGGCGGCGGTGTGGATAAAACTGATTTTTACTTTAAAAACAATAAGTTATGTAATTGCCTTGCCGACAGTGCGGCGAGCGGCACGCTGGGTCTTGCCTGTGGCGGGCTGGCGTACTGGGTTGCCGCCATCCGCGAGGCTTTCGAGGAATCGGGGCTGCTGCTGGCGCGCGGGCGCGGCGGCGAAACGCTGTCGCTGAGCGATGCCGAAACGGCGCGCCGGTTTGCCGAGCACCGCCGCCGCCTCAACGCCGGCACGGTGGCGTTTCCCGATCTGCTGCAGGCCGAGGATCTGCAACTGGCGGCGGATCAGCTGACCTATTTCGCGCACTGGATCACGCCGGTGGGCCTGCCGCGGCGCTACGACACGCGTTTCTTCATGGCCGAGGCGCCGGAAGGACAGGAGCCGCTGCAGGACGAGCGGGAAACCATCGCCGCCGCCTGGGTGCGCCCCGGAGAAGCGCTGACGCGCCACCGCAGCGGCGACTTCGAGATGCGCACGCCGACCGTGCGCACGCTGGAGGATTTTGCGGATTACGACAGCGTGGCGAGCCTGCGCAGCGGCCTCGCCGCGCGCCGCGACGTGCGCGCGCAGTTGCCGCGCATCGCCGCCGACGGCCGCCGCATCCTGCCGGGCGAGCCCGGTTACGAAGAGGCGGGGGCCGCCGGAAAATGAACCTGCCTGCGCCCATCGTGCCCGGTGAAACCATCACCGTTGCCCCCGGCGTGCGGCGCATCACCGCGCCCAATCCCGGGGTGATGACGGGCCCCGGCACCAACAGTTACCTGATCGGCGAAGGCGAACTGGCGCTGGTCGATCCGGGACCGGAACTCGACGCGCATCGCGACGCGCTGCTTGCCGCGGTCGGCAACCGGCTGCGCTGGATACTCTGCACGCATACCCATCGCGACCATTCGCCGCTGGCGCGCGTGCTGAAAGCCGCCACCGGCGCCGAGGTGCTGGGTCACGGCGCGACGCCGGCGGACGGCCGCCAGGATGAGGATTTCAAGCCCGACCGCGTGCTGCACGACGGTGAAACCGTCGACTGCGGCGGCATCCGGTTGCGCGCCGTGCACACGCCCGGCCATGCTTCCAATCACTTCTGTTACCTGCTCGAAGGCAGCGGCCTGCTGTTCACCGGCGACCATGTGATGCAGGGCTCGACCGTGGTGATCTCGCCGCCGGACGGCGACATGCAGGCCTATCTCGATTCGCTGCAGCGCCTGCTTGAACTGCCGGTCATCGCCTTCGCGCCGGGACATGGCCGGCTGATCACCGCGCCCGTCGAAGAGGTGCATCGTCTGGTCGCGCACCGTCTGAAGCGGGAGGAAAAGATCCATGCCGCGCTCGCGGCCCACGGGCCGGGTACCCTGGAAATCCTCGTGCGCCATGCCTACGACGACGTGCCCGAGCGCATTCATGCCGTCGCGATGCGTTCCCTGCATGCCCATCTGCTCCGGCTCGAGCGCAACGGACGGGCGGCGAACGTCGCCGGCACATGGCGGGCACGCTGAGCGCGGTGCCGGAGCGCGGGCTGCGCCGCTTCGCCGATGTCAACATGGCCATCGGCCTGTTCAGCGTGCTGCTGCTCGGCAGCCTCTGGTTCTACATGGCCACGAAGCACGAGAGCGGATACCGGGAGACCGTCGGCGCCGCATTCCGGCAGAACTCCAATCTCGCGGTGGCTTACGACGAGCACATCGCGCGCACGCTGAAAGGTCTCGACAGCGCGCTGCTGTTCGTGCGCCATGAATACCGCCGCGTCGGGCGCGGACTGGACATTGCCCGTTACGTCGATGACGGCGTCGTCGACGGCCAGCTGTTCAGCATCCTCAGCGTGGTCGACGAGCATGGCGACATCGTGCTCAGCAGCAGGCATTTCGAGCCGACGAACTACGCCGACCGCGAGTTTTTCCGCGTGCACCGGCGGGGCGGTGGCGATGTCCTCTACATCAACCGCCCGGTGCTGGGGCGCGTGTCGGGTACCTGGCAGGTGCCGATGTCGCGGCGCATCAGCAAGGCCGACGGATCCTTCGGCGGCGTCATCGTGCTGTCGGTCGATCCCGGTTATTTCGCGAGGTTCTACCAGAAGTCGGACATCGGCGCGCTGGGGCTGGTGACGCTGGTGGGGCACGACGGCATTGCGCGCGTGCGGCGCGTCGGCAATACCCTCGATTTCGATGTCGACATGTCCGGCAGCAGCCTGCTGCGGCAGCGCGCGCAGCAGGAACACGGCGAATTCATCAGTCCCGGCGGTTCCGACGGCGCCCGGCACCTGGTCAGTTACCGCACCCTGCGCGAGTACCCGCTGATCGTCGCCGTCGGCACCGCGGAGCAGGAAGTCCTGCGGGAATTCATGCGCAACCGCAACCGCGATTACGCGATGGCGCTGCTGGTGACCCTGGTCATCGGCGCGTTCGCCGCGATGCTGATGGTGACGCTGGCGCGGCAGCGGCGCGCGCGCGAGGCGCTGGCGAACAGCGAAACGCGTTTTCGCGGCACCTTCGAGCAGGCCGCGATTGGCATGGCGCACACCTCGATGGATCGCCGCTTCCTCCAGGTCAACCAGCGCCTCTGCGACATGCTGGGTTATGCGCGCGGGGAGCTGATGGGCAGGACCGCGACGGATTTCACCCATCCGGAAGACCGCGATTCGGGCATCCGCGACCGCCAGCGGTTGCTGTCAGGCGAGGTGGACAGCGTCTCGGCCGAGAAGCGCTACGTGCGCAAGGGCGGCAGCCTGCTGTGGGTCAACCGCACGGTGTCGCTGGTGCGTGATGCCGAAGGGCGGCCGCTGTATTTCCTGCGCATCGTCGAGGACATCACGGAGCGCAGGCGCCTCGAGAATGAACTGCGCGAACTGGCGACCACCGACATGCTGACCGGGTTGCCCAACCGCCGCGCGTTCATCACGCGGCTGGAGGAGGAGCATGCCCGCATCCGGCGTTTCCCGCAGCAGCGGGCCGCGGTGCTGATGCTCGACATCGACCGTTTCAAGCAGGTCAACGACACCCGTGGCCATCCCGCAGGCGACGTTGTGCTGCGCCATGTCGCGGAACTGATCCGCAAGGGCATCCGCGAAGTCGACGCCTGCGGCCGGCTCGGCGGGGAGGAGTTCGCGGTGATGCTGACCGGAGCCGTGCCGGCGGCGGCGGTGGAATTCGCGGAGCGGCTGCGTCGCGGGATCGCCGCGTCCGCGGCCATGCACGAGGGATGCACCATCGGCGTGACGGTCAGCATCGGGGTCTCGGCATTGGGCAAGGACGACGGCAGCGCCGACGCCGCGCTGCAGCGCGCCGACCGCGCGCTCTACCGCGCCAAGGAGTCGGGGCGCGACCGGGTCGAACTCGACGCAGGCACCGCCGCGGCCTGAGCGCGCTTCCTAGCGGTGGTGTTCGCCGGCGCGTTCCGGCTGATAGGTGATGGCACTCACACGCACCGTGGTGCTTGGGCCGTCCGGCAGCGGCCAGTCCAGCGCGCTGCCCACCGACAGGCCGAGCAGGGCGCTGCCGACTGGAGCCAGCACCGAAATGCGTCCTTCACCGCCGGCATCCCTGGGGTAGACCAGCGTCAACTCGAACTCCTGTCCGGAGTCCGCGACCGAGAAACGCACCGTGGAATTCATCGTGACGACGTCGGGCGGCATCTCGTTGGGCTCGAGCACGGTGGCGCGGCCGAGCTCGTCGAGCAGCGCGGCCTTGCCCGGGAAGACCGCATCGGGTGTGGATTCGATCAGGGTTTCAAGCCGTTCCAGATCCAGTGAGGAAATGGTGATGGGCGGTTTCTTGGACATGGCAATTCTCTTCAGGAAGCTTGAAAAAATCTGGCGGCAGCGGCCGCCAGAAAAAAACCGCGGTCCTTGCGGACCGCGGCGGTTGTGTTTCCCTTATACCCTGATTGGCGCCTGAAGCCAAGGGCGCCGGTATTTTCGGCGCAGGGTTGTTGCGGCTGAAACTCTTTAACTGTCTGTTTTTATTTGACTCTTGGAGAGTTGGCGAATTGCGTGACCTTTCCGGCGGCGAAGGCTGCCGCGTTGGTGAAAGCCTCGCCGAAGTACGCCTCGTAGGTGCCTTGCTCCAGCCAGGCACTGTGGTTGCTGCACAGCGCATTGTCGAGTTTCAGCAGCGGATGGTCGCCGTGCTGCACGGGCTCGTTTTCGTAGACATCCGTCGCCGCCATGCCCGGCCGTCCGGCCTTGAGCGCCGCGACGAGCGCGCCCGGCTCGATCAGCTCGGCGCGTGCCGTGTTGACCAGCAGGGCGGAAGGCTTCATTCGCGCGAGGTGCGCCGCCGTCACCAGGCCGCGTGTGTCCTTCGACAGCCTGGCCATGATCACCATCACGTCCGCCTGCGAGAACAGGTCGTCCTGGCTCGTGGCTGTTTCGTAGCCCGCGGCCTTTGCCGCGGTGAGCGAACCCTCCCGGCCCCAGACCAGCACGCGCATGCCGAAGCTGGCGCCGGTCTGCGCGATCAGCCTGCCGATGGTGCCTAGGCCGAGGATCGCCAGCGTCCTGCCGCGCAGGCCGATGTTGAAGCGCGAGCGCCAGACGCCCCGGCGCATGCCGTCGCATTCGCGCGCGACGTCGCGCCAGCTCGCCATGATTAGCGCCCAGGTGTGTTCCGCCACCGTGTACGGGGAGGGGTGGTCTCCCGACAGGATCGCGATGCCGCGGTCGTTGCAGGCCTCGACGTCGATGTGGTGGAAGCTGCGGCCGGTCTGGCTGAACAGCTTCAGCTTCGGCAACTGGCTGATGATGCCGCGGGTGAAGCGCGTGCGTTCGCGGATCGGCACGATGATGTCGGCGTCGCGCAGGTTCGCCACCAGTCGGGCTTCGGGCGGCGCGACGTCGTTGAAGATGCGCACCTCGTGGCCTTCGAGGATTTTCAGGCAGTCCAGCGTGCGGACCAGATTGTGGTAGTCGTCGGGGATGGCGATGATCATGGGCGGCGAGTCTACCGCGGCTTCGCCGCGCGGGCCAGACGCCGTCCGCTGTGGCGCGGATGTGTCACAATCGCGCCTCCCGCAAAACCGCTGCGCAGACAGGAAAGGATTCGCGTCATGGAACTCGGATTGAAGGGCAAAGTCGCCGCCGTCACCGGCGGCACCGAAGGCATCGGCGAGGCCGTCGTGCGGCGTCTGGTTGCAGAGGGCGCCAGGGTCGCGTTCTGCGCGCGCCGCAAGGAACTGATCGACGCGTTTGCCGCCGAACTGAAAAAGCAGGGCGGCGATGTGCTGGGTATCGTTGCCGATGCGTCCAAGGAAGGCGACATGGAGCGTTTCATCGAGGAAACCGCGAAACACTTCGGCCGCCTCGACATCGTCGTCAACAACGCCGGCGGCTCGGGCCAGATCGCCTTCGACAAGGTCGAGGACAGCTTCTGGGACCTCGACATGGAAATCAAGGTGATGGCGCAGGTGCGCACTGCACGCGCGGCCATTCCGCACATGAAAAAAGCCGGCGGCGGCCGCATCATCAGCCTGAACATGGTCGGCGCCAAGCAGCCGGGTGCGGCGATGTTCCCGACCACCGTCAGCCGCGCCGCGGGCCTGGCCCTGTCCAAGGGACTGTCCAAGGAACTGGCGGCCGACAACATCCTGGTCAACGTGGTTGCGGTCGGCAAGATCAAATCGAAGCAGCAGGAGCGCGGTGCCGCGCGCAACAACAAGACGGTCGAGCAGCATTACGCCGATACCGGCAAGACCGTGCCGATGAAGCGCATGGGCGAGGCGGCCGAAGTCGCCAACGTGATTGCCTTCCTCGCCTCGGATGCCGCGAGCTACGTCACCGGCTGCTGCATCAACGTCGACGGTGGATTGTCCGGCGTGTTGTGATGTCCGGGGGGGCGATTTGCCACGATCCCCTGATTTTTTTGGCGTCATTCCGGACGCGCGCAGCGCGAGCCGGAATCCAGGAATGTCCACTTCAAGCTCCTGGATTCCGGCGTTTGCCGGAATGACGGCTCCAATGGCTGTCCCCAGTTGAATTCCTCCGCCGCAAGCCGCGACACCCTCGCAGCCTGGCTCTATTTCGCCGTCGTCGTGCTGGTGATCGCAGCCGTCTGGCTGCCGGCTTATCCCGCATGGATCACCGGCGTCATCGCCTGGGCGGCCTGCCTGCTGCTGTTGCCGAAACTGCCGCGCCACCAGTTGAGGATGGTGCTGGCGCTGGCCGGCCTCGGCGCGCTGGGCATCGGCTGGAGCATGGTCCATGGCGGCAGCGGCCTGATCGAAATGGCGCTGACCCAGAACGTGCCGCTCGCCGGCATGCTGATCGCGGTGTCCTTCCTGCAACTGATCGCGGTCGGCCGCGAGAAGGCGAACGAACCGCTGGAGCGGGGACGCGGCGCGCTGTGCCGGACCATGATCGGCGTGCACCTGTTCGGTGCGGTGATCAATTTTTCCGCGGTGGCGATTTTCGCCGACCGCCTCAGTGCACGCACGAAACTGACCATGGAGCAGGCGATGGGCCTGTCGCAGGCCTTCATCGTCGGCGCGGCATGGTCGCCGTTCTACGGCGCGATGGCGGCGGCGTTGACCGCCGCGCCCGGTGCCAGCCTGACGCAACTGATCGTCTGGGGGTTGCCGGTGGCCGCGGCCGGCATGACCGTCACCTGGTTCACGCTGACCTCGGCGAAATACGGCAGGGCGGAAAATTTCACCGGCTATCCGCTGCACCTCGAAGCGCTGTGGGTGCCGGCGGTGCTGGCGGTCAGCGTGCTGGCAATTCACGAATGGCGGCCGCAGTGGTCGGTGCTGGCGGTGATCGCCGCGATGTCCTTCCTCGTCACGGTGGCGACGTTGCTGGTGCTCAGCGGCCGGCGCACCGGCGACATCCTGCTGCGCCACGGCCGCGCGCGGCTACCGGCGATGAACGGCGAACTGACGCTGTTCCTCGCCGCCGGCATCCTGTCGGCCGGCATGAACGGCGCGATCGACGCGCTAGACCTCGGCCTGCCGTTCTCGCGCTTCGGCGCCTTCGAGGCGAGCCTGGTGCTGGTCGTCATGAACGTTGCCGCCTGGCTGGGCCTGCACCCGATCATCCTGGTGTCGGTGCTGGGCCCCTGGGTCATGCCGCTGCAGCCCGACCAGACGCTGCTGGCGATGGTATTCCTGATGAGCTGGGGCGTCGGACTCACCGCCTGCCCGATGTCGAACACGATGCTGGCGATGGCGGGGCGTTACGGGCTGCCGTTCGGGGAACTGCTGGGGAAGAACCGGGCGTTCAGTGTGAAGGTGACAGTGGTGTGCATCGCCATCATTCACGTCTACGTGGCGGTGACCTCCGGCGGATGATGCCGCTGCGCGGCTTGCCCGCCCTACTGCGCTGCGAATTCGTTGATTCGCGCAGTGACCGAACCTTTCTCGATGAGAAGCTCGGCGGCCGCGATGGGAAGTTTGAACCGGCGGGGGCCGGGGCTTCCAGGGTTCACATACAGCACCGCACCTTTGCGCTCGATGAGCGGCTTGTGCGAGTGGCCGGACACCACCACATGCACGCCGGCTGCAGCCGGATCAATATCGAGTTGCGCCAGATCGTGGATGACGTAGAGAAACAGGCCGCCTAGCTGGATCAGCTCTGATTCCGCGAGGCGCTCGGCCCAGGCTCCGCGATCGTTGTTGCCGCGAACGGCGGTGATTGGCGCGAGCGCGGAAAGCTGCTCGAGAGTCTGTGAGTCGCAGATGTCGCCCGCATGGACAATGTGATGGCTGCCGCGCAAGAACTCCATGACCGGCGCGCGCAGCAGGCCGTGGGTGTCAGAAACGAGTCCGATGCGAAGCATGGTGACTGTTGTGGCGATTTGATCGCAAGGATTTCGGAATCAGTTTCTTTTCCCGTATTGGCCGGGTATCCAACCTGCTGGATTTCTTTTCGCAATGAGCAGTTCTTACGATGTCTGTAACTCTTCGCGGATGACCCGGCGCAGTGTGGACTCGATCTGTTCGCCTGCCATGGCCTGGCGCAGGGCCTGATTGATGAGGGTTTGGTAGCCGCGCTCTCCGGCCTTGGCCTTGAAGAAGGCGATGACTGCGCCGTCCAGCATGATGGAGACACGTTGTTTGCCCAAGTGTTCGTTGACGGCAGCGGAAAACGCTTCCCGGCCGACGTCCTTGAGGCCCACGCGCAGGCGGGGAGCTTTGGTTTCAGAGGTAGCGGGCGAGGATTTCGATTTCATGGGGTTCCGCCTTTCGCATGGAGATGATGTGGATTTCGTCTTCGCTTTCCGTGTGGCAGATCGTGACGATGGCCGTGTCCAGAAAACCGGTTGAGTTGAATCGCTGTTCACCGGCGTAGCCGCGGGTGTGTCTTCCACCGTGAACGTCGGGCCATTGAATACCCGTTCGGCATCGGCGAAATCGAGGCCGTGCTTTTTCAGATTGGCCGCATGCTTGGCTGCGTTCCAAGTGAATTTCACGGCCCGATTGTATATATAAAAATATATATTTCAAACAGTAAATACCTAGCCATTGAAGATAAATTTTTATAAGTTATTGTTTTTATTAAAAATTTTTGTTTAGAGCTGACTAAGGATTTCCGCCCCCTTCGCCAGCATCGCCTCCGACTTGGCAAAACAGAAGCGCAACACGCGGTGCGCCGGCGGCTGACGGTAGAACACCGAGACCGGAATCGACGCGATGCCTTTTTCCTTCGTCAGCCGCACCGCGAGTTCGGTGTCTTTTTCGTCGCTGATCGCGTCGTAGGCGAGGTTCTGGAAGAACGTGCCGCGCGAGGGCAGGGGTTTGAAGCGCGAGCCTTTGAGGCCTTCCAGGAAGAAATCCCGCTTCTTCTGGTAGAAGGCCGCGAGTTCGAGGTAGGCGTCCCTGTTTTTCATGTATTCGGCGAAGGCGTACTGCAGCGGCCCGTTGGCGACGAAGGCGTTGAACTGGTGGACCTTGCGGAATTCGGCCATCAGTTCTTTCGGCGCGGCGACGTAGCCGGTTTTCCAGCCGGTGACGTGGTAAGTCTTGCCGAAGGAAGACACGACGAAGCTGCGCTCCGCCAGCCCGGGAAATCGGGCGACGCTTTGATGCCGATGGCCGTCGAAGACGATGTGCTCGTAGACCTCGTCGCTAACGACGACGATGCCGGTGTCGCGCAGCAGGCTTTCCAGCATGCGCAGGTCTTCCGACGACAGCACGGTGGCCGTCGGGTTGTTCGGGGTGTTGACGATCAGCAGCTTCGTCTTCGGCGTGATCGCCGCCTGCACCGCCTGCCAGTCGATGCTGTAGTCGGGGTAGCGCAGTTGCACGTAGACCGGCACGCCGCCGTGGACCTCGACCGCGGGGGCGTAGCTGTCGTAGGCCGGTTCGAACAGGATGACCTCGTCGCCGGGGCGGATCAGCGCGGCGCAGGCGGTGTAGATGCCGTAGGTGGCGCCGGGGACGACGGTGATTTCGTGCTCGACGTCGTAGCTGGCGCCGTAGAGCGTCGCGATCTTGTCGGCGATGGCCTCGCGCAGCGCCGGGATGCCGGCCATCGGCGGGTACTGGTTGACGCCGGCGTTGACGTGTTTCGCCAGCAGCGCCTTCAGTTCCGGCGTGCAGTCGAAATCGGGGAAACCCTGCGACAGGTTGATCGCGTCATGCTCGGCGGCGAGCCGCGACATCACGGTGAAGATGGTGGTGCCGACGCGGGGGAGCTTGGAGTCGAGGGTTCCGGTGTAGGTGGGCATGGTGGCACCTGCGGATTCAGCAGGCGGCGATTTTAGCGCAGTCGCTTTGTCCGCTTCTCGCCACGGCCTGGCCTTCGCCGGCCAGCGCGATGAAATCCTCGCTGTAGTTCTGTAGCCGCCGCAGCAGGTGGGCGCGCTGCGCGGGGGTCAGCAGGGCATCGACGGCGGCGTGGAATTCTGCGCGTTTGCGCCAGGAGTCCTCAAAAGCTTTGGCCAGTGCCGGCGGGCGTCCCTGTTCCCAGTTCACCAGCCAGTTGCGCATCCGCGCTGCGAAGGTCTTGCGGTCACCGTCGCGGGTTTCGAGCAGCGCGAGAAATTCCTGCTGGCGGCGCAGCCGGTCTTCGTGGCGCAGGCGGTCGGTCAGCGGCACCTCGCGCAGGAGCTCGACGATGCGCTGTTCCTGTTCGGCGGACAGCGTGCCGACCCAGTCGCGCAACTGGTTCAGCGTGCGCCGGTTCTGCGCCAGGCGCCGGTTTTCCGCGGATTCATTGCTGCGGTTCTCGCGCAGGAATTTACGGTTGCCCTGCGCCAGCTCCCGCTTCAGATGTTCGATCTGCGCCGGCGTCAGCCCGGCCAGCAGTTCTGCGGCGTCGGGTGCCGCGCGCGCGGCGATCACGCCGTAACGCGTCTTGATGCCGTCGATCAGCCACAGGATGTCCTCGGCGCGCAGACCGCGTTCGGCGCGGCTGCGGGTCTCGGCGAGGAAACGCGCGTAGTCCGGCAACTGTTCGTGGCGGTGCCAGGCATGGAGGCGGACGAAGCGCTGGTTGAAGCTGTCGCGCTGAGCGGGTTCGAGATCGAAATAGTCCTGCGCCCGCCAGCCGGCTAGTGTGTCGAGCTGGCCGTAACCGAGGCGCACCATGCTGCAGCCGGCGGCGAACGCGAGCAGCAGGACGCACAGCAGCAGGCGGAGGCAGGGAAATCGGGATGCGGGCGGGAGATTCATCCGGCGATCATTGCACAGAGGGGCGCGCCAGTCGGATCCTGTCCGTCACAGCGCCGCGAAATGGGCGGCCATTTTCCTGCGCATCGCCGCATCGGGCAGGCGTCCGGTGCAGGCGGCCATGTTGTCCTCGATGTGGCGAACCAGCCGGGTGCCGGGAATCGCGGCGGTCACCGCGGGATGGCCGATGATCCATTTCAGGAAACACTGCGCCCAGCTCGCGCAGTCGATCTCGGCGCACCACGGCGGCAGCGGCTTGCCGCGCACTTTTCCGAACAGTCCGGCCTGGGAGAAGGGCTTGTTGATCAGCACCGCGGTGCCGGAGTCGGCGCAGGCCGGCAGCAGCCGGGCGTCGGCCTCGGGTTCGTCGATGGAATAGTTGAACTGCACGAAATCGAAATCCCCGGTTTTGACCAGACGCTCCAGCTCGGCATGCGAGCCCTGGGTGTGGTGGGTGATGCCGAGGTAGCGGATGCGTCCGGATTTTTTCCAGTCGCGCAGCACCGGCAGGTGGGTCTTCAGGTCGAGCAGGTTGTGCACCTGCATCAGGTCGATGCTGTTGCCGGCCTGCATCAGCCGGGCCGAGGTTTCCATCTGGCGGATGCCCGCGTCGCGGCCACTGGTCCAGACCTTGGTGGCGAGGAACAGCGAAGGGCGCGCCTTGAGCGCCGAGGACAGCGCGCCGACGGCCGCTTCGGCGTGGCCGTACATCGGCGAGGAGTCGACGACCTTGCCGCCGAGTTCGGTGAAACGTTTCATCACCGCCGGCAGCTCGGTTTCGGCCAGCCGCACGGGCGGCACGTCGAAGACCTGCCAGGTGCCGAGTCCGACGGCGGGCAGGCGCTCGCCGCTGCGCGGGATCGCGCGGGTGACGAGATCCGCCGGTGCGGCGATGCCCTCAGGCATGGCGGCGAGCAGCGCGGCGGCACCGGCGGTTTTCAGCAGCGCGCGGCGCTGCGGGTTGTCCGGAGTCGGGCGTTTCATGCTGTGGCCTCGCTTTTGTTTCCGTGTGCTTCACCCGGTGAATCTCAGTTTGTTTTCACGGCACTTTCGCGCAATGTGTAACCCCGTTCCTGCATGCAGGCGCGCAGCAGGTCCTGTTCTGCCAGGAAACGCTGGCTGTCCTGGCGCGGTGGCTGGACCGCGATCACGCGGCCCTGCGCGTCGACGGCCACCTGCGGCGGCGGCAATCGGTCGAAACGCCAGGCTTCGGCCTGCGCCTTCGCGGCGCAGGCGGCGAGGTCGCGGTCGCGGGTTTCGGCCGCGGCGCCGTCCTTGTGCCATTCCAGCGTCGCGCAGCCCGGCAGCAGCAGGGCCGCGGCCGCGATCCGGGTGAGGGAATGCTTCATATTGCTGTTAGAGTAGCACCCCGCCGGCCGGGTTCGGCGCGGGTCCGCATCGCGGCCGCGCATCGCGGTCGTTTTTGTCGAAGGCAATCCGCGAAAAACAACAGAGGATCAGGGCAGACCATGAGGATACTGGTATACGGCGCCGGCGCGATCGGCGGCTTTCTGGGCGCGCGGCTGACGCATGCCGGCGAGGACGTGACGCTGGTGGCGCGCGGCGCGCAGTACGAGGCGCTGGCGAACCGCGGCGTGATCCTGGAGGGGCCGCGCACCGGGCTGCCCGATCCGGTCAGGGTGCGGGTCTGCAAACCCGGCGAGGAAAAAGGCCCCTACGACGTGGTGTTCGTGACGCTGAAGTCGCAGCAGCTCGCGGCGGCGGCGCAGCATCTGCGCGGACTGGTCGCGCAGGACGGCGCGTTCGTGTTCCCGCAGAACGGCCTGCCCTGGTGGTATTTCCAGGGTATCGAATCGAAGTTCAAGGGCGCGCAACTGAAGTCGGTGGATCCGGATGGCACGCTGGCGCGC
Organism: Burkholderiales bacterium; assembly: GCA_026125585.1. Lineage (GTDB taxonomy): Bacteria > Pseudomonadota > Gammaproteobacteria > Burkholderiales > SG8-41. The sequence continues at coordinate 15,221 of JAHCLD010000018.1, forward strand.
ACTTTCCCGCCGGAGATGATCATCGGCGGGGTGTCGATCAAGCCCGCGGACCTGGTGGAGCCGGGCCGCATCCGTCTGCCCGATGCCGAGACCGACGCGCTGGTGATCGGCGAGATCGACAACCGCAAGAGCGCGCGCGTGCAGGCGATTGCTGACATGGCGACCCGCGCCGGCTGGACGGGCAGGGTCACCGAAGACGTGCGCAAGACCAAGTGGAACAAGCTGCTGTCGAACGCGGTGTGGAATTCGCTGGGCGCGATTACCCAGTCGACGGCGCGCGAGACCGCGGAATTCCCCGGCACCCGGCCGCTGGCGGTGGCGCTGACGCGCGAGGTCATCGCGGTGGCCGCCGCGGTGGGCACGACGCTGGATGTGGATGCCGAGGCGCAGGTCGACAGCGCCGCAAAACGCGTGTCGCTGCCGACCTCGACGCTGCAGGACGTGCGCGCCGGGCGTCCGTTGGAGATGGACGCCATCGTCAACGCGGTGCTCGAACTGGGGCAGATGACCGGCGTCGCGACGCCGTCGCTGGCGGTGGTCGCGGCCTGCGTCAACCTGCTCAACAAGCGGATCAGCGATGACCGCGTGGCGGTGCGGGCGGTGAAGCTGGGCTGATGGCTGCATGCCCCGGATGGCGGCCTTTGGCCTTATCCGGGCTACCCATGCTGCATCCGTAAACTGCATCCGTCATTCCGGACGCGCGCAGCGCGCCCCGAAGGAAGTCCCCTTGGGGGGCGATCCGGAATCCAGTGGTTTGGGAACGTTCGCCTGGATTCCGGCTTGCGCCGGAATGACGATTTTTGCTTTTCTTTTGTTACAGCAGCGGATCGATGAACGCCGTCATCCGCTTGCGCATCGCCGCATCCGGCAGCCGCCCGCGTCCCGCGTTCAGGTTGTCGGTCATGTATTCGACCTTGTCGGTGCCGGGGATCACGGCGTTGACGGCGGGGTTGGACAGCAGGTACTTCAGAAAGAACTGGCCCCAGGTCGTCGCCTCGAATTCGGCGGCCCAGTCTGGCACCGGCTTGCCCTTGACCGCGCGGAACAGCTGGCCGCGGCCGAAGGGCAGGTTGCACAGCACCGCGGTGCCGGTGTTGGCGGCGGCGGCGAGCAGGTTCTGTTCGACGCTGCGCTCGGCCATCGAGTAGTTGACCTGGATGAAGTCGAGCTTGTCCTGTTGCATGATCTCGATCAGCCGCGCATTGGCGTCCGCCTGCCGCTGCGAGTGGGTCACGCCGATGTAGCGGAAGTGGCCCTGCTGCTTCCATTCGCGGACGATGGCGAGCTGCGACGCGACCATGCCGCGGTCGAGGAAGCCGACGTTGTGCATCTGCATCAGGTCGATTTTCGGGGAGTGCAGCTTCTGCTGCGATTCCTTCATCTGCGCGGTGAAGGCCGCGTTGTCGTTGGCGCGCACCTTGGTGGCGAGGAACACCCGGTCGCGCAGCTTCGCGGCGGCGAGCAGGTCGCCGACCACCGGCTCCGCGGTGCCGTAGGACGGCGCGGTGTCGATCAGCTTCGAGCCGCCGTCGAGCAGCGTGCGGATGACCTGGGTGCGTTCGGCGCGTTTTTCGGCGTCGTTGCCGATGTCGAAAATGATCGCGGTGCCCAGCCCGATCACCGGCAGCAGTTCGCCGCTTTTCGGAATCTTGCGGCTGAGCAGGGGTTTGGCCGCCTGTGCCAGCGACAGGCCTGGCAGCAGCGCGCCCGCAGCCACGCCGGCGCCCATCGCGAGAGCATCGCGGCGAGTATATAAGTTATTGATTTTATTCATAAATTTATTTCTCCGCAGAAGAAATGGATGAAGGTGGGGAATCCCTGGAGGAGCGTCGTTCGTGTTCGCGGCCGAGCAGCAGCGCGAGCGCGAGCCAGCCCGCGGCCACCGGCACTGTGGCCAGAGAAATCGACGAAGGTTCCATGCCGGTGCCGCGCAGCGCGTGATAGAGCCAGCCGCTCGCAGCATCGCCGCCGCGGAACACGACGTTGTCGATCACGTACTTGGCCTTGTATTTTTCCTCACGCCCGAGCACCGTGAACAGCACTTCGCGCGCCGGGTTCGAGATCGCGAAATTCGCCGCGCGCTGCAGCGCCTGGAAGGCGATCACCACCCACAGCACTGGCGTCAGCGCCAGCGCAAGGAAGCCGGCGGCGAAGACCAGCGGCAGGAAGGCCGCGGCGGGCCCGGCGCCGAAACGCCGGATCAACTTGCCGGTGGCGAAGAACTGCACGACGATGGTGAGCAGGCTCACCGCGAGATCGATGCGCGCGAAGATCGCGGTGCGGCGGTTGGGATCGTCGGAGAGCGCGGCGACGATGCCCAATTGCTGGAAATAGAGGAAAGTGCCGGCCAGCGACAGCAGCGCCACCCACAGCGCGATGCCGGCGAGATAGGGCGAGCGCAGCACCATCATCAGGCCGGCGATCCAGCCGCCGCCGAGCCCGGCTTCCGGCGGCGCGCCCGCGGCTTGCGGCGCCGGGTCTTCCTGTCCTGCCTTCAATGCCGGTGCCGCCGCTTCCAGCCGCATCGCGCAGAACACCGCGACCTCCAGCAGCAGCGCGGCGATCAGCAGCAGGTTGGCGCGTCCCAGGGATTCGGCGAAGCCGACCGCGATCAGCGGGCCGAGCAGCGCGCCCGCCGAACCGCCGGCGGCGATGAAGCCGAACAGGCGCTTGCCCTGTTCCGAGCGGTAGAGGTCGGCCATGAACGACCAGAACACCGACACCGCGAACAGGTTGAAGACGCTGATCCAGACGAAGAACACGCGGGCGGTGTCGGCCAGCGCCACCTTGAAGGTCAGCAGCAGCCAGAAGATCAGGATGTTGACGGCGAAGAAGTGATAGACCAGCGGGATGAAGCGGCGGCGCGGCACGCGGGCGACGACGGCGCCGAACAGCGGCACCGCGGCCAGCATTACGAAAAAGGTCGCGGTGAACAGCCAGGGCAGGTTTTTGATGCCGCCGGCCAGTCCCATCTCGTCGCGCACCGGCCTCAGCACGTAATAGGCGGCGAGCAGGAAAAAGAAATAGGCGAAGGACCACAGCAACGCCCGGGTTTCGCCGGGTTTTACCGCGGCCACGCGCGCGAGCCAGCGTTCCGTCAGCGTGGAGGAGGCGTTCATCGGGTGGGCGCGTCAGTCCGGTGGTGGCGGGATGGCGCCAGTATAAACGCAGCCCGCAACGGTGGGTCTGGCGGCTTTCGGGCGTTTTCTCCGTGCCTCCCCGTTATTTTTCCGGTGAATCGCTGGGTTACAATATGTGGAAAATGATCGTTCGCCGGTTCCGTCCGCAGCGAGCGCCGTGTGGAGCCGTTTCATCCAGCCGGGAGGTCCATGCGCATTGCCGATGCGGCGAGGCGGCGCAGGCGAAATTTTTTCGATGTTGTCCTATAACGAGGAGTTCTGAATGCGTCTGGTGACTTTTTCCGATGCCAAGGGCGCACGCGTCGGCGTGCATGACCCGGAGACCAACACGATCGTCGACCTGTCGGCATCGACCCGCCTGCCGAAGGACATGAACGCCTTCGTCGCGCTGGGCAAAAACGGGCTTTCCCGAGCGCGCAAGGCGGTCAAGAGCGGCGAGGGCCGGCTGCCGCTGTCGGCGGTGAAGCTGCTGGCGCCGTTTCCGCGCCCGGCGAAGAACATCCTCTGCGTCGGCAAGAACTACCACGAGCACGCCAAGGAATTCCACAACAGCGGCTTCGACGCCAGCGCCGGCGCGAACGCCATTCCCGACGTGCCGATCATGTTCACCAAGTGGCCGAACTCGGTGATCGGGCCCGGCGACGCGATTCCCAGCGCCAACGACTACACCAACTCGGTGGACTACGAGGGCGAGCTGACCGTGGTGATGGGCGAGGGCGGCCGCAACATTTCGCAGAAGGACGCCTACAGGCACGTCTACGGCTACACCATCATCAACGACGTCACCGCGCGCACGCTGCAGAACCGCCACAAGCAGTGGTTCCTCGGCAAGAGCCCGGACGGCTTCTGCCCGATGGGACCGTGCATCGTCACCAGCGACGAGATCAAGGACGTCACTCAACTACGCCTGATCACCAAGGTCAACGGCGAACTGCGCCAGGACGCCTACGTCAGCCAGCTGATTTTCGACATTCCGCGGCTGATCGAGGATCTGTCGAAGGTGATGACGCTGGAGCCGGGCGACCTGATCGCCACCGGCACCTGCGCCGGCGTCGGCATCGGCTTCAATCCGCCGAAATACCTGAAGCCGGGCGACCGCGTCGCCATCACCATCGAGCCGATCGGCACGCTGGAAAACCCGGTCGCCTGAGATGAGGCTCGTCCGCTACGAACGCAACGGCGCGCTGCGGCTGGGCGCGCTCGACGGCGACGGCGTGGTCGACCTGCTGGACGCGGCGCCTCTCGGGACCGCACCGGCGCTGCTGGCGGCCTGCGCCGACATGACGCGGCTGATCGCGGCCGGCGACGAGGGGCTGCGGCTGGCGCGTGCGGCGGTGAAATCGGCGCCGGCCGCCGCGCGCACGCCGCTCGCGAAAACCCGGCTGCGCGCGCCGCTCGCGCCCTCGCTGATCCTGTGCAGCGGCGAGAACTACTGGGACCACCGCGAGGAAAAGCCGGAGGTCACGCGCAAGGATCCGGAATTTTTCCTGAAAACGGGGCTCGGCGTCATCGGCACCGGCGACGACATCGTGCTCGATCCGGCGGTGACGAAGAAGCTCGACTACGAAACCGAGCTGCTGATCGTCATCGGCAAACCCGGCCGCCACATCCCGGCCGCGCGGGCGCATGAGCACATCTGGGGCTACACCGTCATGAACGACGTCACCGCGCGCGACCGCCAGGTCACGCTGCGGCCGGACGGCTCGTCGGTCTACAACCTCGGACCGGGCAAGAATTTCGATACCTGCGCGCCGGTCGGACCGGCGCTCGTCACCGCGGACGAGGTCCGCGACCCGCAGCAGCTCGACCTGCGCACCACGGTCAACGGCGAGCTGCGGCAGAACAACAGCACCGCGAAAATGATCTGGACCTGCGCGCAACTGGTGGAGTTCTTCTCGACTTTCGTCACGCTGCAACCGGGCGTGGTGATTTCCACCGGCACGCCGGGCGGCACGGCCTGGGGCTCCGATGCGGAGCTCGGGGGGAAGAAACCGATGCGCAGGGATGTGGCCGCGGCCGGCGGTTACCTGCGGCCGGGCGACGAAGTGGTGTGCGAGATCGGGGGCGTGGGACGGCTGGTCAACCGCGTGGTTGCGGCCTGAGGCGCGTTGCAAAGAATCCGGTGGACAGGGTTGAACAGGGTGCACAAGGTTGACAGGCAGGATGACCGGCAAAAACCGCAGCAAAAAACAGGAGGAGAAATCATGAAAATCCGTTATCTGGTACCCGTGTCGCTGCTGGCCTGCGGTATCGCGCAGGCGCAGGATGCCTTTCCGAACCGTTCGCTCACCATGATCGTGCCTTTCCCGCCGGGCGGCGTGGCCGACGTCACCGGCCGGCCGACCGCGGCGGCGCTGGAGAAGGCGCTGAAGCAGCCGGTGGCGGTGGTCAACCGCCCGGGCGCCGGCGGCGCGGTCGGCAATGCGGCGGCGGCCAACGCCAAGCCCGACGGCTACACGGTGCTGATGGCGCTGTCGAGCATTTCGGTGATTCCCGAGGCCGACAAGCTGTTCAACCGCAAGCCGGCCTATACGCTGGACCAGTTCGCGCCGGTCGCGCTGATTTCGGCGGACCCGGTGATCCTGGTGGTGCATCCTTCGCTGCCGGTGAAGACGGTCAAGGAGGTCATCGCGCTGGCGCGCAAGCAGCCGGGCGAGCTGTCGTATTCGTCCTCCGGCGTCTACGGCGCGCTGCACATGCCGATGGAGATGTTCCTGCACGCGGCGAAGCTGAAAATGCGCCACGTGCCGACCACCGGCGGCGGTCCCGCGATCACCCAGCTGCTGGGCGGCCACGTGACGATGACCGCCGGCGGCCCGGCGGCGATCACCTCGCACGTGAAGGCCGGCAAGCTGCGCCCGATCGTGACCTGGGGCGCGGAGCGCCATCCGAACTACAAGGACGTGCCCACCTTCAAGGAACAGGGCATGGACATCGTGTATTACATCTGGGCCGGCATGTTCGTCCCGGCGGCCACGCCCGCGCCGGTGCTGAAAGTGCTGCGCGACGGCGTGCGCCAGGCGGTCGGCGACGCCGATTTCAAGGCGCAGATGGCGAAGGTGAATTCGCCCGTGAACTACCTCGACGCGCCGGACTTCGCCAAGTACTGGGACGCCGACGCCAAACGGCTGGCCGAGGTGGTCCGGATCGTCGGCAAGGTCGGCAACTAGGTCCGCGGGTGGCCGGGATGCCGACGGCGCAGGAGGGAAGCGGAGCGGAAAGCCGCGGCCTGAAAAGTGACCGGGTCTCCGGGCTGGTGCTGCTGGCGCTGGCGTGCTGGATCGCCTGGCTGAACCGGGAGTTTCCGGTCGGCACGCTGGCCGATCCCGGGCCCGGTTACGTGCCGCTGCTGCTGGCGGTCGGTCTGGGCGCGATCGGCCTGCTGGTGGCCCTGTTCGGCGGCGCTTCCGAGCCCCTGCGGTCGATCCGCTGGACCGAGGCGCGCCGCGCCGCGGTGATCATGGCCGCCTGCGTGGCGCTGACCTTCGCGCTGGAGCGGCTCGGCTACCGCCTGTCGGTGTTTGCCTTCCTGGTGTTTTTCCTCGGCGTGGTCGAGCGCAGGCATCCGCTGGCGGTGGCCGCGGTGGCGGCTGGTTTCAGCGTTGCTTCCTTCTATGTGGTCGCCATCCTGCTCGGCGTGCCGCTGCCGCGCGGGCCCTGGGGGTTCTGATGCTCGAGACCTTCAACAGCCTGATGATGGGCTTCGCGGTGGCCCTCGATCCGAAGGTGTTCATGTACGCGGTCGCGGGCTGCATCATCGGCACGCTGGTCGGCATGATGCCGGGGCTGGGGCCGCTCGCCGGCATCAGCCTGCTGCTGCCGGCGACCTTCGGCCTCAATCCGATCATCGCCATCGTGCTGCTTGCCGGCGTCTACTACGGCGCGATGTACGGCGGCTCGACGACCTCGATCCTGATGCGCATTCCCGGCGAGGCGGCCTCGGTGATGACCTGCGTCGACGGTTACGAGATGACCCGCAACGGCAGGGCGGGGCCGGCGCTGGCGATCGCCGCGATCGGTTCGTTCTTCGCCGGCACCGTCGGCGTCATCGGGCTGATGCTGATGGCGCCGACGCTGGCGTCCTTCGCGCTGCGCTTCGGGCCGCCGGAGTACACCGCGCTGCTGCTGATGGGCCTGTTCGTGCTGGCCTACATGAGCGGCGGCTCGATGCTGAAGACGCTGGCGATGGCCTTTTTCGGCCTGTTGCTCGGCATGATCGGCATCGACGTGATGAGCGGCTACACCCGCTTCAATTTCGGCATCGTCGAGCTCGGCGACGGCGTTGGCATCGTGCCCGTGGCGGTGGGTCTGTTCGGCATTTCCGAAATCCTGCTGACCGCTGGCCAGTCCGAGCCGCCGAAGGTGCAGAAGCCGAAGCTGCGCGAGCTGATTCCCTCGCGCGAGGAGTTCCGCCTGTCGCTGGGACCGATCGCGCGCGGCAGCCTGCTCGGTTTCGCGATCGGCATCATTCCCGGCTCGGCGCACGTGATTTCCTCCTTCGTGTCCTACGGCGTCGAGCGCCGGCTGTCGAAGCACCCGGAACGTTTCGGCAAGGGCGCGATCGAGGGCGTGGCCGGCCCCGAGTCGGCGAACAATGCCGCGGCGACCGGCGCCTTCGTGCCGATGCTCGCGCTGGGCATCCCCACCGGGCCGGTGACGGCGGTGATGATCGCCGCGATCATGGTGCACGGCATCCTGCCGGGGCCGATGCTGATCCAGCAGCAGCCGGACCTGTTCTGGGGCTTCGTCGCCAGCATGTACGTCGGCAACCTGGTGCTGCTGATCCTCAACCTGCCGATGGTCGGGCTGTTCGTCAACCTGCTGCGCATTCCCTATGCCTATCTCTATCCCTGCATCCTTGCCTTCTGCATCCTCGGCTGCTATTCGGTGAGCAACAGCGTCACCGACGTGTGGATCATGCTGGTGATGGGGGCCGTCGGCTACGGATTGCGCAAGTTCGGTTTCGACCTGGCGCCGGTG
>JAHCLD010000180.1 GCA_026125585.1 Burkholderiales bacterium
CAGAACATTATTCTGATGAATGGCAGTAGTGCCCACGGCGGCACGGGTGTCAGCGTCAGTGCCTTGGGCATGCTGTCCATGAACGAGAGTTCGCTGGGTAGCAGTTATGGCAATGCCTACATCAACACCGGCGGCAATGTGAATCTCGATGACTACAGCACGATCTACGGCAGTCCGGACGTGTTCATGAATGTCGGCGGGGTCATCAACATCAACAACGATAGCGCGGTCGAGGCCGGTTCGCCACACACGATCAACCTGACTTTTCCCTTGCTGACCAGCGGTGGTTTCTTCGTGAACGGCATCGAGGGCGTGGTGTTCGACGGGAATACGGGCTTCTTCGCCAATGGCGTTGGCGCGGTGCTGGGGGATACCCTGAAGGTTACCTATGGCGGTGGCGGCGCTCTGGCGATTCCCACCGAAGCGCTGATCGTCGCGATGGGGCAATCGACCAAGCCGCCCGATTCGGAGAGGGACAGGGATATCTTCGAGGATATCAACGACGAGAAAACAAAGGATGCGCCGGTCTGCCGCTGAAAGCGGCCGGCTTCATGATCGTGAACCCCGGTTTTCCGCCGGGGTTTTTTTTGCATGCAGTGGCGGTTTGTAGCGCAGAGGGCTTCACAAACTGTGGAAAAAACGAAAAAATCTGCGATAATTCAACGCGTAAGCCGCATGTCATGCGTACGCGGGAGGATGGGGCCGGCGGGATGGCTGCCACCTGAACCAGGGATGCAGTTCAAAATAAGTGTTATAAAACAATGACTTATAAAAAATCATTGCGCCACCTGTTTTGTTTTCTGCTGTTTTCCGTGGCTACCGCATTGCCGGCAACGGCCCAGGATGCGGCGATTCCCGCGCCGAAGTTCGACATCAAGAGTTTCGACGTGGCCGGAGATTCGATTCTCGGCCCCGAACTCGTGCAGCGGCTGGTGGCGCCGTTCACCGGCAGCAACAAGGATTTCAGCGACGTGCAGCGCGCGCTGGAGGCGCTGGAAGGAGAATACCGCCGCCGCGGCTATGGCGTGATCCAGGTGGCGCTGCCGGAGCAGGACATCACCCGCGGCGTGGTCCGCTTCAACATCATCCAGCCGAAAATCGGCAAGGTCACGGTCGAGGGCAACCAGCATTTCAGCGAGGCGAACGTGCGCCGCGCGCTGCCTTCGGTCAAGGAAGGCGAGACGCCCAATTCCGGCGCCATCGCGCGCAATCTGCAGATCACCGCGGAGCATCCCGTCAAGCAGACCAGTGTGCTGCTGCGTTCCGGCGCCAATGAAGGCGTGGTCGACGTCAATGTCCGCGTCAATGACAGCCGGCCCTGGCGGCTGGTGGCCACGCTGGACGACAGCGGCACTTCGGACACCGGTTACACCCGCTTGGGCCTGGGCTTCCAGCACACGAACCTGTTCGACCGCGACCACACGCTGTCGCTGCAGTACATCACCTCGCCCTCGAAACTGGACCAGGTGTCGATCTACGGTTTCGGCTACCGCATTCCCTATTACCACCTGAACAGTTCGCTGGACCTTTTTGCCGGTTATTCGGACGTCGATTCCGGCACGGTGGGCGGGCTGTTCACGGTGAGCGGCAGCGGCACCGTCTTCGGCGGACGCTGGAGCTACTACCTGCCGAAATGGGACGACATCGAGCACAAGACCTACGTCGGCCTGGACTACCGCGCCTACAAGAACAACGTGACGCTGGGCGGCATCGGCTTCGTGCCGGACATCACCGTGCATCCGGTGTCCGTCGGTTATGCCGGCGTCAAGCGCATGACCGCCAGCGAATGGTCCTTCAATGCCGCGCTGTCCGCCAACATTCCGGGCGGCAACGACGGCACGGCGGCCGATTTCCGCCGCACCCGCATCAATGCCAACGAGAATTACGTGATCCTCCGCGCGGGCACCAGCTTCGCGCATGCCTTCCGCAACGAGTGGCAGGCGCGCGTCGCGCTGACGGCGCAGTACACGGAGGATTCGCTGATCCCCGGCGAGCAGTTCGGCCTCGGCGGTGTCGATACCGTGCGCGGCTACCTGCCGCGCGAAGCCGCCAATGACCGCGGTTATGCGACGCAGCTGGAACTCTACACGCCCAATTTCGCCGGCAAAATCGGCCTCGACGACAAATGGCGGACCCGCCTGGTCGGTTTCTACGATTTTGGCGCTGTTTCCCGGAACAATGCCCTGCCGGGAGAGCAGGCCGGCAAATACCTTGCCAGCACCGGCGTCGGCCTGCGCCTGTCCTTCGGCAAGAGCGTCAGCCTGCGGGTCGATCTGGCGCAGATCCTCAAGGATCATGGCACCCGCCAGAGCAACAACCAGCGCCTGAACGCCGGCCTGGCGATCATCTACTGATTCCCGGGCGGGGCTGCCAAGCCCTTGATCCGCCGGGCGGTTCCGGTATAATCCCGCCCTTCGCGCGGCGACCGCCGCGCGTGTTGTTCATACGCTCTACATACCTTCCTTGCCGCACCGTGCTCGCATCACGGGCGGCCCAACAGCCCAAAAGGAGACTTGAATGCGACATTACGAGATCGTTTTGATCGTCCACCCGGACCAAAGCGAGCAGGTGCCGGCGATGCTCGACCGCTATCGCCAGATGATCACCGGCCGCAAGGGCGCGATTCACCGCCTCGAAGACTGGGGCCGCCGCCAACTGACCTACCCGATCCAGAAAATGCACAAGGCGCATTACGTGCTGATGAACATCGAGTGCGACAACGAAACCCTGGTTGAGCTGGAGCATGCCTTCAAATTCAACGATGCGGTGCTGCGCCATCTGACCGTCAGCATGGAAGAAGCCGTGACCGGCCCGTCGCCGATGATGCGGGAAGAGAAATCGCGTCCGGTGCCCGCCGCGGCCGGTAGCGAGGATGCCGCCAAGCCGGCGGCGGCGCCCGCGGCAACGGAGCGCGCGGCCTGATCGGGCTGCGATAAGGTGGGCGGAAACACGGTCAGGCTGACAGCGACACTGACCGCGATGGAACCGCTGCGCTATACCCCCGCCGGCCTTCCGGTCGTCGATTTCATCCTGGCCCATGCCTCGCAGCAGACCGAGGCGGACAGTCCGAGGCAGGTGGAATTCGAAATGCCGGCCAAGGCCGTCGGCGATCTCGCAGCCCGCATCGCGAAGATCCGCGGAGGCAGCAGGGTGAAAGCGCAGGGTTTCCTGAACCGCAAGCATCGCATGAGCAGGCAAGTGGTCCTGCACGTCACGAACATCGAATTGATCTGAAAGGAAACGCACATGGCAAGAATGGGCGGCAGCAGCGGCGGCAAAGGCAGGTTTGGCAAAGGCAAAAAGGACGGCCGGAAAAAGGGCAATGCCCTGTTTCGCCGCCGCAAGTTCTGCCGGTTCACCGCCGAGGGCATCAAGCAGGTGGACTACAAGGACATCAACCTGCTGAAGGACTTCATCAACGAGAACGGCAGGATCATCCCGGCCCGCATCACGGGCACCAAGGCGCGTTACCAGCGCCAGTTGTCGATCGCGGTCAAGCGCGCGCGTTTCCTTGCGCTGCTGCCGTACACCGACCTGCACTGAGAGGCCAGACATGCAAGTCATTCTTCTTGAGAAAGTGATCAACCTCGGCACGCTGGGCGACGTGGTCCGCGTGAAGGACGGTTATGCCCGCAATTTCCTGATCCCGCAGGGCAAGGCCCGGCGCGCGACGACCGCCAACCTGGCGGAATTCGAAAAGCGCCGCGCCGAGCTGGAAAAGGCGCATGCCGAAGTGCTGGCGCAGGCGCAGGACAAGGCGACCAAGCTCGAAGGGCTGATGCTGCAGATCACCCAGAAAGCCGGCGTCGACGGCAAGCTCTTCGGTTCGGTGACCAACTCCGACATTTCGGAAGCGCTGAAGAAGCAGGGTTTCGACGTGCCCAAGGCGCTGATCCGCATGCCGGAAGGCCCGCTGAAAATGATCGGGGATTACCCGATCAAGCTGGCGCTGCATGCCGACGTGGTGGCCCCGATCACCGTCTCCGTGCTCGGCGAAACGGTCTGAACGGAGCACTTCCGGAGCAGAATCAAGGCATTAGCGCAGGGCAAAAAAAGGGGGCTGGCGACAGCCCTTTTTTTGTTACATTGAAACCTCGCTGCGCGCCGGCCACGGCTGCGTAATTTATAAAAAATGTTTTAAAACAAATACTTAAAATATATTGCCATGGTGCAGCTGGTCGCTCCGCTGAACAAGGATCCGCAGCTCGAAGCCGCGCGCACGCCGCCGCATTCGGTCGAGGCCGAGCAGTCGGTGCTGGGCGGCCTGCTGCTCGACAACGCGGCCTGGGATCGTATCGCCGATGTGGTTACCGAGGCCGATTTCTACCGCGCCGACCACCGCACGATCTTCGGAGCCATCGCGCAACTGATCGAACTCAACCGGCCCGCGGATTCGCTGACCGTCACTGAAAACCTGGAGCGCGGCGGCAAACTCGCGGAGGCCGGCGGCCAGGCCTACATCGCTTCGCTGGCGCTCAACACGCCCAGCGCGGCCAACATCCGCCGCTACGCCGAAATCGTCCGCGAGCGCTCCGTGCTGCGCAACCTCGCTGCGGTGGGCACGGCCATCGCCGATTCGGCCTACAGCCCCAGCGGCAAGGATGCCCATGTGCTGATCGACGAGGCCGAGGCCAGGGTGTTCCAGATCGCCGAGGCCGGCGCCAAGACGCGGCAGGGTTTCACCAAGATCGAT
>JAHCLD010000181.1 GCA_026125585.1 Burkholderiales bacterium
TTGCAGGAGAGCGGGATCACGATCCCCGCCGAAGGCGCAATCCCTCATGATCGCTCAGGCAGAATCACTGTAAGCGGCATCACAGCCGACTGGAGAGAGACCGTCCGCATGCAGGCGGTCCACCGAAGGGGCACGCGGGCCAGGCCCGCAAAACTCTCAGGTACCGAGGACAGGGAGGGCGGCGCGGAATGCGATGCATTCCGTCCGTTGTCCATTGCGTAACCTGGAGATTGACATGAAAGTCATCGTGCTGGGTGCCGGCGTGGTCGGCACCGCCTCGGCCTGGTTTCTTGCGAAACAGGGCCATGAAGTCACCGTCATCGACCGCCAGCCGGCGGCCGGCCTTGAAACCAGCTTCGCCAACGGCGGGCAGCTGTCCGTCAGCCATGCGGAACCCTGGGCCAATCCCTCCGCGCCGCTGAAGGTGCTGAAGTGGCTGGCGAAGGAGGATGCGCCGCTGCTGTTCCGGCTGCGCGCCGACCTCGACCAGTGGCGCTGGTGCCTGGGATTCCTGCGCGAATGCACGCCGGCGCGCACGCGGCACAACATCGCGCAGATCGTCCGGCTCGGGCTTTACAGCCGTGAAATGCTGGGCGAGGTGCTTGCGGAAACCGGCATCGCGTTCGACCACGGGCGCCGCGGCATCCTGCATTTCTACACGAGCCGGCGGGAGTTTGACGCGGCGCAGGCGCCGGCACAGGTGATGCGCGGCCTCGGCTGCGAGCTCGACATGAAGACGCCGGACGAGTGCGTCGCCATCGAACCGGCGCTGGCGCTGGCGCGCGGCCTCATCGTCGGCGGCAGCATGACGCCTTCGGACGGCTCCGGGGACGCGCACCTGTTCACGCGCAACCTCGCGGCGGCCTGCGCGGCGCGCGGCGTGACCTTTCTTTACGGGACAGCGGTCGAGCGGATCGTCGTCGAGCGCGGAACGTTCGCCGGGGTCGAGGTGCGCAGGGCGGGGGCGTTCCGGATGGAGCGCGGCGATGCCTGCGTGTTGTCGCTGGGCAGCTTCAGCGCGAACATGGCAAAGCCGCTGGGCCTGCGCCTGCCGGTCTATCCGGCCAAGGGTTATTCGCTGACCATGCCGGTCGCGGATCCCGCGCGCGCGTACCACGTGAGCCTGACCGACGACGAATACAAGCTGGTGTTTTCACGCCTCGGCAACCGGCTGCGCGTGGCCGGCACCTGCGAGCTGAACGGCTACGACACCGCGCTCAACGCGGTGCGCTGCGCGGCGCTGCTGCGCAGGACGGAAGAACTGTTTCCGGGGGCCGGCGACGCCTCGCGGGCCGAGTACTGGACGGGGTTGCGTCCCGCCACGCCGTCGAACGTGCCCTGCATCGGCAGGACCCGCTTCCCCAACCTGTATCTCAACACCGGGCACGGCACGCTGGGCTGGACGCACGCCTGCGGTTCCGGGCGCGCCATTGCCGACATCGTTTCCGGTCTCAGGCCTGCGGTCGATTTCGCGTTCGCAGGCGGCCGCTGATGCGGCGGGTGGGCGGGTTCAGCGTTTGCCGTTGGCCATTTGCCGGCTTTCCGGCAACTGCCGCAGCCGCCAGGTGGCCACCGGGCTCAGCAGCGCAATCACGCCCAGCGAGCACCAAGCGAGCCCCCAGGTGACGACCGGCGAGGCTTCGGCCGCGCCGGCGGCGTCGAGCACCAGGCCGAACACCCAGGGCGCGACGGCGCCGGCGCCGAAGCCCAGCACCGAGCGCACCGAATAGGCGGCGCCGATGTGCCGCGGCGGCACCAGTTCGGTGATGGCCGTCGAAAACACCGAGGAGTCGCCCACGGCGGTGAAGCTGTAGAAGGCGCAGATCACCACCAGCAGCCACAGCGGCAGGCCGATCAGCCAGCCCAGCGCCAGCGAGCAGCCGGCGCTGACCGTGGCCAGCACCATCATGGTCCAGGTGCGGCCCATGCGATCAGACAGCCAGCCGCCGGTGACGCTGCCGCCCATGCTGCCGATGTAGGCGATGGCGGCGAGTCCCGCGCCCAGGCTGGCGGCTGCGGTGGCGCTGCTGCCTGTGGAGTAGGCGGCCGCCGCCGACAGGAAGGCCGGCATCCAGGCTTTCATGCCGAGCATTTCCCAGGAGTGGAAGGTGTAGGCCCAGGTCACCAGCATCGCCGGCTTGTTGGCCAGGATCATGCCCACGGGTTTTTCGGCGGCGTGTTCGGCGCCGCGCGGGTGCACGACATTCGGCGTCCCGCGCAGCGCATGGAGGGCCAGCAGCGTGCCCAGCACGGGGCCGGCGGCATTGACGATGAAGGCGCCGCGCCAGCCGATCAGCGGCGTCAGGACGCCAGTGAGGACCAGCGCCAGCGCGTAACCGGCCGCGGCGGCGGCAAGGTAGAAGCCCATCGCGCGGCCGCGCCTGCCGGACTGGAAACGCTCCGCGATCAGCGTCAGCCCCGGCGTGTACGAGCCGCCGGAGAACAGGCCGGTCAGGCCGTAGAGGATGACGCCGCTGGCGAAATTTTCGGCGAACAACGCAAAGATCATCGCGCTGATGCTGGCGGCGATGCTGGAGGCCAGGAACACGCGTTTGGCGCCGTAGCGGTCGGCGAGGAAGCCGACGGCGACCAGCGAGAACAGGTAGCCGAAGTGCCAGGCCGACTGGATCATGCCGGTCTGCCCGGCGCTCATGCCCCATTCCGGTTTCAGCAGCGGGATCGCCGCGGAGTAGGCGGTGAAGATCAGCGCGAAGCTGGTGCGGCTGGCGCAGAGCCAGAGCAGCCAGGCGCCGTCGCCGCGGGAGGTGTCGCCCAAGCGCTATTTGCCCAGGAAGCGCGGCGGCCGCTTTTCCTTGAACGCGGCGACGCCTTCCTTGTGGTCATGGGTGAGGCGCACGATGCCGGAGGCGAGGGTCTCCATTTCGCAGAGCTGTTCCAGCGTCGGCACCGCCATGTACTGGAACATCTTCTTGGCGAGCGCCAGCGCGTAGCTTGCCGATTCCGCACATTCCCGGGCCAGACCCAGCGCGGCATTCTCGAGTTCGGCGTCGGGCACCACGCGCGACACCAGTCCCAGCGATTTTGCCTCGTGCGCATCGACCGGGCGCGCGGTGTAGACCAGTTCCTTGGCCTGCGCCATGCCCAGCCGCTGGACCAGGAAGAACACCGCGCCGCCGTCGGGCACGACGCCCACTTTCTTGAATGCCATCGAGAACTTCACGGTTTCCGAGGCCACGACCAGATCGCAGGCAAGCGCCAGCGCGTTGCCGATGCCGTAGACCGCGCCGCGGGTGGCGGCGATCACCGGCTTGTCGAGGTTGTAGAGCGCGATGATCGTGCGGTGACGGCGCTGCGAGCGCGCGCGTCCCGACACGATGTCGGACTTTGCCATGTTGCCGACGTCGCCGCCGGAGCAGAAGGCGCGGCCTTCGCCCTTGAGCACCACCGCGCGCACTTCGTCGTCGGCCGCGATGTCGTTGATGAAGCCGAGCAGGGCATCCCACATCGCATCCGACATCGCGTTGAGGCGCTCGGGGCGGTCCAGTGTCAGGATGCCGACGGCACCGTCTTTTTCGTAGCGGACGTTCATGAGAAAAATATTTTAGCCACAGAGGACACAGAGTTCACAGAGAAAACCTTAACCGCGAACACGGTCTACCGGTTTTGCTCTTCTCTGTGCTCTCTGTGTCCTCTGTGGCTCGTTTTTGATCCTTGATCTAAATCGAATCCCACGGAAACACGTCCGCGGTGCGCTCGGTTGGCGGGTAGAACCCGCTCTTCAGCGCCGGGTACATGTGCTCGGCGCAACGCGCCGGCGTCCAGCCGTCGGCGCGGTGGATGCCGCGCAGCGGGCGCGACTGGCTCATCAGGAAGATCTCGTTCTTGCGCGTCGCGAACACCTGCGCGTTGACGCCCTTCGCGGCGTCGCTGAGCAGGAACACGGCGAGCGGGGCGTTGTGCTCGGGGGTGACCTGCTTGCGCTGCTCGATGCGCGCCGCGGTCGCCGGATCCTTGGCCGGGATCGACGCGGTCATCCGCGTCCAGGCCACCGGCGCGATGCAGTTCGAGCGCACGTTGAAACGCGACATGTCCACCGCGATCGCCTTCGACATCGCCACCATGCCGAGCTTGGCCGCGCCGTAGTTGACCTGGCCCATGCCGCCGATCAGGCCCGAGGTCGAGGTCATGTGCACGAAGGCGCCGGAGTCCTGTTTGCGGAAGTGGTCGGCGGCGTGGCGCGCGCAGTTGAAGGCGCCCTTCAGCATCACGTTGACCACCGAGTCCCAGTCGCTTTCGGTCATCTTGTGGAAGATCACGTCGCGCAGGATGCCGGCGTTGTTGACCACGCCGTCGATCCGGCCGAAGTTGTCCAGCGCGCACTGGATGATTTTCGCGGCGCTGCCGAATTCGGAGACGCTGTCGTAGCTGGCCGCGGCTTCGCCGCCGGCCTTTTTGATCTCGTCGACCACTTCCTGGGCCGGAGTCTGGTCGCCGCCGGCACCGTCGAGCGCGACGCCGATGTCGTTGACCACCACCCTGGCGCCCTCGGCCGCCGCCATTTTCGCGATCGCCGCGCCGATGCCGCGACCGGCGCCGGTGACCACCACCACTTTGCCTTCCATCATTCGGTCTGCCATGTTCACGCTCCTTGAAAAACCTGAAACCAGAACCTTTTTAGCCACAGAGGGCACAGAGAA
>JAHCLD010000182.1 GCA_026125585.1 Burkholderiales bacterium
ACGACAGTCCGGTGTCGGGCGGCGTGAAAGGTTTGCCGCTGATGTTGAAATGCATGGCCGCCAGGGTGCCGGAGACCAGCACGTTGAACGAGACCGGCTTGCGTTCGTCGACGCGGCCCGTGCCGGGGGCGATCCAGTGCGCGTGCAGGCTGAGCATCAGCTTTTCGCAGTCCGCCTGCGCAATCGGTCCGAGGCCGAGTTTTTCCGGGGGCTGCGTTTTCAGGGCGATCGCGGTCTGGCGGAGCTTCTCGCCGACCTGTTCGAGATCGAGGTAACGCAGGTTGTCGCCCTTGAGGTTTTTCAGGCGGCGGGCGCCTTCGGCGGAACCGAGGTCGACGGCCAGCGTGGTGTCGCCGCCCGTCGCCGGCGCCGTGCGCGACAGTCCGGCGAGCGCGACCCATTGCGCCAGCGCGCGGTCCACGGTGTTCATCTGCAGCAGCGACAGCGAGTCCGGGTTGGCGCGCTGGGTCAGCACGATCTGCAGGTAGGCGAGGTTGACGTTGCTGACGCCGCCGCCTTCGCTGACGGGCGTGGAAGTGACTTCGGCGCTTTCGGCGAAGGCGTAGAGCCGGTGAACCTGTTCCCACAGGGCGGCGGGCACCGCGTGGTAGGCGCGGTTGTGCGCCGTCATCGCAAAACCGGCGCAGCGCAAGGCGCGGTAGCAGACGACTTCGGCGCGTTCGGCCAGTTCCGGGGCGGCCTCCGCCATGTCGGCGATCAGCGATTCGTAGGCGTCGGCCAGGGCGCGCCACAGCGCGGTGCTGCGGTCGAAAATCTCGCGGGTTTCCGCGTCGAAGGGCACCGGTTTGCCCCAGTATTCGCGGCTTCGAGCGTGCTGCGTTTCCAGGACGGCGTCGCGCAGGGCTTCGAGCACCCGCAGGCGCTCGCCGCCGCCGATCCGCGTGTCGGCCAGCAGGCGCAGCTGGGTCAGCACCTGCGCCTGGCGCTGCGCAGGATTCGCCGCCGCGAGCTGCGCGGCAAAGGCGGCAGCCGACGCGGCGTCGGAGATTTTCAGCAGTCCGGGCGTTGCACTCAAGACGGTGGCCATGGCGTATCCCGCGGATATGGGGTACGCATTATTCTGATTGGGGAAGTGCCGGCGCAAGTGAATATCGCACATGTCGCCGATCCACGACAGATTGCGCCCGCCGCGCCGTGCCAAATCGCACGCATCACAGCAGAACCCTTTCGATGCCGCCTTGGTTGGCCCTTGCCACGTAGTCCTCCATCCAGCGCGCGCCGAGCAGATGCCGCGCCATTTCGACGACGATGTAGTCCGCTTCCGTGCCGGCGTCATCGCCGAACCGCGCAAGGCCCTGCAGGCAGGACGGGCAGGAAGTCAGGACCTTCACCTTGCCACCGCCGGTGTTTCCGCGCAACTTCGCCGCCCCGCGGCGCAACTCCTCCTCCTTGCGGAAGCGCACCTGGGTCGAGATGTCGGGACGCGTCACCGCCAGCGTGCCGGATTCGCCGCAGCAGCGTTCGCTGAGGGTGACCGGCGCCGCCATCAGCGTGTTGACCACTTTCATCGGCGCATGGGTTTTCATCGGCGTGTGGCAGGGGTCATGGTACATGTAACGCTCGCCGCTGATGCCGTCGAGCTTCACGCCGCGTTCGAGCAGGTATTCGTGGATGTCGAGCAGCCGGCAGCCGGGGAATATTTTCCCGAATTCGTATTTCTGCAACTGGTCCATGCAGGTGCCGCAGGACACGATCACGGTCCTGATGTCGAGGTAGTTCAGCGTGTGCGCGACGCGGTGGAACAGCACGCGGTTGGCGGTGGTGATGGCCTGCCCCTTCGCCTCTTCGCCGGCGGCGGTCTGCGGGTAGCCGCAGCACAGGTAGCCCGGCGGCAGCACGGTCTGCACGCCGAGCTCGAACAGCATCGCCTGGGTGGCGAGGCCGACCTGGCTGAACAGCCGCTCCGAGCCGCAGCCGGGGAAATAGAACACCGCATCCGAATCCTCGGTGACCTTCGCCGGATCGCGGATCACCGGCACCATGCGCGCGTCCTCGATATCGAGCAGGGCGCGCGAGGCCTTTTTCGGCAGCCCGCCGGGCATCGGCTTGTTGACGAAGTGGATGGCCTGCGCGCGCAGCGGCGGCTTGCCGGTGGTCGCCGGCGGCCGCCGCGCCTGCCGGCCGGCCAGTCCCAGCGCCTTCGCCGCGCGGTGGCCGAGGCGCTGGGCGCGGTAACCCCAGTCGATCATCAGCTTGCGCGCGATGTTGATCGTGCGCGGATCGGCCGCATTGAGGAAGAACATCGAGGCCTTCGCGCCGGCATTGAAGCGGCGCTTGCCGTGGCTGCGCAGGAAGTTGCGCATCGCGATCGATACGTCGCCGAAGTCGATGTCCACCGGGCAGGGGTTGGCGCATTTGTGGCACACGGTGCAGTGGTCGGCCACGTCGCCGAATTCGTCGAAATGCTCGAGCGAGATGCCGCGCCGGGTCTGTTCCTCGTACAGGAAGGCCTCGATCAGCAGGCTGGTGGCGAGGATCTTGTTGCGCGGGCTGTAGAGCAGGTTGGCGCGCGGCACGTGGGTTGCGCAGACCGGTTTGCACTTGCCGCAGCGCAGGCAGTCCTTGACCGAGCCGGCGATCGCGCCGACGTCCGAGTGTTCGAGAATCAGGCTTTCCGCGCCGAGCAGGGAGAAACTGGGCGTATAGGCGTTGCCGAGATCGGCGCCGTGCAGAAGTTTGCCCTTGTTGAAATGTCCGTGGGGGTCGGCCGCCTGCTTGTAGTCGCGGAAGGCCGCGATGCGTTCCGGCGGCAGGAACTCGAGCTTGGTGATGCCGATGCCGTGCTCGCCGGAAATCACGCCGTCCAGCGATTCGGCCAGCCGCATGATGCGCGCCACCGCTTCGGCGGCTTCCTGCAGCATGGCGTAGTTGTCGGAGTTCACCGGGATGTTGGTGTGCACGTTGCCGTCGCCGGCGTGCATGTGCAGCGCGACGAACACGCGCCCCCGCAGGGCCTGGCGGTGCGCGGCATCCACGGCCTCCATCACTTTCGCGAAGGGCCGGCCGTCGAAGAGATCGGCGAGGTGGGCGCGAACCTCCTCCTTCCAGGACACCCGGATGTCGTGGTCCTGCAGGGCGTGAAAAAGTGACAGCGATGAGCGATGAACGATGAGCGATGAATAAAAATCCCATGACTCGCCGCGCTTTTCACGCAACTCGGCCAAAGGCGTGTCGATGCGGTCGAGCAGCCACTGCCAGCGGGTGCGCGCCGCCGCGATCAGGGCGCGCGCCCGCGCCGGCCGGTCGCCGGTGACCTCGGCCGCGGAGACGCCGGGATCCGGGCTCGCCACCGGCAGCTCGCCGCCGACCACCGCGTCGACGGCGTCGAGGATGCGCAGCTTGTTGCGGATCGACAGTTCGATGTTGATGCGCTCGATGCCGTCGGAGTAGTCGCCGAGGCGTTCCAGCGGAATGACCACGTCTTCGTTGATCTTGAAGGCGTTGGTGTGGCGGGCGATGGCGGCGGTGCGCGCGCGGTCGAGCCAGAAGGTCTTGCGGGCTTCGGCGGAAACGGCGATGAAGCCCTCGGCGCCGCGGGCGTTGGCGATGCGCACGACCTGGGATGCGGCGGCGGCCACGGCATCCTCGTTCTCGCCGACGATGTCGCCGACCAGCACCATTTTCGGGCGGCCGGCGCGGCGCGACTTGGTGGCGTAACCGACGGCTTTCACGTAACGCGCATCGAGGTGCTCCAGGCCGGCAAGGATGGCGTCCGGGTTGCCGTCGAGATAACGCTTGATTTCGACGATCGACGGCACGGCCTCGCGCACCGGGCTGAAGAATTCCAGGCACACGGTGCGGATCGCCGGCGGCATCCGGTGCAGCACGAAGGTGGCCTGGGTGATGATGCCGTCGCAGCCTTCCTTCTGCACGCCGGGCAGCCCGCCAAGCACCTTGTCGGTGACGTCCTTGCCCAGCCCCCGCTTGCGGAAGGTGTTGCCCGGGATTTCGAGGATCCGTGGTTCGCCGTCCGGCGTCCTGCCGTCGCGGGCGTAGCGCGTGACGCGGAAGCGCGCGACCGGGATGTCGTGAATCTTGCCGAGGTTGTGGTCCAGCCGCTCGACCAGTATCCACTGCGCATCCGGCGTCACCATTTTCCACGACGCCAGGTTGTCGAGCGCGGTGCCCCACAGCACGGCTTTCTTGCCGCCGGCGTTCATCGCGACGTTGCCGCCGATGCAGGAGGCATCGGCGGAGGTCGGATCGCAGGCGAACACCAGCCCCGCCGCTTCCGCGACTTCCATCGCGCGGCGGGTGACCACGCCGGCGCCGCAGCGCACGACCGGCACCGGCCCGGCGACACCGGGCAGCGTCACGTGCTCGATCGCGGGCAGCGCATCGAGCTTTTCGGTATTGATCACCGCCGACAGCGGCGTCAGCGGGATTGCGCCTCCGGTGTAGCCGGTGCCGCCGCCGCGCGGGATGATGGTCAGGCCGAGTTCGATGCAGGCCCGCACGATGCCGGCGACTTCGTCTTCGGTGTCGGGGTTGATGACGACGAAGGGGTATTCGACCCGCCAGTCGGTGGCGTCGGTGACGTGGGACACGCGGGCAAGGCCGTCGAACCGGATGTTGTCGCGGCGCGGGGCGCGGGCAAACCCCCCGCGCACCCCCCCTCCCCC
>JAHCLD010000183.1 GCA_026125585.1 Burkholderiales bacterium
GGGGGTAGTGCAGCGGGAGGTGTCGCGTTCACATGATTTATAAAGAGGGGAGTCACAGGTACTTACGCAGCGGAATGTGTCTGCCACTGATGTTTCTTTCGCGTTGATCGCAGTCAGGACAACGGTGTTTTTTGCTGACTCGAAGGCGCTGTTGAGATCGACTGTGGGGTTCAGCCGGAGTGATGACAGCAGATCGTTGGCGGTTAGCCACATGACGACATCGTCGAACGGATTGGATGGCGCTTCCGAATAATCCTTAACGACAAACATGGCATCGTTATCAGCATTCTCTCTAGCGTCCCTATCTGCGATCGAGGCATCGAACTGATACCATGCGCCTGATCGCGTATAGGCGCCATAACTGTCCTTGCCATGCGAGACAATCACCACAACGGCTGCGCATGGATTTGTCGGGGCGCCGGCTGAACAATCGTTGATCTGGTTGCCGGTCGGCGGCACCCCAGGCACTCCGGGCCCAGTACTGTGAATGCTGATCCGGCCGATCATCCCGGAAACAGTTTTCGAGTTCAGGGCGGTTGCCGACTTCACGACCTGGTAGGTGAGGCGGTTGGCATAGGCGTCCAGCGCAACTTCTTGTGGCAGCCCGAGTGACGCCCAGGGCACGACCCCGGTCACGACCAGAGATGTTGCGTCCGCAGATCCTACGGTTTTATCGCAGGTGCCCGGCGTTCTGGCTTCGGCACCTTCTCGGACGTTCGTATCTGCATCGATCGCGTTATCTGCGAGGGTCGGGATTGCCGGGCAAGGCAATCGATGATTGCGCGCGATGAAGCTGATCAGTGCGGTCTTGATCGCTTCCTGTTTCGTGCGTGTCGATTCGATTTGCCGGTTGGCCACCATTGCATTCACCATCGCGATGATGCCGCCCATCACGAGCGTGATGATGAACAGAGCCACGGCCACTTCGATCAGCGAAAAGCCGCGAATCGTTGCATGGGGGCGGTGGGTGTCCATGCGGGCCGATGTTACCGATGGTTACTATTACAGGCAACCAATGGTTACTTTCGTGCTGCTGTCGATCGACCGCAAGGTTTGGCCGTAGCCCCTTGCTTGGGGAAAAGCGCAGCGCAATGTCTGGCAGGACAGGCGGGCCCTGCCGCCGAAGGTGGACCTATTTCAGGCTGAACCCCTGCCGCCGGATGTAATCGCCGAAATCCGCGCGTTCCGGCTCGGCGTACTGCCGGGCCTTGTCTTCCGACCAGCCGTAGAACGGCGCTTCGCCGAACAGCTTGGTGCGGCGCTGCTTGCCGTAGGGGTGGTTGTCGTGGCGGCGGCGGTCGTAGGCCTCGACCTTTTCGCGCAGTTCCGTTTCGTCGTAGCGGTCGGTGTGCACGGTCACTTCCAGCGGCAGCCGCGGGCTGATGTGGCCCGGCGTCGCCGGATAGCCGACGCACAGGCCCGCGACCGGGAACACGCCTTCCGGCAGCGCGAGTTCGCGGCTGACGGTGTCGGACGCGTTGCGGATCGCGCTGATCGGGCAGGTGCCGAGTCCCGCGGCCTCGGCGGCGCCGATGAAGTTCATCATCGCGATGCCGGCGTCGACGGCGGCATTCATGAAATGGTCGAGGTGTTCGTTGGCGAAGGGTTTGCCGCGCCATTCGCCGATGTGGCGGATGCGGCGGTTGTTGCCGCAGAACACGAGGAACACCGGCGCGTCGAGGATCCACGGCATCGTGGGCAGGTGGGCGACCAGGCGGCGGCGTTTTTCCGGGTCGGCGACGTGGATGATGTCGGCCTGCTGCAGGTCGCTTTTGGTCGGAGCCGACAACGCGCAGGCGCAGAGCAGGCGCAGCAGTGCCGGCGCGACCGGGTCCGGGCGGTAGCGGCGGATCGAGCGGTGGTCCGCGATGCGTGCCAGTTCGTCGAGTCCGGTCTGGTCCGGCGCGACCGGGAAGTCGGCGCCATAGCGGATGCGCAGCGCGGCGGAGATTCGGTCCTGCGGGGATTGTTTTGCGGTGGAAGACATGGCGGGTATCGCGGCTTTCTTAAAAAATCGTTTAAAAACAAATACTTATAAACTTTCCTCTAAGGGGTGCGGCGGGCTGTCCCGGATCCGCCGCCCCGAGGGCGTACGTTGCCTCCGGGTGTGGAAATAACGTAGAATCCGCCCCTTTCGACTTTTTCAGTCGCCAGGAATACCGACATGGTAGTGATCCGATTGGCCCGCGGGGGCGCCAAAAAACGCCCGTTCTTCAATTTCGTCGTCGCCGACTCGCGTTTCGCGCGCGACGGCCGCTTCATCGAACGTCTGGGATTCTACGATCCCAAGGCGCCCGAAGGCCGCGAACGCCTGCGCATCAACCGCGAACGCCTCGCGTTCTGGCAGGGGCAAGGTGCACAACTGTCCAATACCGTGACCCGGCTCGTCAAGCAGGCTGGTGAACAAAAAGCCGCTGCCTGAACGGCTGGTGGTGATGGGGCGCATCATCGCGCCCTACGGAATCAGGGGCTGGGTCAAGGTTCAGCCCTTCACGCAGCAGCCCCGCGGTTTGCTCGATTACCCGGAATGGCGGGTGGGACGCGAGGGAAGCTGGCAGACGCAGGTTGTGGAAACCGCCAGGCAGCACGGCAACACGGTGGCGGCCAAGCTGCAGGGCGTCGATGACCGCGATCAGGCAGCGGCGCTGCGCGGCATGCAGGTCGCGGTACCGCGGGAGGATTTTCCCGAGCCGGGGGCCGGCGAGTATTACTGGACCGACTTGGTCGGACTGGAAGTGGTGAATGAGGCGGGTGTCGGGCTGGGCCGGGTGACCGGCGTGTTCGAGACCGGCGCGAATGACGTGTTGGTGGTCGAAGATGACGGGGCAGACAGGCGCGAGCGGCTGTTGCCCTTCATCGGGCCGGTGATCCGGCAGGTCGACGTCGCCGGCGGCAGGATCGTCGTGGATTGGGACGCGGACTACTGATGCTGCAGTTTGATGTCGTCACGCTGTTTCCGGCGATGTTCGACGCGGTGACGGAAATGGGTGTCACCGGGCGGGCGCGGGAACGCGGCCTGTACCAACTGGTGGCGTGGAATCCGCGGGATTTCTCGGCGAATGCCCACCGCACGGTGGACGACCGGCCTTACGGCGGCGGCCCCGGCATGGTGATGATGGCCGAGCCGCTGGGCAAGGCGCTGGATGCGGCGCGGCAGCGGCAGCAGAGCGCCGGTGTCGGGCAGCCGCGGGTGCTGCACCTGACGCCGCAGGGCCGGTTGCTGGATCACGCGCTGGTGGCGGATCTGGCGCAGGAAAGCGGCATCGTGCTGCTGGCCGGGCGTTACGAAGGCGTCGACGAGCGGCTGGTGGAACGGCAGGGCGTCGAGGAAGTGTCGATCGGCGACTATGTATTGAGCGGCGGCGAACTGGCCGCGATGGTGTTGATGGACAGCGTGGTGCGGCAGTTGCCCGGGGTTCTGGGCGATGCCGGGTCGGCGAGCCAGGATTCCTTCGTCGACGGTTTGCTGGACTGCCCGCACTACACGCGCCCGGAGGTGTACCAGGGCGCGGCGGTGCCGGCAGTGCTGCTGTCGGGCAACCATGCGGCGATCGCGCGCTGGCGGCTGAAGCAGTCGCTGGGCAGGACCTGGCAGCGGCGGCCGGATTTGCTGGAGCGCCGCGCATTGAGCGGCGAGGAGCGGGAGCTGCTCGAGGAGTACCGGCGGGAACTGCAGGACAGGCATTGACCGCGGACGCCATGTTGGCGGACGCAACGAGTTTTGAGGAGCATGAACATGAACGTCATTCAGCAGCTGGAACAGGAAGAGATCAAGCGTCTGGGCCGCAAGGTGCCGGAGTTCACCACCGGTGACACGGTGATCGTCAGCGTCAACGTGGTCGAAGGCGAGCGCAAGCGCGTCCAGGCCTACGAAGGCGTGGTCATCGCCAAGCGCAACCGGGGCCTCAACTCCTCGTTCATCGTGCGCAAGGTGTCCTCCGGGGAAGGCGTCGAGCGGACGTTCCAGACCTATTCCCCGACGATCGCCGGCATCGAAGTGAAGCGCCGCGGCGATGTCAGCCGCGCCAAGCTGTACTACCTGCGCGGCCTGTCCGGCAAGGCGGCCCGCATCAAGGAAAAACTCAAGGTCAGCGCCGCCGTCGAAACCGCGGCTGCCGCGGCGGCGGATGCCGCGCCGGCCGAAAAATAGGCCGCGATCATCCGGCAAACAAGGCGGCTGCGGCCGCCTTTTTGCTGCCTGCCCTTTTGTCCTTTTCGCTTTTTGTCCCTTTCACCCTCCCGGTCCCCGGTTTCTTTCGTCCCCTTCGTCTTTTCGGTCTCTTCCGCTCCTTCCGTTTTTTGTCCGCCGCGCGGCGCGCTGTCCTGTCGCCCTTCCGCGGCCAACACTCCCCGTTACCCCCGTTAAAATAGCGCGATGTCCGTCATGCGCCGCATCGCCATTCCGGTTGTCGCATTGCTGGCGGGCCTGCATGTGCCGTTCCTGCCGCATGCCGCCGCCGCGACGGTGGACGACGTCCGGAGCCTGGCGCAGGCCGGTGCCGCGCGGCTCGCGCTGCACCGCGTCGAAGCGCTGCAGCCGGCCGATGCCGCGGATCCGCGCTGGACGGATTGGGAGGAGCTGCGGCTGCAACTGCTGGGCCGCCTCGAC
>JAHCLD010000184.1 GCA_026125585.1 Burkholderiales bacterium
CGGCGCTGCGGCTTCGCTGACCGCGGCGGTTCCCGCGAACAGATCGCCCTGCGGCACCTGCGCCGCGGCCGCGGCTTCGAGATCGGCCAGACGTTTGCGCGCGCTGCGGATCACCGCGCCCGGCACGCCGGCCAGTTGCGCGACCTGCAGGCCGTAGCTGCGGCTGGCGGGACCTTCCTCGACGCTGTGCAGGAACACGATGTGATCCTTGTGCTCGACCGCATCGAGGTGCACGTTGGCGACCTGTCGGAATTCCGCGGCGAGCGCGGTCAGCTCGAAATAGTGGGTGGCAAACAGCGTGTGGCAGCCGTTGCGCTCGATCAGGTGGCGCGCGATGGCCCAGGCCAGCGCGAGGCCGTCGTAGGTCGAAGTGCCGCGGCCGATCTCGTCCATCAGCACCAGGCTCTGCGGTGTTGCGTGGTGCAGGATGTAGGCCGCCTCCGTCATCTCGACCATGAACGTCGAGCGCCCGCCGGCGAGATCGTCGGCGGCACCGATGCGGGTGAAGATGCGGTCGAGCGGCCCCAGTCTTGCCCGCGCCGCCGGCACGAAGGAGCCGCAGTGGGCGAGCAGGGCGATCAGCGCGGTCTGCCGCATGTAGGTCGATTTGCCGCCCATGTTGGGGCCGGTGATCAGCAGCATCCGCCGCGCCGCCGACAGCCTTGCGTCGTTGGCGATGAAGGTGCTCACTTGCGCCTCGACCACGGGATGGCGGCCGCCCGTGATGTCGATCACCGCCTCGTCGCTGAATTCCGGCGCGGTCCAGTCCAGCGCCGCGGCGCGGTCGGCGAAGGCGGCCAGCAGGTCGAGCAGGGCGAGAGCGTTCGCCAGTTTCTGCAGCGCCGGCACCTGCGGCGCGAGTTTCTGCAGCAACTGCTCGTAGAGCAGCTTCTCGCGGGCCAGCGCGCGCTCCTGCGCCGACAGCGCCTTGTCCTCGAAGGTTTTCAGCTCCGGCGTGATGTAGCGCTCGGCGTTCTTCAGCGTCTGGCGGCGGCGGTAGTCGTCGGGCACCTTGTCCGACTGCGCGCGGGTGACCTCGATGTAGAAACCGTGGACGCGGTTGAACTCCACTTTCAGCGTGGTGATGCCGGTGCGCGCCCGCTCGCGGGTTTCCAGCTCGGCGAGAAAGGCGCCGCAGTTGTCCTGGAGGCCGCGCAGCTCGTCGAGTTCGGCATCGTAGCCGTCGGCGATGACGCCGCCTTCGCGGATGACCGAGGCCGGTTCGGGCTTGATCGCGGCGGCAAGCAGCGCCGCCAGTTCCGGCTGCGGCGCAAGGTCCGCGGCCAGCGCCTGCAGCCGTTCCGCGGCGGCGTCGCGCAGCGCCTGCGCCAGCTCCGGCAGGCGCTGCAGCGAACCGCGCAGCCCCGACAGGTCGCGCGGCCGCGCGGTGGCCAGCGCGATGCGCGCGGCGATGCGTTCGACATCGGCAAAGTGCTTCAGCGCGCCGCGCAGCGCGGCATGACCGTCGTTCCCGACCAGTTCGGCTACCGCTTGGTGCATCGACCGCAGCTGCGCGCGGTCGGTCAGCGGGTGGTGCAGGGCGTGGCGCAGCCGGCGGCTGCCCATGCCGGTGGCGCAGATGTCGAGCAGCGACAGCAGCGTCGGCGCCGGCTCGCCGCGGATGGTTTCGCTGATCTCGAGGTTGCGCCGCGTCGCCGGGTCCATGCGCAGGAAGCTGCCTTCGGTCTCGACGTTCAGCGCGCGGATATGGGAGATCGACGTGCCCTGCGTGGTCCTGGCGTAATCGAGCAGCGCGCCGGCGGCGGCGATGGCCGCATCCATGTCCTGCGCGCCGAATCCGCTGAGGTCGTGCGTACCGAACTGCGCGCACAGCGCGCGCCGCGCGCTGTCGGCGTCGAAGCGCCACGGCGGCAGGCGGCGCAGCGCGGTGCCGTCGTCGGCGCGTTCCAGCGCGGCGCCTTCCGCCAGCAGGATTTCCGCGGGACGCAGGCGTTCTATTTCGGCCGCGAAATTCGCCGGCGCGGTCTCCATTACGCAGAACCTTCCGGAGGCCAGCGACAGCCACGCCAGGCCGAGCAGGTTGCCGGCGCGGTGCGCGGCGAGCAGCAGGTTCTCGCTTTTTTCGTCGAGCAGCGCCGATTCGGTCAGCGTGCCCGGCGTGACGATGCGCACGACCTTGCGCTCGACCGGGCCTTTCGACGTCGCCGGATCGCCGATCTGTTCGCAGATGGCGACCGATTCGCCGAGCTTCACGAGCTTCGCGAGATACTGGTCGACGGCATGGAAGGGCACGCCGGCCATCTTGATCGGCACGCCCGCCGATTCGCCGCGCGAGGTCAGCGTGATGTCGAGCAGCCGCGCGGCGCGCTCGGCGTCGTCGAAGAACATCTCGTAGAAGTCGCCCATGCGGTAGAACACCAGCAGGTCCGGATGCTCCGATTTGATCCGGAGATATTGCTGCATCATCGGGGTGTGGTTATTTTCTTTTTTCATTCAAATACTTATCTATCGACGCTTATGAGATGCCCAATTCATCGGGCTATGCCGTCCTGTTATTTGCCGGGCCGTGCGCCGCGTCGATCACGCGGTCGCGCAGGCGAATTTGTGCAGCAGGCGTGTCAGTCGGGCCGCAGAGCCAGCAGGCTGGTGCGCAGGCGGTGCAGTACTTGTTCGGCGGTATTGCCCAGCAGCTTTCCGGCCATACCGCTGCGGCCCACGGTGCCCATGACCACGAGGTCGGCCTTGAGCTTCGCGGCAATGCTGGGCAGCACGCGGTCCGGCTGTCCCAGCTTGATGACGATGTTCTCCGGGGGGATGCCGTATTCGCCGGCCATGGCCGCAATCAGCGGGCCGAGTTTCCCGCGCTGTTCCCGCTCTAGGGCGCGGGTGTCGATCAGGTCGAGATCCCTGGCCACGGTGGATACGGCAATGACGTGGACGGGATGCACCTGTGCGTTCCAGAGCGCGCCCAGCCGCGCGGCGGCATCCAGCACCTTTCTGTTCAGCTCGATCTGGACGGTGTGGGTGGAGCCGGCGTCGATCGCGGCGAGTATGCGCCGGTTTTCCCTGTGCGGCCTGTTGCCGGCGATCAGGACCGGGGCCGGGCAGCGGCGCAGCAACTGCCAGTCGGTGGGCGTGTAGAACAGGGTTTCGCTGCGGTTGCCGGTCTTGACGACTAGGTCGATGCCGTCGCGCGAGACGGCGTCGACGGTCCAGTCCACCATGTTTCCCGCCCACACGGCCTCGATCTGCAGCCGGCCGGAGGCCTGCAACGCGGCGAGGCTTTGCTCCAGCGACTGCCGCCGGTCGGCGAGCAGGGCCTCCTTGAGCGTGGCCGCCGCCGCGGCTGACAGTACGCCGGGTTCCGCCGCGGCATGCTCATAGACGAACCCCGCGACGCGCAGGTGTCCCGCGGCGGCCGGCAGCAGATCGAGCGCGGCGCGCACGGCCGGCTGCCCGGAATCGTCGCGATCGGCAATCACCAGAATGTTGTCGAGCTTCATGGGCATGGTCGTGCCTTTGCGAAATGGTGATGACCGTGCGATTTTACGGCCATTGCCGCCGGGGCAGGCATCTCATGACGGCGGTCGTGCGGCGATGCAGCGAAGCCTGTTGATGCCGGTGGCGGGAAAAAGTGCTTTGATTTCTGGCGCCACCTTGGGCAAGATGCGTCTGCGCGGGTGTTGGCGGCGCGACGGGCCGTGGCGATCGACGCGGCCGGAGCCCTGCGAAAACACCGAAGCGCACCGGGAGAAGTGGCCCGCGCCGGTTGGATCGGTATGCCAGGGGCCATTGTCCGAAGTGTCTGAAAAAACCAGAAGAACGCCGGAACGGCCACAAGGTCGGATGAAAATCATGGAAAAAGCAGGCGACGCGCCCTGGCGGCGCAGTCATCGGCCCTGTTGCAGGCGCTCATGAGCCAGCAGACCCTGGCCCACGCATTTCTGCAGAATTTCCTGGGCCAATCGCCGCAGTGGTATCAAGCACACGATCGTCGGGTTCCTCGTATTGAATCCGATCCTGTTTGCCATCCATCCGTACATCGCGGGCTGGGTGCTGCTGTTCGAGTTCCTGTTCACTCTGGTCATGGCATTGCGCTGCTATCCGCTGCAGCCGGGCGGGCTGCTGGCCCTCGAAGCGGTCGCAATCGGGATGACGTCGCCGCTCGCGGTGTACCAGGAGGTGGTCAGGGGATTCGACGTGATCCTGCTGCTGATCTTCATGGTCGCGGGTGTCTACTTTCTCAAGGATCTGCTGCTGTACATGGTCACCAAGCTGGTGATCAAGATCCGCTCGAAGATGGCGCTGATGCTGTCGTTCACCTCGGTCACGGTGATGCTGTCCGCGTTCCTGGACGCGTTGACCGGAATCGCGATCATCATCACGGTGGCGATGGGTTTCTACGACGTGTACCACAGGGTCGCCTCCGGCAAGCACATCAACCGCGCCGACGATGACGCGCCGGCCGACGGCCATGCACAGGCGCCGCAGCACGAGGGTCTCGATCAGGCCGGCGTGTTCCTGAAGGCGACGCGCGTCGAGTGGGAACTC
>JAHCLD010000185.1 GCA_026125585.1 Burkholderiales bacterium
TTTCCTTCGGATCCCAGGACCAGTAGCCGCCCCAGGCTTCGGCTGCCCACATCGCGCCAAGAATGGTGGCGATCGTGAAAAAGGCGAAACCGATGGCGATGCACTTGTACATCACGTCGTCCATGATTTCAGCGGGCGGCAGCACGCGCGCGAGCAGACCCCTGCCGGCGAGCAGGTAGGCGATGCCGACCATCGCCGCGATCGAAAACGCGCCGTACCCGATGAAGTTCGCGGGCACGTGGATTTTCATCCACCACGATTGCAGCGCCGGCACCAGCGGCTGGATTTCGTGCGCGCCGCGGTCGAAGGTGTACCAGAGAATGAACCACACCGCGGCCAGGATGATCAGCAGCACGAAAGCGCCCAGCCTGCGCGTGGCATAGCGGCCTTCGTAATAGAGGTAGAGCAGCGCGGTAACGATGCAGAACAGCACGAACACTTCGTAGAGATTGCTGATCGGGATGTGGCCGACGTCCGGGCTGATCAGGTACGACTCGTACCAGCGCACCATCAGGCCGATCAGGCCCATTGCCGTGGCGCTCCAGGCCAGTCCGGTGCCGGCGCGCGCGACCCCGTCGGCGCGGGCCAGCAACCCGGCCCAGTAGGCGACGCCGGACATCGCGTAGAGAAAACACATCCACATGATCGCGGTCTGGCTGGAGATCATGTACTTGAGGAAAAACACCCGGTCGGCCCGCGCGAGGTCACCCTGATACAGCGAAATGCTCCACAGGCTGACGGCGACCAGTACGATCATCAGCACGCGCACCGCCTTCCAGTGCCAGCCGAGGCCGGCGACGGCCAGCGCGGTACCGACGAGGATCGCCTGTTCGTAACCGTCCATGTAGGCGCCGTAGAGTTTCAGCGCGACACCGGCGCCGGCGAGCAGCGCGACGGCATAGGCCCAGTCAAGCCAGGACAGCCGGCGCAACCAGGACTGCTGTTGCGGCAGGGTTTGTGCAAGCTCCATGATCAACCTTTCACGACCTCGGCCAGGGCGGCCTTGTGGCGTTCGAATTCCCGTTCATTTTCCAGCGTCTGGCGGTTGGTGGCCATCGCCAGCAGCATCTTGCCCTGCGCCGGTTTGACCAGCAACCAGATCCGGCGTTCGCGGATGTACAGCATTGCGAAAACCCCCAGTACCAGCATCAGCGAGCCGCCGTAGACGATGTTCTGGCCGGGGGCGCGGGTCAGTTGCAGGCCCGAGGCTTTCACTTCCTCGTACTGAACCAGTTGCAGGTAAACCGGGGCGCCATAGGCGAAACTGTCGCTGACCGAAGTGAGCGTATCGCGGATGAAGCGCAGGGTCTGGGGCTCGAACGGCGCCGGCGGCAGCCCGGCGCGTTCCCGCGCCAGTTGCAGGGCTTCCAGCGCGGCCCCTTCGAGCACCTTCACGTAGACGTCGGCCGCCTTCTCCTGCTCGGCCTGCGGAATGCCCTTCTCGATGAACTGGCCCACCGATTCGAAGCCGCGCAGTGCGAACAGTTGCAGCACCTTTTCCGCGCTTTCGGCCAGCCGCGCCCGCATTTCCGCCGGGACCGAGGCGCCGCTGACCGCGTTGCGGGCGAAGCGGCGGCCGATTTCCGGCCAGGCCTTTTCATCAAGCAGCACGGCGCGCAGCCGCATGTGCCCGTCGACCCGGCCATCCCCGTCCAGCGGCAGGCGCAGGAAGCGAAAGCCCTCGTTGGGACTGGCGCGCACGCCGGTCATCAGGTACCAGGCGCCGTCGAGCTGCAGCGGCAGCATGTAGTTGCTGAATTCGCGGGCCTGGCCTTGGGTATCGCGCAGCCGGTACTGGAAACTCGGGCCGACATTGCGCAGATCCTTTTTCGAAAGATCGGCGGCGCCGGAACCCAGCTGAGCAAGCACCTTTTTCGATACGCTGGCGACTTCGATGCGCGAGCTTTCGGTATTGGCGCCGAGGTCCTCGATGTTGAACGGCCGGAAGTCCGAGAGCTCGACGCGGATCTCGGTGTCGCCGCTGGTAATTCGCGTGGCCTGGTTGACCGCGCCGGCGACGTCGAAGGGCGCGACCTGCGGCGACAGCAGCGGCCAGCCCTTCAGTTGCATGCGGGTGCCGCCGTCCGCGAAGCTTGCCTGGTAGATGGCGATGCCCCTGTGGATGAACGGATAGTTGACGCGGATCGTGCGCTCGAAGCGTTCCCCGGTCTCGTGGTCGACAACGACGATGTCGCTGGCAAAATCACGCGGCTGCCCGGTCGAATAATGCTCGATGTGGAATTTTTTCAGCGCGATGGTGAAAGGCAGGTCCTGCACCAGGTAGCCATCGGCGACGTTCTGGAAAACGACGTTGGCACTGGTGCCTTCGGGAATGTTGACATTGCCGCGAAACGACGGATTCGACGGCGACAGCCGGCTCTGCGGCGGCACCTGGCTTTGCGGCACGTCGCGGGTTTCCAGCACGATCTGGCCGGTGAGTTGCCGCAGCTTCAGCGGTACATTGCCATCGAGCAGTCCCCCGACACAGATCACGACGATGCCGCAATGCGTCAGCAGATAGCCGCTGCGATGATAGCTGCCGGCCTTGGCGGCAATCAGGGTATCTTCCCCGCGCGCCGTGATGCGGTAACGAAAACCCTGCGCCGTGAGGTAAGCGGCCGCCCGCTGCAGTACGCCCGCAGCCGGCGCCGGCGCCGCGAACCCGTATTCGGCACGATGATGGATGTGCTGCAGGGAACGCTCGGTGGCCTGCTCGCGGAAATTGCGCATTTCGCGCAGCATCGCCGGCCCGTTGCGGTAAATGCAAAGGCTGGTCGACAGCACGAGGAAACCGAGGATCAGCAGAAACCACGACGCATGGTAGACGTCGTAGAGACCCAGTGTTTCGAACACCGGAAACCAGAACGGGCCGAACTGCGAGATGTAATTGGGATAGGGCTCGGCCTGCTTCAGCACGGTCCCGACCACCGAGGCGACCGCCAGCACGGTGAGCAGGCTGATCGCAAAACGCATCGACGACAGCAGGTCGTAGGCGGCGCGGGTTCGGGTGTGCTGGGCCATGGATCGACGGTCAACTCAATACAGACAAAAAAGGGAGACTGGCGCAGTCTCCCTCTTGCGGCAGAACGGCGGCGCGACGGCTGTCAGCGCAGGCCCGCGATGTATTCGGACACCGCGGCGATTTCCTGGTCGCTCAGCTTCGCGGCGACGCCGCGCATCATCTTCGCGGCATCGTTGGTGCGCTGCCCGGTACGGAAGGCCTTGAGCTGGCCCGCGGTGTATTCGGCATGCTGCCCGGCCAGCCGCGGATACTGCGCGGGCATGCCGGCACCGTTGGGCGCATGGCAGGACGCGCAGGCGGCAACGCCCTTGGACATGATACCGCCGCGGTAGATCGCCTCGCCCTGCCTGGCGAGGGCGGCATCGCGCGCGACGCCCGGCTTGGCCTTCTGCGCGGCGAAATATGCCGCGATGTTTTTCATGTCATCTTCGGACAGATTGGCCACCATCCCGGCCATCACGGCATTGTTGCGCTCCGCCGGTTTGCCGCCCTGCGGCTTGAAGTTCATCAGTTGCTTGTAGGTGTATTCGGGATGCTGTCCGGCCAGGCTGGGATTCACCGGAATCGGACTGTTGCCATCGGCCGCATGGCAGGCGACGCAGACCTGGGTGACGATCTGCTGCGCCTTGGCCGGATCGCCCTTGATCACGCCTTGCGCAGCAACGCCCTGTGCCGCCAGCAGCAGCGCGGTGGCGAGAAACGATCGCCAGATTTGCGGACTGCGGGTCGGTTGGCGGTGTTCCATGCGTGCTCCTCGGCTCTTGTGATCGGTAAAAAGGGTTGCATTTTATAGCATTTCGCCCCGTGCACTGCCGTGTCAGGCGATAATGGGCAGTGTCCCTGTTTTCACAACTCGAATTCCGTTACGCCGTCCACCAGCTCGGCGACATGCCGCCAGACCAGGGCGCCGAGGTGGCGTTCGCCGGCCGTTCCAATGCCGGCAAATCGACGGCCATCAACGCTCTTGCCAACCGGAAAAAACTGGCTTTTGTCAGCAAAACGCCGGGGCGTACCCAGGCCATCAATTTTTTCGACATGGGCAATCACTGCGCACTGGTGGATTTGCCCGGCTACGGTTACGCCAAAGTGCCACGCCCCGAGCAGGAACGCTGGGATGAGTTAATTGGCACTTACATATCAAACCGTAACTCATTGATTTTATTAATAATAATTGTAGATATCCGGCGTGGCCTGACCGAGCTCGACCGGCAAATGCTGGACTGGCTGGCACCCACCAACAAACCCGTGCACCTGTTGCTGACCAAGGCGGACAAAGTGTCCCGGCGTGATGCTGACACGGTGCTCCGGCAAACCCGGGACGAGTTGCAGGCCTATTCTGGCGAAGCCAGCGTGCAGATCTTTTCCGGCACCGACAAGACCGGCGTGCGGGAAGCCCAAGCCGTCATTGCCCGCTGGCTGAAGAAATAAAAAGCCCCCGGTTATAAGGGGAGTAAACCGGGGGC
>JAHCLD010000186.1 GCA_026125585.1 Burkholderiales bacterium
CATGCAGCCGGTTCATGTTGTCGCTGAGATGCGCCGTCGCGGTTTTGCGCAGCGTGGCGATGATTTTCCGGGAAGGTTGCGCCGCGAAGGGCAGGATGCGAAAGCCGATTGGAGCCATGACATTGATCCGGTTGTGAATGGGAGCGCGTATCCTAGCACCGGTCCCGGTGCGGACAGTGGCGCATGTTAAAATCCCGGCCGCAGCAAAGGGACAGCAGAACAGAACAACTGCCCGCGCGGACGATGCCGGGCACCACCTCAAAGCAGACCGAAACACCAGCGTGCGCATCCTGCTCAGCAACGACGACGGTTATTTCGCGCCGGGCCTCGCGGCCTTGGAACAGGCGCTTTTGCCGCTGGGCACGGTGACCGTGGTCGCCCCCGAACGGGACCGCAGCGGCGCCAGCAACTCGCTGACCCTGGATCGCCCGCTGTCGGTGCGGCGCGCGGGCAACGGTTACTATCACGTCAACGGGACGCCGACCGACTGCGTGCATCTGGCGGTGACCGGCCTGCTGCCGGAATTGCCGGATGTCGTGGTGTCGGGCATCAATGACGGCGCCAACATGGGCGACGACACGATCTATTCGGGCACCGTGGCGGCGGCCACGGAAGGATTCCTGCTCGGCATACCGTCGATCGCCGTTTCGCTGGTAGCTTCCGGGAACGACCATTTCGCCACCGCCGGCCGCATCGCCGCCGATCTCGTCGCGCGGTTCTCGCAGCAGCGCGTGGAAGGGCCGGTGCTGCTAAACGTCAACGTGCCCGACGTGCCGTACGAGGCGTTGCAGGGCATCCGCGTCACCCGGCTCGGCAAGCGGCACAAGGCGGAACCGGTGGTGAAGGCGGCCACGCCGCGCGGCGAAACCGTCTACTGGATCGGCGCCGCGGGCAGCGCGCAGGACGCCGGCGAGGGCACCGATTTCCATGCGGCGGCCTCGAATGTCGTATCGGTCACTCCGCTGCAGATGGACCTGACGCGGTTCGCGCAGATGGAAGCCGTGCAGCGCTGGCTCGGCTTGCGGGCGGACGCATGAGCACGGCCAATTCGGGTATCGGCATGACCTCGCAGCGCACGCGCCTGCGCATGGTCGAGCGCCTGCGCACGCAGGGCATACGCGACGAGGTGATCCTCGGCGCGATGGGCGAGGTGCCGCGGCACATCTTCGTCGACGAAGCGCTGGCAAGCCGGGCCTACGAAGACATGGCGCTGCCGCTTGGCTTCGGCCAGACCATTTCGAGCCCGTACACCGTGGCGCGCATGCTCGAATTGCTGCGCGGCGGCGGTGTGACACCGGGCAAGGTCCTGGAAATCGGCACCGGCTGCGGTTACCAGGCCGCCGTGCTGTCGCGCCTCGCGCGCGAGGTGTATTCGATCGAACGGCTGGCGCCGCTGCTGACCAAGGCGCGCCGCCACCTGCGCGATGCGCGGGCGCACAACGTGCGCGTGCGCAACGCCGACGGGCAGCTGGGCATGCCGGAGCAGGCACCTTTCGACGGAATCGTTGTCGCAGCAGCAGCAACCCATGTGCCGCAGCCGCTGCGCGAGCAGCTGGCGGTGGGTGGTAGACTCGTGATTCCCCTGACAAACCGCGACAAACAGGCATTGCACGTCATTGAGAGAACCGCACAAGGTTATGTCGATCGCAAGGTGGAAGATGCCCGGTTCGTGCCGCTGCTTGCCGGCCTCGGCTGACCGCACCGGAGGCCGGCTGTCGGGCCATTCCGCCCTGGATATCCGCACGGTCCTGTATGGCGCACTGGCGCTGGTTCTTGCCGGCTGCACGGCGACCCGGCCGGCGCCGGTCGCGGAGCGGCTTCCGCCGCAGCAAGCCAAGTCGCCAGCGAAACCCCAGGTGCGCGCGGCACCAGCCCCGGAGCGGCCGCGCCCCGATTTCTACACCGTCAGGGCCGGCGATACGCTCTACAGCATCGCGCTCGAATTCGGCCTGGATTACCGCGAGCTCGCGGCGTGGAACGGCATCGAGCCTTCGCGCATCCGGGTGGGTCAGCAGTTGCGGCTGTCGCCGCCCGCGGGAGTCGTCGCTTCACCGCTGCGCACGCCGCCGGGCGGCGTCGAAGCGCAACCCCTGGGCAGCGGCGGCGCGCCGGCCGGCAGCGCGAGGACGGAGCCCCGCGGCGTGCGCGTCCCGTATTCGGACCAGGCCTATGCGCAGATGTCGGGCGTCAAGCCGGAACCGCCCGCCGTCGCCGCCAAACCTGCGCCGCAGGATCGTCCGCAGGCGGACGGTGAAATCGGCTGGATCTGGCCGGTGAGCGGAAAAATCGTCAGTCCGTTCAACGACGCTTCGAACAAGGGTATCGGCATCGCCGGGAAAATGGGGCAGCCCGTGGTGGCCGCAGGGTCGGGGCGGGTGATTTTCAGCGGCACCGGCATCCGCGGACTGGGCAAGCTGATCGTCATCAAGCACAACGAGAAATATCTCAGCGTCTACGCGCACAATCGCGAACTGCTGGTGAAGGAGGGGCAGTCGGTGGCGCGCGGCCAGAAGATCGCCGAGATGGGCGACAGCGACGCCGACCAGGTCAAGCTGCATTTCGAGATCAGGTTGCTCGGCAAGCCGGTTGATCCCACGGGCCTGCTGCCCCCGGCTTGAATATCATAAGTATTTGTTTTTATTGATATTTTATGCCTTGAAGGCGCGTGAGCGCCGTTCTAGCATCCGCAGCGATCCGGGACGGACCTCTCCGGCATAGCGCAGGCCGATGTAGAGCGCGGTGATGTCGTCGATGGCGGCCGCGAGGTCCGGACGCTGCCGCGCGGCGCGGCGCGCAAACGTCCGGGGTCCCTCGGCGGCGGCGCGTGTCAATCCGCGCCGTGCGAGTTTGCGGCAGAACCGGTCATAGGCGGCCTTTGCCGCGTCCGGGCGGGTCCGGCGCAGGTCGCGCAGCGCAAGGGCGGCGCCGAACAGCACGGCGATTCCGGCAAAGATCAGCAGCATCACCGACATGGTTTGCCAGCTTGCTTCGCTGAAGCCGAGATGGCTCAGGAAAAGCCGCTGGCGCTCCGGCGTGTAACCGAGCACCCACTGGTTCCAGGTGTAGGTGATCGAATCCCAGGTCAGCCGCATGCGCTGCAGCGCTGCGAAGTCGCCGCGCACGAATATCGGCAGCGGGTCGCTGCGCGGCAGGGCGGAGGCGATGCCGCGCTCGACCCTGGCCGGCGATACCGCGGCGGTCGGATCGACGCGCACCCAGCCGGTTTTTTCCAGCCAGATTTCCACCCAGGCATGGGCATCGGCCTGGCGCACCAGGATGTATCCGCCGACCGGGTTGATTTCGCCGCCGAGGTAACCCGTGACCACCCGCGCCGGAATGCCCGCGGCACGCATCAGCACGGTGAACGCCGAGGCATAGTGTTCGCAGAATCCGCGGCGGGTGTCGAACAGGAACTCGTCGACCGGCTGCTCGCCGAGCAGCGGCGGCGACAGGGTGTAGACGAAATTCTCATTGCGGAACATGTTCAGCACCGCCGCCACCAGACTGCGGTCGTCGCCGTGCCTGCCGCGCAGTTCCCCGGCAAAGGCCGTCGTCCTCGGATTGGTCCCGGCAGGCAGGCGCAGCGCGCGCGACAGCACGGACTGGTCGTCGTCGGCGCCGTAGGCGGCACCGATGGCGGAGGTCATCTCGTAGCGCATGCGGCTGCGCACCGGCGTGAAGCTGAGCAGCTGCATGTCGCGGGTCGCCATCGAGCGCGGCGGGTGCTGTCCGGGAAATTCGAGGGCAAACAGCCAGCGCTTGTTGTGCGGCTCCAGGGTCACCGTGTAATGGATGCTGCCGTCGGCGGGCAATTCCTCGATGCGCTGGACGAGTCTCGGCGCCGTCCAGGTGCGGCCGTCGTAGTCCCACAGCACCGGCCCCCGCCAGTAAAGATCCTTGGGATCGGGTGTCTTGCCGTCGCTGAATTCGGCGCGGAAGGCGACGGAATCCGACAGGATCAGGCTGTTCAGGCTGCCGGGGCTCATGTTGTCGGAGAGGCCGCTGAGTCCGGCATAGGCGTCCTGCGGCAGTCCCCAGAGCGGGCCCTGGACCCGCGGGAAGAGCAGGAACAGCACGGCCATCAGCGGCAGGGCCTGGGCGATCAGTATGCCGGCGCGCTTGACCGGATGGCGCCAGCCGGGCCAGGTTCCGGTGTATTGCATGACGATCAGCGTGGCGACCAGCAGCCAGGCGCAGACCAGCATGTACAGGGCCGTCGGGATCGTCTGTGAATGCAGGAAATTGGTCACCAGCAGGAAACAGCCCAGGAAACCGAGCAGCATGCCGTCCCGCCGGGTGCCGGTTTCCAGCAGTTTCAGCGCCAGCATGACCACCAGCAGGGATACGCCGGCCTCGCGGCCGAACAGGGTCCGGTACTGCAGCAGGATGCCGCCGGCGGCGGCCACCGCGACCAGGGCAAGCAGCCATTTTTTCGG
>JAHCLD010000187.1 GCA_026125585.1 Burkholderiales bacterium
TCGCGCGCTGATCAACACTTCGCCTGAGCCCTTCAGCAAATGGCTCGCCTCGTTCACCGAGGACACGCTGGCGCTGGGCGCCCTGTGGATGGCCTTCAAATACCCGCTGCTGTTCCTCGCGCTGTTCTCGCTGTTCGTGCTCGCCGCCCTGTGGCTGCTGCCGAAACTGTGGCGCGGCGTGAAGCGCGTCGCCGCCGCGCTGCGCGGCCTTGCCGGAACCGCGCAACGCTGAATTCCTACCAGTCGTACTGGGCGCAGAAGCGCAGCATCACGTCCACGGCCTCTTCGCGCCCGAAAAAACGGTCGGCACGCGCAAGGCGCGCCGCGTCGCGCAGCGCGGAATCGCCGCCGAGACAGACGATGGCGATGTTCAGCATCCATTCCCGCCGCAGCGTGTCGATGACTTCCAGCGGATCGAATGCCGCATCGTCGAGGTCGAGCAGCAGAAAGCGGTACTGCAGAACGTCGGCAAAACCGCCGAGGGCCGCGACAGCGGCGGACTGCGCCATGCCCCACTCCGCGGGGCAGGCCGCGCGCAGCGCCGCCCCGAGGGTTTCATCGCTGCTGATCAGGATCAGGCGGCGCTCCAGCCGCGAGGCCACCGTGGGCTGCGCCATCGTTCAGTAACGCGCCGCGGCGAACGGCGGCGAACGGCCGACCAAGCCCTCGATCATGTAAAGCTCGGCATCGGTGTGGTTGATCACCGGCGCCGCCTCCATCATGTTGGGCATGCCCTTGCCGTAGATGTAGCGCGGCTCGTCGTGGTAGCGGGTCCGCACCGTTTCCGCAGAATCCGGATCATCCACCGGCGTCAGCACCGCTTCGCCGTAACAGGTGCAGGCATAGGTGCGCTGCGGCTCGGCCTCGACGTAGACGCCGGTGCCGCGGATGCCGATCGTCGCCGTGGCGGTGCGGATCTCGCGGCGCGCTCCGGACTCGAACACCGACAGCAGCCCGCCGGTCAGCACGCGCAGCACCGTCGCCGCGCCGCGCGCGGCCGCGGAACCGAATTCGATGCGGCTGTTCGCCCGCACCAGGAAGGCATCGCGTTCGGCCACGAACAGCAGTTCGGCGTCGCGGCCGGTGACGATCAGGTCGCCCGGCGCAACACGCTGGCCCGGCTCCGCCGGCCTGCCGTTGATCCGCACATCCCCCTTGAATCGCGCCACGCCCGGCGGCAGCGCACCCGCGGCCAGCGCCATCCTCAGCTGCATCATGCCCGCGGCGACGGCGGCCGCAGCCGCGGC
The DNA here is from genome assembly GCA_026125585.1 of Burkholderiales bacterium. Taxonomy (GTDB): domain Bacteria; phylum Pseudomonadota; class Gammaproteobacteria; order Burkholderiales; family SG8-41. The sequence continues at coordinate 1,248 of JAHCLD010000187.1, forward strand.
ATCACGCAGCCAGCGCCTGCGCCCCTTTCTGAATTTTTCCGCATTCATCAACCCGCCCCCCGTTCCGGCGCCATCACGGCGCGCCGCGCCACCATGCCGCGCACCACCAGTTCGCGCACCAGGCGCCCGCCCCGTTCCTGTTCGACGAGACGCGACTCCCGGTTGAGCTTGATGCCCCCCGGGACTGCGCGCGCGCCGCAGTCATCGTCATCTTCCCGCATCTCGATCTCCGCTTCGACGATCGCCATGGACTCGTCGCCGCGGACCGCATCGGCCTGCAGCCTCCAGCCGAAGGCTTCTTCCGTCGCGGCGACGAACCCCGCGCGCAGTCCCGCTTCGGCGGGAACGGCGGCATGCGACGACCAGTCGGTCAGCGTCGCCGCCAGCCCGGCGTTCAGCCAGCCGCGGAACCCGGCGGAACCGGCCACGCAGCCGGCAAAGCGCTCGCGCGGAAAACGCATCAGGAAACTCGATGCGAATACCGCGCAGGCGCCGATGGTCGCCGAACCGCTGCCGGCGATCTTGCGGCCACGCAGCCACAGGTCCTCGCCGCGGCGCTCCACATCGAGGCCGAAGGCCCGGAAGGTCGACAGCGCCGGCCGCAGGCCCCAGGCCGCCCATTCCGCCGGCCGCCGCGGCGCGAGGCGCAGCGGCACGATGAAGACATGGACGTACTGCTGCTCGTCGATCCACACCATGCCGCCGCCCAGCGGCCGGCGCAGCACCGGCACCCCGGGATTCGCCACCAGTTCGCAGGCCGCGCTCTGGCTCTGGCCCAGGCTGAGGTGGGCGCCCGCGCGCGCCCACAGCAGTACCGGCGCGCCGTCGGGCTCCGCGGCCCGGGCGATGCCGGCATAACTCGCATGCAGCCGCTCCGGCCGCAACAGCCCGAGATCGAGAAGGCGCGCGGCGCTCAATCCGGCTTCTCCTCTCCCTCAGGGGAGAAATATTTTTCGAAATAGAAATCGCGCTGCGCCAGCGACTCGAGATCGCGCGCGCGCTGCGCCATGCCGTCGCGGAAAATGCCGGCCAGATGCGCGCCCTGCTCCGCGTCGAGGATGTGGATCTGCGACGCAAAAGGGATGCCGTTGAGGTCTTCGTCGACGCGGATGATTTCCGCGGCCAGCCCTTCGAGCGGCTGCAGGTGCAGCAGCCAGGCCCTGCATTCCGGATCCTCGGGGTCGAGCGGGCACAGCACGATTTTCCCGAGCCAGGCGAGCCGGGCGACCTGGTTGAACAGGCGGATGTCGAGTTTCCTGCCCTTCCTGTACTTCGCCAGTTCGTTTTTCAGCGCGCCGGCATCGGCAATGCGGATGTTTTTCATGGCAACCGGTCGGCCGGCGGCGCGAAGCCTTACAGCCCCGCCTTGACGTCTTCGTCGTCGATCTGGCGACGGACTTTGGCGATGTCGCGTTTTTTCAGCGCGAACGGAAACGACAGGATGTCGGTGGGGCCGGAGTCGCCGTAGGGCCGGTTGCAGGCCGACACGTCGTCGGCCTTGCCGGGGCAGCCGGAGGTGCGGAAGGGCGTGCCGGCATCGATCAGCGCTTCCAGCTTCGCCTGCGGCAGGCCGAAATCGGTGATCCGCCCGTCCTCGTCGAAACGCATGTCGCGGAAATGGCCGCCCGCGTAGTCGATGATGTAGCGCGCGAGCTGCACGCGGCGCCACTGGCCGCGATCGACCGCCGGCCAGTCCTCCATCAGCGAACCGCGCTCCGGGAAAAACGCGAACATGTGATTGTGGCCGCCCATGCCGCGGATGCGCTGCGCGACCTCGAGGATCTCGCGCTCGGTCTCGCCCATGCCGCAGATCAGGTGGGCGCCGAACTTCTCGGGACCGTAGACGTCAGCGGCCCATTCGATGGCGCGCCAGTAGTGTTCGTACTTGTGCGGGCTGTCGACTCCCTTGCCGCGGGTGCGCTCGAAAATGCCCGGCGTCACCGCGTCCAGCGCCACCGTGAAAATGTCGGCGCCGAGTTCGCGCATGCGCAGCAGGTCGTCCTTCTCCAGCGTCGTCGGGTTGGACAGGATGGACACCGGCACCTGCGGCACTTCGCGCGTCCAGCGCTCGAGCAGCACGAAGGTGTCGTCGTTCGAATCCGGATGCGTGATCATCGAAATGCACATGCGCTCGAACTGGCCCCTGTCCGAACCCGCCTTGACCCGTTCGATGACCTCGTCGTAACGCGCGGTCGGCCAGTCGACGCGGATGAAATTGCGGTCGGCGTAATCGCGCGCCTCCTCGCGGTGGCGCGCCAGGCCGCAGTACGCGCAGTTGGCACGGCAGCCCTCGGGATAGGTCACCAGCAGGTTCAGGCAGTGCGTGCACGCCGTGCGGTGCATTCTGCCCGGAATCAATCCCAGCGTGATCGCCGCCGCCGTGCTCATCTGCACGTACTCCGGCGAGCGCATCTCCGGCGTTTTGATGCGGTAATCGGGCCGGTAGAAGCGGATGGGCTGCACGTCGTCGATCATCGGAGTGTCCATGGCTGTCCCTTTTTTCCGTTTTCTTTCGATCGCTCAGAATTCGATGCTGTCGCGGATCGCCGCAATGCCGGCCGCGGCGCAGACGTCGTCGCGGTCGCCGCCGGGTGCGCCCGAGACGCCGATGCCGCCGAGCAGCACGCCGGCGCCTTCGATCATCAGGCCGCCGGCCACCGCCGCCACGCGTGGGCGCAGGCGGATGCCGTGCTGCGGCATGCCGGGCTGCGTCGCGCGGTCGAGATTCGCCGTGCTGGTGCGGAAGGTCACCGCCGACCACGCCTTGTCCACCGCCATGCGCAGCGTATGCGGACCGGCAAGGCGGTCGCGCAGCACCACCTGGGTCAGCCCCGCACGATCGACGACCGCGACGGCAACCTGGTATCCGTCATCGCGGCATTTTTTCAGGGCCGCCTGCGCCGCCTGCAACGCGGTCTCCGGCGTCAGCGAGCGCATGGCGAAGGTGGCGTCCTGCGCTGAGGCCGGGGCCATCGTGCAGAGCATCGCCAGACAGTAAATATAAGTACTTGATTTTATTGACATTTTTTATTAGGCGGTCAATGGCGCACGGTAGTATTCGTCGAAGGCGATCCAGCCGCGGCGATGCGGCGCATCGTCAGCCGCCGCGGCGGTCCGCCACAAGCGCGCCAGCTCGGCGCGGGCGGCCCCACCCCCCCCCCCCGGGGAGGCGCC
>JAHCLD010000188.1 GCA_026125585.1 Burkholderiales bacterium
CGAATTTTCTGGAATCTTTATGGCCATTTATTTTTGTTGATAATTCCATGCGTTACTCGAAACTCCCCCTTTCCGGTATCACCGTCATCGCCCTCGAACAAGCCGTCGCCGCCCCGTTCTGTTCCCGCCAGCTCGCCGACCTCGGCGCGCGGGTGATCAAGATCGAGCGGCCGAAGGTCGGTGATTTCGCGCGCGACTATGACCAGTCGGTGAAGGGGCAGTCGGCCTATTTCGTCTGGCTGAACCGCTCGAAAGAAAGCCTGACGCTGGATGTGAAGCATCCCGAGGCGAAGAACATCCTCGCCAAGCTGATCGCCGGGGCGGACGTGTTCATGCAGAACCTGGCGCCGGGGGCGGCGAAGCGGCTGGGGCTGGGGGCGGACGAGTTACGAAAAAAACATCCGCGGCTGATCGTCTGCGACGTGTCGGGCTACGGCACGACCGGACCGTATTCCAAAAAGAAGGCCTACGACCTGCTGGTGCAGGGTGAGGCGGGGGTGCTGTCGCTGACCGGAACGCCGGAATCGCCGGCCAAGGTCGGCATTTCGATCACCGATATCGGCACGGGGCTGCATGCCTATGCCGCGATTCTCGCGGCGCTCTACACGCGCGAGCGCACGGGCGAGGGCGCGCACATCGACCTGACGATGTTCGAGACCATGGCGGAGTGGATGGGGCATCCGCTGTATTACACGCATTACTCGGGCAAGGCGCCCCGGCGCAGCGGGCCGGACCACGCGACCATCGTGCCCTACGGGCGTTTCCGCACCAAAGATGGCGACGTGCTGTTCGGCATCCAGAACGAGCGCGAGTGGGCGGGCTTCTGCGACAGGGTGCTGGGCCGGCCGGAGCTGGCGAAGGATCCGCGTTACGACAACAACACCAAGCGCACTGCGGCGCGGGCCGAGGTGGTGGCGCTGATCGAGAACACCTTTGCGCCGTGGACCAGCGAGGAAGTGGTGGCGAAGCTGGATGCGGCGGATATCGCCAATTCACGGCTCAACACGCCGGACCAAGTCTGGGATCATCCGCAGTTGCAGGCGCGCAATCGCTGGCGGGAAGTGGAAACGCCTGCCGGGGCGATTCCGGCGCTGTTGCCGGCGGCGACCTTCGAAGGCTTCGAGGCGCGGATGGATCCTGTACCGGGGATCGGGGCACACACGGATTTGATTCTGGGTGAGTTGGGGTATTCCGCGGCGCAGGTTGCGGAGTTGAAGACGGCCGGGGCGGTTTGATCGCGGCTTGGCGAGGTTTTTGATTGCGGGATTGTGTCAATGGCTGATGTGCCGAACACCTGATCGTCATTCCGGCGCACGCCGGAATCCAGGAGTTTTCGCGTCCACTGCACTGGATTCCGGCTCGCGCTGCGCGCGTCCGGAATGACGGGGGGAGAGTGTTGGGCGCAGGTGATGCGTATTTTATAAGTATTTGATTTTATTGATTATTTTTTGACACTCGCAGCCTGCCAGTCATAGGCTTTCCGGTCGAGCAGCAGTTCCGGTTCCATTTCCTTTGGCGAGTTCACGCCGATCAGCGCCATGTCGGTCATCAGTTCGCTGCGCAGCAGGTTGATGACGTGCTGCGCGCCGTGCTCGGCGCCGACAGCAATCGCATAAAGGAAGGGGCGGCCGACGAAGACGAAGTCGGCACCGAGCGCCAGCGCTTTCAGCACGTCGGTGCCGCGGCGGATGCCGCTGTCCATCATCACCGCCATGTTGCCGGCATTGGCCTTGACGCCGGGCAGCATGCGCAGCGGGCTCACCGCGCCGTCGAGCTGGCGGCCGCCGTGGTTGGAGACCATCACGCCGTCGACGCCGGCATCGCGTGCACGCGCGGCGTCCTGCGGGTCGAGGATACCCTTCAGCACGAGCTTGCCTTTCCACAGCCGGCGCATTAACTCCACATGTTGCCAGGACAGCCGGTCGCGGCGCCCGGCCTGGCGGTTGAGGCCGGAGATCATCGGCACGCGCGGGCCCATGTTCTCGAAATGCGGCATGCCGTGGGTCAGCGTGTGTTTCAGCATCGACAGCGCCCAGCGCGGGCGGATACCCATGTCCCAGGCGAGGCGCAGCGAGGGCCGCAGCGGCGTGCTGAAGCCGGTGCGCACGTTGTTCTCGCGGTTGGCGAGCACGGAGACGTCGACGGTCAGCACCAGCGTGTTGTAGCCGGCCTTCTCGACGCGTTCGAGCAGTTTCCGGATCACGTCGTCTTCGCCCGGCAGGTAGGCCTGGAACCAGGCGGTCTTGCCTTCCTGTTTGACGCGCTCCAGCGAGGTCAGCGCGGCGCCGCTGACCACCATCGGGATGTTGGCGCGGGCCGCGGCGCGCGCGAGCGCGACGTCGCCGTCGGCGCAGGTCATCGCGGTGCCCCCCATCGGCGGAATGCCAAAGGGCAGGTCGTATTGCTGACCCATCAGCGTCGTGGCCAGCGAACGCGCGCTGGTGTCGACTAGCGCTTTCGGGATGAACTGCAGTTCGTCCCAGACCGCGCGGTTGTCGCGCAGCGAGGCATTGGTTTCGGCGCCGCCGTTGATGTAGCCGAAGATCGGGCGCGGGATGCCGCGCCGGGCGGCGTCCTCGAAGTCGTCGAGGGCGAGCATTTGCTGCAGGATGCGCGGCGCGGAGGAAGACAGGGCCGCGGTTGCGGCGTTTTCGTAGCTGACGCTGGTCATGATTGAAGGGGATGTGGTTGCGTTGAAGGGGCGATGATACCGGTTGCGGCGGCAGCCCGTCCCGTTTGCTGGAGCGGGGCGTTTCCGGCGCATCCGGCGGCCGGCAATGGAACGGCAATCGCGCGCCTGTCAAGCTGTTGCGGGGCAGGGTGCGTCCGTATAATCGACCGCTTTGCAGCGATCCGGCCGTCTTCCCGGTTTACCTTCATCTATTCCCATGTGGCTCAAGAATCTCGTGGTCTACCGCCTGCCGGCGGAATGGTCCGCCGACGCGGATGCGCTGGAACAGAAACTCGCGCAGCAGCCGCTGCAGCCCTGCGGCGGTTTCCAGATGGAAAGTTCGGGCTGGGTCTGTCCGCATGACGACGGCCGTTTTCTCTACCAGTTGCAGCGCCAGTGGCTGCTGGCGCTGGCCATCGAGCAGAAGCTGCTGCCGGCCTCGGTGATCCGCCAGGAGGCGGAGGACCGCGCGGTGCAGATTGCCGAGCAGCAGGGCCGCCCGGTCGGCCGCAAGCAGATGCGCGACCTGAAGATGCAGGTCACCAACGAACTGATGCCGCGCGCGCTGGCGCGCCGGCGCACCACCCACGGCTGGATCGACACCGCGCAGCGCTGGCTGGCGGTGGATGCCGCAGGCGACGCTAAGGCCGAGCAGTTCATGGAAGCGCTGCGCCGGACCGACGACGACATCCACGCGCTGCGGCTGGAAACCCGGCGCTCGCCGGCCGCGGCGATGGCCGAATGGTTGGTCGGCGGCGAGGCGCCGGGCACGTTCACCATCGACCAGGACCTCGAACTGCGCGCGGCCGACGGCAGCAAGGCGACGGTGCGCTATGCGCGCCACAGCCTCGACGGCAGGGAGATCCGCGACCACATCGCTGGCGGCAAAACCGTGGTGCGGCTGGGCCTGACCTGGAACGACCGCATCTCCTTCGTGCTGACGGAGCAGCTGCAGGTCAAGCGGCTTGCGTTCCTCGACATCCTGCGCCGCGAGTCCGACTCGGAAGCGGGCGACGAGAGCGAGCGTTTCGAAATCGATTTTGCGCTGATGACCGGGGAGCTGTCGCTGATGCTGGCCGACCTGGTCAAGGCGCTGGGCGGAGAACAGACGGAAGAATGAGCAACACCACCACAGCCACCACGGCGGCCGTGCAGCAACGCATCAACGGACTGATCGCCGGCGAGATCGGCGTCGCCGCGCGCCAGGTTGCCGCGGCCGTCGCGCTGCTCGACGAAGGCGCGACCGTGCCCTTCATCGCGCGTTACCGCAAGGAAGCCACCGGCAATCTCGACGACACCCAGTTGCGCACGCTGGAGGAGCGGCTGGGCTACCTGCGCGAACTGGAGGCGCGCCGCGCCGCGGTCATCGCCTCGATCGACGAGCAGGGCAAGCTGACCGATGCGCTGCGCAAGTCCATCGAGGCGGCGGCGACCAAGCAGGCGCTGGAGGACCTCTATCTGCCGTACAAGCCGAAGCGGCGCACCAAGGCGCAGATCGCGCGCGAGGCGGGCCTGGAGCCGCTGGCCGATGCGCTGCTGGCCGATCCCGGCCTGCAGCCGGAAACCGAGGCCGCGAAATACATCCGCGTCGAGCCGGCGAAGGACGGTGTCGAGGCGATCAACGTGCCGGATGCCAAGGCCGCGCTCGACGGCGCCCGCGACATCCTGGTCGAACGCTTCGCCGAAACCGCGGAATTGCTGGCGAGGCTGCGTGCGCGGCTGCAGCAGGAGGGC
>JAHCLD010000189.1 GCA_026125585.1 Burkholderiales bacterium
GGAAAAATGAACGGGGACCGGCGATGACGCGCACCGGGCTTCCGGTTGCACAGCGCCTATAATGTCCGCCGGCAATCCCGGGACACCGCACCCATGGCAAACCGCCTCTCGAAAATCGTCACCCGCACCGGAGACGACGGCAGCACCGGCCTGTCGTCCGGCGACCGTGTCGGCAAGGATCACAGGCGCGTCGCCGCGATGGGCGATGTCGATGAACTGAACAGCGCCATCGGCGTGCTCCTTGCCGAGGAATTGCCGCAGGCGGTGTGCGACGCGCTGACGGGCATACAGCACGACCTCTTCGACCTCGGCGGCGAACTCAGCCTGCCCGGGCATGCGCTGGTCGGCGAAATGCATCTGCTGCGCATCGAAGGCCTGATCGGCGCCTTCAACGGCGAATTGCCGCCCCTGCGCGAATTCGTACTGCCGGGCGGCACCCGTGCCGCCGCGCTGGCGCACGTGGCGCGCACCGTGTGCCGCCGCGCCGAACGCACGCTGGTGGCGCTGGCGGGCGAAGAGGCCATCGGACCGCTGCCGGTGCAGTATCTCAACCGGCTGTCGGACCTGCTGTTCGTGCTGGCCCGGACCTGCAACCGCGCGGGCGGCAGCGGGGACGTGTTGTGGCAGCAGGGCCGCGATCGCGGCTGACCGCCTTCCCGCTCAGCGCCCCGCCCTTGCGGCGCGCACTGCATCGAGATGCGCACAGACCAGCCGCGCGCCGTCCAGCAGGCGCGGCGTCGGGCGCTGGATCAGGTCGGGCGCGACATGGTACGCCGGCAGCGCCGACAGCGGCGGCGGCAAGGCGGCCCAGCGCGCGGCATAGGCATGCGCCGTTTCCGCGGAACTTCCGCCGAGGGCCACTTCCGGCCGTGCCGCGAGCAGGGCCTCCCGCGAAATCTCCGGTGTCAGCGGCCGCAGGCCGCCGAACACGTTGACGCCGCCGCACAAGGCAATGATTTCGCTGATCACGTGCCGCCCGTTGACGGTCATCAGCGGCGCCGGCCAGATTTCATAGAACACGCGCACCGGCGCGCCCGCGTGGCGGCGGGCGCGCAGTTCGCCCAGTCCGCGGGTCAAAGCCGCGCGGGCGGACGCGCCGGTTTCCGGCGTTCCGGCCAGCGCGGCGATCGCCTCGATGCCACGGCCCACTTCCTCCAGCCTGGCGGCATCGGAAACAAACACGGTCAGACCGGCGCGCTCGATCCTCGCCACCGTCTCAAGAGGCGTGCCGCTGCGCCAGGCCAGCACCAGATCGGGTTTCAGCGCGAGCAGGCGCTCGACATCGGTGTGCATCGCATCGCTCACCACCGGCAGTGACTTCGCTTCCGGGGGATGATTGCTGAACCGCGCCACGCCTGCCAGACGGCTGCCGGCCCCCGCCGCAAAAACAAGCTCCGTCAGGTGCGGCGTCAGCGTGACGATGCGCCGTGCCGGCTGCTGCAGGCGGACGACGATGCCGCGGTCATCGGTGACCACGACCGGCTCGCTCCGCAACGGCACCGCAGCGACGGCGGATGCGAAAACCACAAGGGCCCGGGCCAGCCATCGCCGGTTCGGGAAACACCCGCCCGTTGCCGTCGAAACCTTTGCGCGCCTGCGTGCGCGATAGACCGCAAAATCAAATAAGTTGTTTATAAACAATGGCTTATGATTTCGTCACGATTCCGGCCTGTGAAGCAGCCGACGGCGGCAGCCTGTCTTGCGGCGATCCCATTTCCTACAGGCAGTTCTCCGGCCATCCGCTGGCACAACGGGATTGCTGAAAACGCTGCGCGACCAGGCGGCGCCCGGCCCAGCGCCGGGCTAGACCTGCTGGCGCGCCTCGTCCATCACCCGCAGCAGGCGGGCGCTGGTCTGGCGCAGCCGCAGCGATAGCATGGTGACCATTTTCACGAGGATCTTCGAACCCAGTCCCGGATGGTCGAGAATGATTTTCGCCATGTTGTCCCGGGTCAGCGCGGCAAACGTGGTCGGCTGCGAGGCCATGCAGGTCGCAAACCGCGGCTCGCCGTCGATCATCGACATCTCGCCCAGAGTCATGCCCGGGCCGGCACTGGTCATGTGCTGCTGCTCGGCGCGGCGGCTTTTTTTCAGGATGTCGACCTCGCCTTCGACGATCAGCACCATGAAATCACCCTGATCACCCTCGCGGATGAGGATCTCCCCGGGCTGCGCGCGGTAGACCTCCATATAGCCCGACAGTATCGAGATGTCCTCGCGCGAAAACTCGGCGAAGAACTGCGACTTGCCGACCAGGCCGTAGATCTCGCCGGCGATGTCCGACCCCGCCCCCACGCGCTCCAGCTTCGCGAGGTTGCCGTGATCAACGGCGGCGGCGGGATCGTCCTGGTCCATGCAGGTTCAGTCTGCGGCGACTGCCTTGAGCCTGCGTTTGCGCACCGCCTCGGCCAGCACCTCGAGCGCGCCGCGGCTTTCATCCCAGCCGATGCAGCCGTCGGTGATGCTGACGCCGTAGGCGAGCGGCTTGCCGGGCACCAGATCCTGGCGGCCCGCCTTGAGATGGCTTTCCACCATGACGCCGAAAATGCGGTCGTCGCCGCCGGCGACCTGTTTCGCGACATCTTGCGCAACGTCGACCTGCTTCTCGGGCTTCTTGCTGCTGTTGCTGTGGCTGAAATCGATCATGATGCGGGCCGGGATGCCGGCCTCGGCCAGGCCGCGGCCCGCGGCATCGACGCTCGCCGCATCGTAATTCGGCGCCTTGCCGCCGCGCAGGATCACGTGGCAGTCCTCGTTGCCGGTGGTCGACACGATCGCCGAGTGACCGGCCTTGGTCACCGACAGGAAATGGTGCGGCGCCTGCGCCGCGCGGATGGCGTCGATGGCGATCTTGATGTTGCCGTCGGTGCCGTTCTTGAACCCGACCGGGCAGGACAGGCCCGAGGCCAGTTCGCGGTGAATCTGCGACTCGGTAGTGCGCGCACCGATCGCGCCCCAGGACACCAGGTCGGCGATGTACTGCGGCGTGATCATGTCGAGGAACTCGCAACCCACCGGCATGCCGCTTTCGTTGAGCTCCAGCAGCAGTTCGCGGGCGATCTTCAGGCCCTCGTTGATGCGGAAGCTGCCGTCGAGGTTCGGATCGTTGATCAGCCCCTTCCAGCCCACCGTGGTACGGGGCTTCTCGAAATACACCCGCATCACCACCACCAGGTCGGCGGCGAGCTTTTTCTTGACCTCCAGCAACTTGCCGGCATATTCCTTCGCCGCCTTCACGTCGTGCACCGAGCACGGCCCCATGATCACCAGCAACCGGTCGTCGGCGCCATGGAGGATGCGATGGATGTCCTGGCGCGCCGCGAAGGTCACGTCCGCCGCCTTTTCGCTGAGCGGGAACTCCCTCAGCAGATGCGTCGGGGGGGTCAGTTCCTTGATTTCCTTGATCCGCAGATCGTCAGTCTGATGCCGCATTGCAGTTCCAACTTTCCATTAAATTCAATGCATTATAAACGAATACCGGTTCCGGCCTAGGCCGTGCCGCCGACCGTCAGCCCGTCGATGCGCAGCGTCGGCTGGCCGACGCCCACCGGCACGCTCTGGCCTTCCTTGCCGCAGGTGCCAACCCCGGAGTCGAGGCGCATGTCGTTGCCGATCATGCTCACCCGCGTCAGCGCGTCGGGGCCGTTGCCGATCAGCGTCGCGCCCCTGACCGGGTAGGCGAGCTTGCCATCCTCGATCATCCAGGCCTCGGAGGCCGAAAACACGAACTTGCCGCTGGTGATGTCGACCTGACCGCCGCCGAAATTGACCGCATACAGGCCGCGGTCCACCGAGGCGATGATCTCCGCGGGGTCCCTGCCGCCGTTGAGCATGTAGGTGTTGGTCATCCGCGGCATCGGCACATGGGCGTACGATTCGCGCCGGCCGTTGCCGGTCGGTGCCACCCCCATCAGCCGCGCGTTCATCGCGTCCTGCAGGTAGCCGCGCAGCACGCCGTCCTCGATCAGCACGTTGTGCTGCGTCGGATTGCCCTCGTCATCGACGTTCAGCGAGCCGCGCCGCTGCGCCAGCGTGCCGTCGTCGACCACCGTGACGCCCGGCGCCGCGACGCGCTCGCCGATGCGGCCGCTGAAGGCCGAGGTGCCCTTGCGGTTGAAATCGCCCTCGAGGCCGTGGCCCACCGCCTCGTGCAGCAGCACGCCGGGCCAGCCCGGCCCCAGCACCACGGTCATCGTGCCGGCCGGGGCGGGGCGCGCATCGAGGTTGACCAGCGCCTGCTGCACCGCCTTCTGCGCATAGTCGCGGAGCATGTCCTCGGTGAAATAACCGTAGTCGAAGCGGCCGCCGCCGCCGGCGCTGCCCTGCTCGCGCCGCC
>JAHCLD010000019.1 GCA_026125585.1 Burkholderiales bacterium
CCGGCACGCGCCAGCGGATAGAGGGCGAAGCACGCGGCTGCTTCTCCCGCGCGCAGACGCAGCGCATTGCCGCTGGCGGGGTGGATCTCCAGCGTTCCGGACAGCAGGAACAGCGATTCACCGAGGTCCGCCATGCCGCCGTCCAGCGTGTCGCCCGGCGCCAGGTCATAGACCATGGCGGAGGTGGTGAGCGTTTCCCGTTGCGCCGACGACAGGGCACCGATGGGCATCAGCGCGGACAGGGCATCGGTGTCGATCGCCGGCGGCAGGAACTCGAGTGTGGTGGTCATCGTCGATGCACTTCACGCGCCGCGACTGGCGTCAGGATGATCGAGTGTAGTGGACCCTAGCGGCCGGCTTCTTGAACCGGTTCAAACTTCGGCAGGTCGGAGAAGGTCCTGCCTTCGCCGGGGACGAGCAGATCGAAGACGACGAGCAAGGTGCGCTGGAACGGGTTCTCGTTGTTGTCGCTGACCATCACGTAGCGCCTTTCACCGATGCGCGCGAGTCCTTCGAAGTTGTCCACCCGCCAGCCCTGGAGGCTGTCCATGACGGCGACGTCCTCGACCGGCAACAGGCCCCCGCTGGGGACGGTGGAAAGGGGGGCGGTGATCCGCAGGCTGGTTGCCAGCCGGTAGAGCAGGACGTTGAACTGGCGTTCGAGCACCAGCACCGCGCCGTCGTCCAGCAACTCCATCGCAACGAGCGCCGAGTCGGCACCGCGCAGCGGGTATCTCCAGTCGCGACCATCGAAGGCAGCCAACGGCACCTCGCTCCGCGTCGCTCCCGCCAGCGGCGTCTCGGGAGCCGTCAGGACGAGGCCGTCGTCGTCGGCTGCAATCGCCTCCAGGGCGCGGTTTGCGGACGCGAAACTGCCCTTGGGCAGCGCCGGTGGCAAACCGAGATCCTCGACCAGGGTGCCGTCGGGACGGTACACCACGACGCGCGCCGCCCGCTCGAAGGAGACGAGCAACCGGGCGTCTCCGCGCTGTCCGTTGTTGCCGTCGAGCACGACCAGGCCCTCGGAGTCCCTGGCGTTGCCTCTCAGCGGCAGCCCTTGCTCGTCGAGCAACGGGTAGGCGGCGAGGAGTTCGATGCCGGCGATGCGCTCCTCCTGAATGGACAGCCGCAGGTGGAACAGGTTGCCATGGTCCGAGATGGCGTAGAGCAGGTCCTCGTCGGCGTCATGGCCGAGTCCGGACAACTCCACCAGCGAAAGCCCGTCGAGTGTCGCGCGCGGGAGTTCCACCGAATCCAGGATGCGAATGCCACCGTGCGCGTCACCGGGGTTCATGCCCTGTGCCAGCGGGTAGCGAGTGAAGTCCATGGCGAGCGCCGGCGCAGCCTTCAGCAGCACGATGAGCCAGAGGCCGGTGAACCTTCTGCGCGTGTCGGTCAATCGAGCCTCCTTTCGGCGTGGTGCGGTCGCGGCGCGGTGGTGCCGGCATGCGAGCGGGCGACCTGTACATCCGGTGGGCGTGAGAGCGAATCGCCGAGGGGGCGTCGCCACCATCGACGGTTTCGAGCGGGCCGTCGCGCGGGAGTTCCTTCCTAGGCGAGGAATGGCTCCACCGCTTCCAGGAAGCCGTCCATGTTCTCCGAGTGAATCCAGTGACCGGCACGCGGCACGGTCAGCAGTTCGGCCGCGGGAAAGCGGTTGACGAGGGCATCGCGGTGCGCGTCGCGCAGGTACTCCGAGCGCTCGCCGCGTACGAACAGGGCAGGGCCCTCGAAGCGGTGCCCGGGCAGCGCCGGAAAGTCGAGCAGGGCGGGCAAGGAAGCCTCGATGGCGGCCAGGTTGAGGCGCCAGCGGAATCCCTTGCCGTCCGAAACCAGGTTCTGCAACAGGAACGCCCTGAGCCCCTGGCTGTCGACGGCATCGGCGAGGAGCGCATCCGCGTCCGAGCGTCGTTGCACTCGCGAGAGATCCAGCCCGGCCATCGCAGCCAGCAAGGGCGCGTGATCGCCGGGTGAGCGGGTGGGGGCGATGTCCACGACCACGAGTCGCTCCACCAGCGCCGGCGACTCGAGCGCGAGGGTCATCGCCGTCTTTCCGCCCATGCTGTGACCGAGCAGCGCCGCACGCGCGAGGCCTTGACGCCGCATCAGTTCCCTGACGTCGCCGGCCATCGCCGGGTAGTCCATGGTGCTGCTGTGAGGAGACGATCCGTGGTTGCGCGCATCGACCAGCAGCACGCGCCGGTGGCGACCGAGTGCTCGCGCCACCGCGCGCCAGTTGGTGCCCGAGCCGAACAGGCCGTGCAGCACCAGCAGCGGGGCAGTCCCGTCTTCGCCAACAGGCTCGCCGCCTTCGACGAAGGCGAGTTCCACCGCGCCGCCCACGGCTACTTCTTCTTGGGGACGTACAGATCGGTGATGGTGCCTTCCGCCATCTCCGCGGCGAAGCAGACGGTCTCCGACAGGGTCGGATGCGGGTGCACGGTCAGGCCGATGTCGCGCATGTCGGCGCCCATCTCCAGTGCCAGCACCGCCTCGGTGATGAGGTCTCCGGCGTGCAGGCCGACGATGCCGGCTCCGATCACGCGACCGGTCTTCTTGTCGAACAGCAGCTTGGTCAACCCTTCGTCGCGGCCCATGCCCAGCGCCCGACCGCTCGCCGCCCAGGGAAACGCACCCTTCTCGTACTCGATGCCGTCGCGACGGGCCTGCTCCTCGGTGACGCCCATCCAGGCAACCTCCGGGTCGGTGTAGGCGACCGAGGGCACGGTGAGCGCGTCGAACGCCGACTTGTGGCCGGCGCACACCTCCGCCGCGACCTTGCCCTCGTGGGTGGCCTTGTGCGCCAGCATCGGCTGGCCGACCACGTCCCCGATGGCGAAGATGTGCGAGACGTTCGTGCGCTGCTGGCTGTCGACCGGGATGAAGCCTCGTTCGTCGACCTCGACACCGGCCGCCTCGGCGCCGATGTGCTTGCCGTTGGGGCGTCGGCCCACCGCGACGAGCACCCGGTCGAAGACGTCGCTGGCCGGCGCCTTGCCGCCCTCGAAGCCGACGCGAAGCCAGTCCACGGACGCTTCGATGCCGGTCACCTTCGTGCCGGTGTAGATGTTCTCGTACTTCGCCCTGATGCGCTTCTCCAGCGGCTTGACGAGGTCGCGGTCGCATCCCGGCATCAACCCCTCGGTGAGTTCCACCACCGTGACCCTGGCGCCCAGGGCGTCGTAGACGGTCGCCATCTCCAACCCGATGATGCCGCCGCCGATGACCAGCAGGCGCTTCGGGATCTCCTCCAGTTCCAGCGCGTCGGTGGAATCCATCAGCCTTGGATCGTCGTTGGGGAAGCCCGGCATGCGAACCGGCTGCGAGCCCGCCGCGATGATGGCCTTCGCGAACGAGATGCGCTGCGTCCCGCCGTCGCCGGTGACCTCGATGGTGTTCGCATCGGTGAACTTGCCGGTGCCCTGCACCACGCGGATCTTGCGCTGGCGCGCGAGGCCCGCCAGGCCCTTGGTCAGCCGGCCGACCACGTCGGACTTCCAGCCGGCCAGTTTCTTCGTATCGATGCGGGGCGGTCCGAACTCGATGCCGTGAGCGGCCATCTCCTCGGCGGCGGACAGGACCTCGGCCGCGTGCAGGAGTGCCTTGGAGGGAATGCAGCCCACGTTCAGGCAGACGCCACCCAGCGTCGGGTATCGCTCCACCAGCACCGTGTCCAGCCCGAGGTCGGCCGCGCGAAAGGCCGCGGTGTAACCCCCCGGTCCGGCGCCCAGCACGACCACGTCCGCACTCACGCCACCGTTGGAGGCGGCGACCGGCGCTTTCCTGGCCGCTGCCGCTGCCGGCGGCGTGGTGTCCACGGCCCCCGAGGCGTCGCCCGCCGAGGCGGCATCGGCAGTGCCCCTGCTTCCACGGTCGTCGCCGGCGGGTTTCGCCTGCAGGCTGGCGATGACCGTGCCTTCCGACACCCTGTCACCGACCTTGACCTTCACCTCGGCGACGACGCCGGCCACGGGCGACGGGACGTCCATGGTCGCCTTGTCGCTTTCCAGAGAGATCAGCGTGTCCTCGGCATTCACCGCATCGCCGGCCTTCACCGCGACCTCGATGACTTCCACGTCCTTGAAGTCGCCGATGTCGGGGACCCTGATTTCCGTCGTTTCGGACATGCTTGCTTCCCGTCGATGGTTCGTGGAGTGCCGCGTCCCGTGCGCCTGGCCTGGCCTGTGCTCAGAGCAGCAGGCGGCGAATGTCGGAGAGTGTGCGGCCGAGGTGCGCGCAGAAGTGCGCGCCGGCAGCGCCGTCTCTCACGCGGTGGTCGTAGGACAGCGACAGCGGCAGCATGAGTCGTGGCTGGAACTGCTTGCCGTCCCACACCGGCTTCATCGACGAACGCGATACGCCGAGGATGGCCACCTCCGGCGCATTGACGATCGGGGTGAAGAAGGTGCCGCCGATGCCGCCGAGGCTGGAGATGGTGAAGGAGGCCCCCTGCATGTCGTCGGGCTTGAGCTTGCGAGAGCGGGCGCGCTCGGAGATCTCGCCCATCTCGGCGGCGAGTTCGTACAGGCTCTTGCGATCGGCATCGCGGATCACCGGCACGACCAGGCCCTCACTGGTGTCGACGGCGATGCCGATGTGCCAGTAGTTCTTGATGATCAAATTCTCCCCGGCCGGGTCCAGGGAGGCATTGAAGGTGGGATACTGCTTCAAGGCGGCCACCGATGCCTTGATCAGGAAGGCGAGCATGGTCAGGCGCACGCCGCGCTGCTTCGCATCCTCTGCCTGCGACTTGCGGAAGGCCTCGAGTTCCGTGATGTCGGCCTCGTCGTGCTGCGTGACGTGCGGGACGACCAGCCAGGCCCTGCGCAGGTTGGTGCCGGTGAGCTTCTTGATCCGCGAGAGCGCACGCGTTTCGACCGGACCGAACTTGGAGAAATCCACCGCCGGCATCTCCGGCATCCCGATCCCCGAGGCGGCGGGCGCGGCGGCAGTGCTGCTCAGCGCTTCCTTGACGTAGCGCGTGACGTCGTCGCTGAGGATGCGTCCCTTGCGGCCCGTTCCGGTGACCTTGGCGAGGTCCACGCCGAGTTCTCGCGCGAAGCGTCGCACGGTGGGTGTCGCGTGTGACAGCGCCTTCTGTCCCTCGCCGCGCTCGGCCAGCGCGCTGGTCGGCGACCCGCGTCCCTCGCGGTTCCTCGCCATCTCCGCAGACAGGCCCGCCGGCTCGCGCGGGTCCGCGGCGGCGGTCTTGCCCACGCGTTCACCCGCCGCGGGTCGGGCAGAGGATTGCTCGTCGCGTCCCGCAGGCTTTTCGTCGTCGCCGGACGGTGAAGCGGCTTCCGCCTGCTCCTCCCGCGCGTCGCCCGCATCGGACGCGTCGGCCGTCTCCAGGGTGAGAAGCAGGCTGCCTTCCGACACCTTGTCTCCGACCGAGACCGCCAGTTCCAGCACCTTGCCGGCGCCGGGCGAAGGAACATCCATCGTCGCCTTGTCGCTCTCCAGCGAGACCAGCGGATCCTCGGCGGACACCTCGTCGCCCTCGGACACCAGGATCTCGATGACCGGGATGTCCTTGAAATCGCCGATGTCCGGCACCTTGACTTCGATTGCGTTTGCCATGGCTCTGTTTCGCTCAGACGGTTGCCGGGTTCGGCTTGTCGGGATTGATGCCGTATTTTTTCACCGCTTCGGCGACGGTCTTGCGCGGCAGCAGTTCCTGGTCGGCCAGCGCCTTCATCGCGGCAACGGCGACGTAATGGCGGTCGACCTCGAAGAACTGGCGCAGCTTGCGGCGGGTGTCGGAACGGCCGAAACCGTCGGTGCCGAGCGTGATGAAATTGTGGGTGGGCAGGAAGGCGCGCACCTGATCGGCGAACAGCTTCATGTAGTCGGTCGCCGCGACCACCGGGCCGGCGCGGTCCTTCAGGCACTGCTCGATGTGGCTCTGGCGCGGCGGCTGGTCGGGATGCAGCAGGTTCCAGCGCTGGACGTCGAGGCCGTCGCGGCGCAGCTCGTTGAAGCTGGTCACGCTCCAGATGTCGGCGGCGATGCCGAAATCCTTTTCCAGCAGTTCGGCGCCGGCGATGACTTCGCGCAGGATGGTGCCGCTGCCGAGCAGTTGCACCTTCGGCTGGCTCTTCTTCGCCTTGCCTTCGGAGAACAGGTACATGCCCTTGAGGATGCTTTTCTCCACGCCCTCGGGCATCGCCGGGTGCGTGTAGTTCTCGTTCATGACGGTGATGTAGTAGAAGACGTCTTCCTGCTCCTGGTACATGCGGCGCAGGCCGTCCTGGATGATCACCGCGACTTCATAGGCGAAGGTCGGATCGTAGGACACGCAGTTCGGGATCGTCGACGCCAGGATGTGGCTGTGCCCGTCCTCGTGCTGCAGGCCCTCGCCGTTCAGCGTCGTGCGGCCGGCGGTGCCGCCGAGCAGGAAGCCGCGCGCGCGCAGGTCGCCGGCAGCCCAGGCCAGGTCGCCGATGCGCTGGAAGCCGAACATCGAATAGAAGATGTAGAACGGGATCATCATGTGGTTGTTGTTGGCGTACGAGGTCGCCGCCGCGATCCACGACGACATCGCGCCGGGCTCGTTGATGCCTTCCTGCAGGATCTGCCCGCCCCTGTCTTCCTTGTAGAACATCAGCTGGTCGGCATCTTGCGGCGTGTAGAGCTGGCCGACGTGCGAATAGATGCCGAGCTGGCGGAACATGCCTTCCATGCCGAAGGTGCGCGACTCGTCGGGCACGATCGGCACCACGCGCTTGCCGATCTTCTTGTCGCGGATGATGGTGTTGAGAATCCGCACGAAGGCCATCGTGGTCGAGAACGCGCGGTCCTCGCTGCTTTTCAGCTGCGCCTCGAAAGCCGACAGCGCCGGCACTTCCAGCGGCTCGACCTTGCGCCTGCGCGCCGGCAGCGAGCCGCCCATGGCCTCGATGCGGCTGCGCAGGTATTTCATCTCGGGCGAATCTTCCGGCGGCCTGTAGAACGGGATCTCCTCGAGCTTGTCGTCCGGAATCGGCACCTTGAAGCGGTCGCGGAAGGCGCGGATCGACGCCGTGCCCATTTTTTTCTGCTGGTGGGTGATGTTCTGGCCTTCGCCGGATTCGCCCATGCCGTAACCCTTGACGGTCTTGGCAAGGATCACCGTCGGCTGCCCGGTGTGTTTCATCGCCGCCGCATAGGCCGCGTACATCTTGTGCGGATCGTGGCCGCCGCGGTTCAGGCGCCAGATCTCGTCGTCGGACATGCTGGCCACCAGGTCCGCCAGTTCCGGATATTTGCCAAAGAAGTGCTTGCGCACGAATGCGCCGTCGTGCGACTTGAAGGCTTGGTATTCACCGTCCACGCACTCTTCCATGCGCTTCAGCAGAATGCCGGTCTTGTCCTTCGCCAGCAGCGGATCCCAGTACGAGCCCCAGATCACCTTGATCACGTTCCAGCCCGAGCCGCGGAAATCCGATTCGAGCTCCTGGATGATCTTGCCGTTGCCGCGCACCGGTCCGTCGAGCCGCTGCAGGTTGCAGTTGATGACGAAAATCAGGTTGTCGAGTTTTTCGCGGCCGGCCAGCGAAATCGCGCCCAGCGACTCCGGCTCGTCCATTTCACCGTCGCCCATGAACGCCCAGACCTTGCGGCCCTGTTTTTCGACCAGCCCGCGATCCGTCAGATAGCGCATGAAACGCGCCTGATAAATGGCCATCAGCGGCCCCAGCCCCATCGACACCGTCGGGAACTGCCAGAAATCCGGCATCAGCCAGGGATGCGGATAGGAAGACAATCCCTTGCCGTCCACCTCGCGGCGGAAATTGTTCAACTGGTCTTCCGTGATGCGCCCTTCGAGATAGGCCCTGGCATAAATGCCGGGCGACGAGTGCCCCTGGGCATAGATGAGGTCGCCGAGGAACTTGTCGTTGGCAGCGCGGAAAAAATGATTGAAGCCGACGTCGTACAGCGTGGCCGCCGACGCGAAGCTGGCGATGTGCCCGCCGAGTTCCGAGGATTCCTTGTTGGCGCGGATCACGGTCGCCATCGCATTCCAGCGCACCAGCGAACGGATCCTGTGTTCGAGTTCGTAATCGCCCGGTGAACGCTCTTCGCGCTCCGCCGGGATCGTGTTCAGGTAGGCGGTGTTGGCGTTGTACGGAATGTAGGCGCCGGAGCGGCGCGCTTCATTGATCAGGCGGCCCAGCAGATAGTTGGCGCGATCCGGGCCTTCATGCTCCAGCACCGACTTCAGCGCATCCAGCCACTCGCGGGTTTCCTCGGGATCCAGATCGCGCTGGAGTTCGTTCATGTCCATGACGGTACCTTTTTGGGGCTATTTTTTTCGCGACAATTCCGGCACTTATGGTGCCTGAATCGCTGCCACGATGGGATGAGTAATTATAACTTCTGTGCTGAATCCGCGGCACAATCGCTGATGCACCGCAACATGATTGCGGCGGGTGCGACGGTTATTGTCCGCTGAATTTTGCGCTGCGCTTTTCGAGGAAAGCGCGCATGCCTTCGCGCTGGTCGGCGCTTGCAAACGCCAGTGCAAACGCCGCGGTCTCCTGCGCGCAGGCATTGCCCAGATCGACGTCCAGGCCGCGATGCACGGCCTGTTTCGCCAGGCGCACGGCAACCGGTGCCTTGGCTGCGATCGTACGCGCGAGTTCGAGTCCCCTGTCGCGCAATGCCGCCGCGGGCACCACCTGGGTCACCAGCCCGATGGCCAGTGCTTCATCGGCGCGGACCTGGCGCGCGGTCGTCACCAGTTCCAGCGCCCGCGCCCGACCGACCAGCCGCGCCAGCCGCTGCGTGCCGCCGAAACCCGGCGGGATGCCGAGATTCACTTCCGGCTGGCCGAACACCGCGGAATCCGCAGCGATGATCCAGTCGCAGGCCATCGCCAATTCACAGCCGCCGCCCAGCGCATAGCCCTGCACCAGCGCGATCGCCGGCACCGGCAACGCTTCCAGCGCATGCATCACGCGCATGCCGGCTTCCGAGAACGCCTGCGCCTGTGCCGCCGTCAGGGACTGCATTTCGCCGATGTCGGCGCCGGCAACGAAGGCCTTTTCTCCGGCGCCAGTCAGCAGCAGCACCCGCGCCGCGGAATCCGCCACCACGGCTGCGATGGCCTGCGTCAATTCGGCCAGAGTGGCCGCATTCAGCGCATTGAGTGCCCGCGGCCGGTTGACGGTCAGCAGGTAAACGCCGGTTTCGGGTTGTTCGAGCAGCAGGTTCTGGAAATTCATGGCGGTTTTTCAGTGAAATTTGAATGGGCGGATCACCCGATGCGCTGCCGGACATAGGATCCGGGCGCGTCCTCGAGCACAGGGTACCGTTTCGTGCCCGGCCGGCGCGCCGCCACTTCGGCGCCGGCATGCCCCGCGACCCAGCGCGCCCAGTCCGTCCACCAGGAACCCGGTTGCTGTTTCGCGCCGGCCAGCCAGTCGTCCGCGCGCCGGGGCAGATCCTCGTTGACCCAGTATCCGTACTTGTTCGCCGCCGGCGGATTGATGATGCCGGCGATATGGCCCGAGCCGCCGAGCACGAAGCGTATCGGCCCGCGCAGCAGCCGGGTTGCGGCATAGGTCGACTGCCAGGGCGCGATGTGGTCCTCGGCGGTGGAAATGAAATAGGCCGGGGTCTTCACCCGGGTCACGTCGATCGGAACGCCGGCCAGCGTGATGCCGCCCGGCTCGCGCAGCAGGTTTTTCAGGTACATGTTGCGCAGGTAGAAGCCGTGCATCGCCGCCGGCATCCGTGTCGAATCGCCGTTCCAGTGGAGCAGGTCGAACGGAAACGGGTCCTTGCCCAGCAGGTAGTTGCTGACGACGAAGGACCAGATCAGGTCGTTCGCCCGCAGCATGTTGAAGGTGGTCGCCATCTCGGAGCCTTCGAGGTAGCCGCGCTCCTCCATTTTCCGTTCCAGCGCGCTGACCTGCTGCTCGTCGATGAAGACCTCGAGTTCGCCCGGCCGCTCGAAATCGATCATGGTCACGAAAAAAGTCGCGCTGCTGACGCGATCCTCCCCTTTCGCGGCCAGCCAGGCCAGCGTCGCCGCCAGCAGCGTGCCGCCGAGGCAATAACCGATCACGTTGGCCCGGGCTTCGCCGGTGATGTCGCGCACCGCGTCGAGCGCCGCCAGCGATCCTTCGGTGAGATAGTCGTCGAAGCGCTTGTGCGCCAGTTTCTCATCGGGATTCACCCAGGAAACCACGAACACCGTGTGGCCCTGGCCCACCGCCCAGCGCACGAAGGAATTGTTCTCCCGCAGATCGAGGATGTAGAACTTGTTGATCCATGGCGGGATGATCAGCAGCGGTGTCGCATGCACCTTATCGGTCAGCGGAGAGTACTGGATCAGCTGCATGATCTCGTTCTGGAACACCACCTTGCCGGGCGTGGTGGCGATGTTCTCGCCGAGGCGGAACGCGTCGGGGTCGGTCATGCGCACGCGCAGTTGCCCGTCACCGCCACGCGAAAGATCCTCGAGCAGGTTGTTCAGTCCCTTCAGCAGGTTCTGCCCGCCGGAGTTGAGGGTCTCCCGCAGCGCCTCGGGATTGGTCAGCAGGAAATTCGACGGCGACACCGCGTCGATGTACTGGCGGGTATAGAAATCGACTTTTTTCGCGGTTTTTTCGTCGAGCCCCTCGATCCCGCCCAGCGACTGGTGCAGGTGCTTGGCGGCGATCAGGTACGACTGCTTGAAATAGTCGAACAGGAAATTGTTTTCCCAGTCCTCGTGGCGGAACCGGCGATCCGCCTTGTGCGGCTGCGCCACCGGCACGGCCTCCCGGCCGAACATGCGCAGCATCGAGTTCTGCCACAGCGCCATGTAGTCCTGCCACAGCTTCATCTGCACTTCGGCGATGCGCATCGGATCGGCGAGCAGCTTCTGCCAGGCTTCGAAAAAGGCCTTGGCAATGCCCAGCTCATCGCTGGCCGCCGGCAAACCGCTGGCACCGCGCGCCAGGTACCGGGCCACCAGAGCACTGCTGTTCCGGGCGATTTCCGTGTACAGGCGAGCGATTTCCGCGGGGTCCATGGCCGGTGCCCCGGACTCCGGTTTTTTTGTAGCTTTTGCAGTCATTAATTGGATTCCTGTTGCCCGGCTTCTTGAGAATGTAGGGAAACCGTGGCGGTCGATATTGACGTTTACGTAAAAGAGATGATACTGTGAACTGCTTTTTGGATCATCTTACCCGCCGTTATTGCAGGGCACAATGAGCAAAACTTACACCATCAGCGATCTGGCCCAGGAATTCGGCGTCACCACCCGCACGCTGCGGCACTACGAAGATCAGGGCCTGGTCACTCCGGCGCGCGACGGCATCAACCGCATCTACAGCCATCGCGACCGGGTCCGCCTCAAGCTTGCGCTGCGCGGCAAGCGCCTGGGATTCTCCCTCAGCGAAATCCGCGAGCTGTTCCAATTGTACGACCTTGCCAACGATGAACGCCGCCAGCTCGAGGAATTCGCGGTCAAGCTGGAACGCCGCCGGGCCCAGCTTGAGCAGCAGCGCGAGGATGTCGAAATCATGCTCAACGAAATCAACTTTTTCGCCACCCAGTGCCAGCGCCTGCTGGCGGAATCGGATGCTGGCAGGGCACAACCGGCATAGGCGCTGCAGCAATTATTACGTTTACGTAAATGTAAAAATAAAATCTTTTATAATCAATAACTTATAAACCATTCCGTAAACGATAACCCTCTGCCAGCAAGGATACCCGATGCCCCAGGCCATCGACTTCTACTTCGATTTTTCCTCACCCTACGGCTATTTCGCCGCAGCCAGGATCGACGGCCTCGCCGCGAAATACAACCGCGGTGTGACCTGGCGGCCGGTGCTGCTTGGCGCCATGTTCAAGGTCACCGGCCAGCAGCCGCTGACCACCATCCCGATGAAGGGCAGCTATGCGCTGCACGATCTGACGCGCTCGGCGCGCTGGTTCGGCGTGCCCTTCAAAATGCCGGGCAGGTTTCCGGTGTCATCGACCGCGCCCTGTCGCGCCTATTATTGGCTGCACGACCGCGATCCTGCCGCCGCCAAATCGCTGGCACAGGCGCTTTATCGCGCCTACTTTGCCGAAGACCGCGACATTTCCAGTCCCGAAGTGACGGCCAACGTCGCCGCGAAACTCGGCCACGACAAGGACGCCGTGCTGCAGGCGATCAACGATGCCGCAGTCAAGGAGCGGCTCAAGACCGAAGTCGACGCGGCCATCGAACGCGGCGTGTTCGGCTCGCCGTACATCGTCGTCGACGGCGAACCGTTCTGGGGATCGGACCGGCTGGACCAGATCGAGCAATGGCTGGCCAAAGGCAAATGGTAAGGGTGAGTGGTTCCGCCATGCCCGCATATCCGTACCATGGACGCACAGCACCATGCCTCCGGCCTGCGCTTATACTTCAATGCGGCAACACGGCAGCAACGTTCCAGCACGGCCTTCTCCGCGCCGGCCGCCCGGCCCTGCTGCTGCGCTGAAAGTCCCCACAGTCCGTCTGAAGGAATCCATCATCATGAGCAAAACCACCGGCACCCGCGTGCTGCGATCGAGCGACGATTTCGGCAACGTGACGCTGACCCTCAATCGCCCGGAGGTCCACAACGCGTTCGATCCCGGAATGGTCGGCGAACTGACCGCGGCACTGGAATCCATCCACGGCGAGGATGATGTCCGCGCGGTGGTCATCGCCGGCGCCGGCAAGAGCTTCTGCGCCGGCGCGGACATCGGCCACATGCGCGCCAGCGCAAAATTCACCCCGGCGCAGAACCGGAAAAACGCCGCCGAATCGGCGCGCATGTTCCACCTGCTCTACACGCTGAACAAGCCGACCGTCGCCGCGGTGCACGGCGCCGTGCGCGGCGGCGGCTGCGGCATCGTTTCCGCCTGCGACATCGCGATTGCCGCGCGCACCGCGACCTTCCGCCTGTCCGAGGTCAAGATCGGCATCATCCCGTCGATGATCAGCCCCTACGTGATCGCCGCGATCGGCCAGCGGCATGCGCGCCGCTACATGCTCTCGGGCGAGGCATTCGACTGCGCGGAAGCCTGGCGCATCGGCCTGGTGCACGACCTGGTCGAGGAAGAGGAACTGGCCACCCGCGTCGGCGAAATGCTCGGCCAGCTCTACAGCAGCGGCCCGAAGGCGATGCAGGCGGTCAAGCAGATGATCCCGCTGAGCGCGCACAGCCTGATCGGCCCGGACATCGTCAAAAAAACCGCCGAAGGCATCGCCGAGATCCGCGCGACGCCGGAAGCCCAGGAAGGACTCGGCGCCTTCCTCGAAAAACGCAAGCCGAAATGGACCGATGCGCCAAAAGCGAAAACCGCGGTGAAGAAGCCCGCGAAGAAACGCTAGCTCCGGGCCGCCGCAGGAGACCGCCGCCATGACCTTGCCGAAAAAAGTCCGCCTGTTCGAAGTCGGCCCGCGCGACGGACTGCAGAACGAAGCCACTCCGGTGCCGGCCGCCGCCAAGATCGAACTGATCCACCGGCTGCAGGATGCCGGCCTGACGCTGATCGAGGCCACCGCCTTCGTCTCGCCGAAGTGGGTGCCGCAGATGGCGGACAACGCCGAGGTCATGGCCGGCATCCGCCGCAAGCCCGGCGTGACCTATCCGGTGCTGGTGCCGAACATGAAGGGCCTCGACGCCGCCATCGCCGCCAGCGCGGAGGAAGTCGTGGTGTTCGGCGCCGCCACCGAGAGCTTCTCGAAGCGCAACACCAACTGCACGATCGACGAAGGCCTCGCCCGCTTCGCGGAAGTCGCGCAGGCCGCGATCGCGAAAGGCATCCGGGTGCGCGGCGACATTTCGGTCTGCCTCGGCTGCCCCTATGAAGGCGAAGTCGATCCGGCCGCCGTGGTGCATGTGGCGAAGGCGCTGGATGCCATGGGCTGCTACGAAATCACCGTCTGCGACACCATCGGCACCGGCACCGCCGGCAAGACGCGCGCCGTCATCGAAGCCGTGGCAGGACACATCGCCATCGAACGCCTCGCCGGCCATTTCCACGACACCTACGGCCAGGCGCTGACCAACATCTACGCCGCGCTGGAGTGCGGCGTCGCCACCTTCGACAGCTCGGTGTCCGGGCTCGGCGGCTGCCCCTACGCCAGGGGCGCCACCGGCAATGTCGCGACCGAGGACGTGCTCTACCTGCTCGACGGCCTCGGCATCGAAACCGGCGTCGACATGACCCGGCTGATCGCCGCCGGCGACTACATCTGTGGCGTGCTCGGCCGGCCGACGCTGTCGCGCGTCGCGCGCGCGATAAGCGCGAAGGCGGCATGACCGCGCCGGCAACCGGCGGACTGCGGGACGTGGAGTCGCCCTGCGTGCGCATCTGCATGATCGATCCCGGTCACGACTTCTGCGTCGGCTGCTGGCGCACGCTTCGGGAAATCAGCGACTGGCACCGCTACACCCCCGCACAGAAACACGCCCTGCTCGCCCGGCTCCCGGATCGCCGCGCCGCCCATTCCATCAACAACTGAACCATCGTCAACCGAATCACCGGAGCCCGCCTCATGCCGTTGCCAGCCCCAGCCCCCCGCACGCTGAAACACACCCGCGCAGTCGAATGCACCGGCTACGAACGCGAGGACGGCCTGTGGGACATCGAAGGCCATCTCGTCGACACCAAGACCTACGTCCACTCGCGCCGCGACGGCGGCCGCGAACGCCAGCCGGGCGACCCGGTGCACAACATGTGGCTGCGGCTCACCATCGACCTCGACCTGAAAATCCACGGCGTCGAGGCCGTCACCGACAGCAGCCCCTACGGGAACTGCGGCAACATCACCGTGAACTTCAAGAAGCTGGTCGGCCTGACCATCGGTCCCGGCTGGCGCAAGGCGATCGCCGAACGCGTCGGCGGCGTGCTGGGCTGCACGCATCTTGTCGAACTGCTGGGACCGCTCGGCACCACCGCCTACCAGGCCACCGGCCGCGCGCGCGAGGCACGCAACGCCGGCAAGCCGGTGACAAAAAAGCCGTACCAGATCAATTCCTGCCACATCTACAAGGACGACGCGCCGGCAGTGCTGGAGCGATGGCCGGAGTTCTATACGGGGCCGCGATAGGCAGACATCACGCACTGCGATTCACTTGGCCTGGCACTACATAAATGTTTGTTTTTATTGATATTTTTATGTGCGACGCAAGTACCACCACCGCGCCAGCGGCGCCAGCACGCCGAAGATGCCGATGCTGGCGAAAGCCAGCCCCCAGGCCGTGACGCTTTGATTGCCGCCGGCCAGATCCAGCGTCAGGCCGAACACCAGCGGCGCGAGGAAGGCGGTGCTGAAGCCGATGAAGGAATACACCGCCATCATCGCGCCGCGCATTTCCGGCGGCGTGCTCGCCACCGCCCCTGAAGTCAGCGCACCGGAGTCGCCGAGCATCGTGCCATAGTGCACCATCATCAGCAGCACGACGATGTACCAGGGCCAGGCCGCCGTGTAGCCGATCAGGCAGGCGACGACGCCGGACAGCGTCATGAACAGGAAAATGATGCGCTGGCGACCGAAGCGGATCGCCATCTCGTTGCCGGTGATGCTGAACACGGGTCCCAGCACGTTGATCATCGCCGCCAGCGTCGCTGCGGACAGCGCCATCGGCGCGTGTTCGGGCTGCAGCGCGGCGCAGAACACCAGGAAGGCGACCATCCACGAGCGCTGGCCGAACAGTTCGTAGTTGTGCGCGGCATAACCGATGATGTACGGCAGCGTCCTGCGGTTTTTCAGCACCGGACGGAAATCGAGCAGCGCGGTGGCATGGTGTTCTGGCGCGCGCACGCGGCCCGGCGGCATGGCCAACACCACCAGCAACCCGGCCAGCACCGGGCCCGCGGCGCCGAACCAGAACGCCCACTGCCAGTCGATGGTGGCGCCGATCTTGCCGGCGACGAGGATCGAAATCGTCGAGCCGACGCCGAAGCTCGCGGTGTAGAACGCGGTGGCGCGCGACTGCGCCGCACCTTCGAGGTGATCGGTCAGCGCCTTCAGCCCCGGCATGTAGGTGCCGCCGAGCGCGGCGCCGATCAGGAACTGGGCGAAGGCCGCGCTCCGGAACCCGGAGCCGAACAGCGCGAAAAACGCCGCACCGAGGCTGCCGATGATGCAGGCGGCGAGATAGATGCGCCGCGAATCCATGCGGTCGGTGAGGCTGGTCAGCACCGGCACTGACAGCATGTAGCCGGCGAACAGGAAACCGCTCACCGCACCGGCTTCGGAATTCGACAGCCCCCACTCGCGCTGCAGTTGCGGCAGCAGTGTGGTGTAGGCGGCGAAGCCGGTCATCGACAGCACTTCGGCGCCGCACATCGTGGCGGTCAGCCGCCGCGCCGAATGTCTTCCGGCGGCCATGCTCAGCCCTGCTCAGAGGGCACCGGCATCGCGCAGCAGTTCGGCCACCGCTTCGGCCATTTTGCGGTATCCCGCGGCATTGGGATGGATGGGATCGGACTTCAGGTCCGATTTGTAGAGCACGCTGGTGACGATGTTGCCCTCGTAGGGAATCGAAAACTCCTTCGCCAGCTTCGCGTAGAACTCCGGCGGCCGCGTGATCACCGCCGGTGTCGGCACGCCGATCAGCAGGGCATCGAGGCCGCGCGACTTGATGGTCTTGAGGATCTCGCGCAGGTTGGCCTCGATGTTCGCCGGCGTGCCCCTGCGCAGCATGTCGTTGCCGCCGAGGCAGACGATGACCAGTTTCGGCCGGTGTTCGTCGAGCACCTCGGGCAGGCGCGCGAGGCCGCCGGCCGTCTGTTCGCCGGGCACGCCGGCGCGGATCACGGTGCGGCCGATCAGCTCGCCGAGGACCGCCGGGTAACTCTCCTCGGCCTTCGCCCCGGTGCCGTGGGTCAGGCTGTCGCCGAAGGCGAGCACCACGTCGCCCGCGCCCAGCTTGCCGACGCGCGGCACGTCGCCGCCGCAGCCCGCCAGCCACACCGCCACCATCACGGCCAGCCACAGGCGTCGCGCCGTGGCACATTTCATAGAGCCTTTCATGACGCATTTCATGATCTCGTCTCCTTGAGCAGGCCGCGCTTGAAATCGCGGACAATTTCGCGCGCGGCATTGCGCCCCGGCAGGCCGGTGACGCCGCCGCCGGGATGGGTGCCGGCGCCGCAGAGGTACAGCCGGCGCACCGGCGAACGATAATCGGCGTGGCCGAGCACCGGTCGCGCGGTCCACAACTGGTCCAGCGTCAGCGCGCCGTGGAATATGTCGCCGCCGGTCAGGCCGAACTCGCGTTCGAGGTCCAGCGGCGAGAGTATTTTGCGCGCGATCACCGCCGCCTTGAAGTTGGGCGCATGGCGCGTCACGGTATCGATCACGTGGTCGGCGGCCTCCTCGCGGATGTCGTCCCACGACAGGCCGTTCGGCAGTTCGGGACTGAAGTGCTGGCAGAACAGGCTGGCGACATGCCGCCCCGGCGGTGCCAGCGAATCGTCCACCGTCGACGGAATCAGCATCTCGATCACCGGCGCGCGGGAACAGCCGTAGGTTCGCGCGTCGAAATAGGCCCGTTCCATGTACTGCAGCGACGGCGCCATGATGATGCCCGACTGGTGATGCTGCGCCGGCGCGGTGCCAGGCAGACATTTGAAATCCGGCAGCTCACTCAGCGCGACATTCATGCGAAAGGTCGCCGAGCCGCATTTCCAGCCGTGGATGCGTCGCAGGAAATCCGGATCCAGCGCCGGCGCATCGACCAGTTGCAGGTAGAGCCGCTTCGGATCGACGTTGGCCACCACGCAGCGCGCCTCGATCACGCGCCCGTCCTTCAGTTGCACGCCCTGCGCGCCGCGCGAATCGACGCAGACGCTGGCGACCTCGGCCCCGGTGTCGATCTGCACGCCGCGTTCACGCGCCTCCGCGGCCATGGCCTGGGTGATCGCGCCCATGCCGCCGACAGCATGGCCCCAACTGCCGCGCTTGCCGTTGACCTCGCCGAAGACGTGGTGCAGCAGCACGTAGGCGGTGCCCGGCGCATAGGGGCTGGCGAAATTGCCGACGATGGCATCGAAGCCGAATGCGGCCTTGATCGGCACCGATTCGAACCAGGCGTCGAGCAGGTCGCCGGCGCTTTTGGTGAACAGGTCGAGCACGTCGCGGCGCGCCGCCATGTCGAGTTTCTTGAAACGCCGCGCGGTTTTCAGCGCCGCGACAAAATCGCCGACGCCGCCGCCGACGTTGGGCGGCGTCTCCAATGCGAGCGCGCGCAGCACGTCGGCGACGCGTTCGAGCATTGCATAGTACCCGGGCAGGCGCGCCGCGTCCTTCTTCGAAAAGCGCGCGACTTCGGCCTGGGTTGCTTCCGGCGTGCCGCCGATTTTCAGGTACTCGCTGTCGGACAACGGCAGGAAATTCGAGATCGGCCGCTCGACGATGCGCAGGCCGTGTCCGGCCAGCCGCAGGTCGCGGATCACCTGCGGATTGAGCAGGCTAACGGTGTAACTCGCCGTGGAGTTGCGGAATCCGGGATGGAATTCTTCGGTCACCGCGGCGCCGCCGACCACCCCGCGGCGCTCGAGCACGCGCACCTTGAGTCCGGCCGCCGCCAGGTAACAGGCGCAGGTCAGGCCGTTGTGGCCGCCGCCGACGATCAGGACATCGCAGGCGGCGGGCAGGGGCATGTCGGCATGGACTGGCGTGCGGGATACGGAATTTGGCGCGCCCGAGACGATTCGAACGTCCGACCCCTGCCTTCGGAGGGCAGTACTCTATCCAGCTGAGCTACGGGCGCGTTGCGGCCGGCATTCTAGCATGTCCCCCCTGTGGCGGGTTTTACCGGGTATGCCAATGCCGATATAATTTGCGTTTTCCCGCACCTCCCCCCGAAATCAGGCACTCGCCATGAGCGACAACCACATTCCCGAGCACAATTCCCCGATCAAGACACCCAAGCAGCTGATCATTGTCGTCCTGCTGGCGTTCATTGTTCCCGTCCTGATCATCGTCATGCTGGCGCAGATCGCGACCAGCGGAAAACCCGCAGCGGCGGACAGTGCCGCGGCGGAGGAAGCCGTGGCGAAACGCCTGAAACCCGTCGGCGAAGTCGTCGTCGATCCCAATGCGCCACCACCGCCGGCGGCGGATGCGCCCGTGGTTGCGGCGGCGACACCGGCCGCAGCGCCCGCCGCAGCGGCACCGGCTGGCGATGCCGCCGGCAAAGGCAAGAGCGTCTACGACACGAGCTGCGCGGCCTGTCATACCGCCGGCGTTGCCGGTGCACCGAAAACCGGCGACAAGGCCGCATGGGCGCCGCGCCTGAAGGCCGGCAATGCCGCGCTGGTGACCACCGCGATCAAGGGCAAGGGCGCGATGCCGCCGAAGGGCGGCAACATGTCCCTGTCCGACGATGACATCAAGGCCGCGGTCGAATATCTGGTGAGCCGCGCCAAATAGGGAAGCACCGGCTCGTGCATAATCGAAGGGCGCAGCATGCTGCGCCCTTTTTGTTGATGGCCATTTCCCGCACCCCATGAGCACCTATGCCATCGGCGACATCCAGGGCTGTTACGACGAGTTGCGCCGGCTCCTCGATATCCTGGCCTTTGATCCGGGGCGGGACCGGCTGTGGCTGGTCGGCGACCTCGTCAACCGCGGTCCACAATCGGCGGAAGTGCTGCGTTTCCTGCGCGGTCTCGGCGATCGCGCGATCAGCGTGCTCGGCAATCACGATCTGCATCTGCTGGTGGTCGCCGCCGGCGTGCGCAAGCCGCACCGCGGCGACACGCTGGACGGGATACTCGCCGCTCCCGACCGCGAGGAGCTGCTCGGCTGGCTGCGCCGCCAGCGTCTGATGCATG
This sequence comes from Burkholderiales bacterium, assembly GCA_026125585.1. Taxonomy (GTDB): domain Bacteria; phylum Pseudomonadota; class Gammaproteobacteria; order Burkholderiales; family SG8-41. The sequence goes on from JAHCLD010000019.1 coordinate 19,783, forward strand.
CGGATGACGGTTACGCGATGGTGCACGCCGGCCTGCTGCCGCAGTGGAGCATCGCGCAGGCGATCGCCCTGGCCGGGGAAGTCGAGGCGGCGCTGCAGGGCCCGGATCACGGCGAATTCCTGGCGCGGATGTACGGCAACACGCCGGCGCAGTGGCAGGACGACCTTTCCGGTTACGACCGCCTGCGGGTGATCGTCAACGCGATGACACGGCTGCGGGTGTGCACGCCGGAAGGCGTCATGGAATTCAGCCACAAGACCGCGCCCGCGGATGCGCCCGCGGGTTATCTGCCATGGTTCGACATCCCGCAGCGCGCGAGCCGCGGCACCCCGGTGCTGTTCGGCCACTGGGCCGCGCTGGGGCTGACGCTGCGGCCGGACCTGCTCGGCCTGGATTCGGGCTGCGTCTGGGGACGGCGCCTGACCGCCGTGCGGCTGGAGGACCGCCGCGTTTTCCAGTGCGGCTGCGAGGGCGTCAGGGCTTCAGGCGATCCGCAATGAGCTGCTGCGCCGCCGCGGCCAGCTCGCGGCGATGGCCGGCCGCGGAAGACAGCGGCGCCAGGAACCACAGCCGCGCATGCACCGCGGGCTGCGCGACGATCGCGAGCAGCGTCTGCCACAGCGACTTGTCGCCGTCGTAGGCCGCCGCCGTGCACAGGGAGCCGTCGCCGTGTTCGAAGCGCAGCGCCGCCGGATGCACCCGGGCGCCGGCGATCAGTGCCGGCTGCAGCAATGCCCCGTGGAAACGCAGCACCCGCGAACCGTCGGTGGTCGTGCCCTCCGGAAACACCGCGACCACGTCGCCGCCGGTCATCGCGGCGGCGATCTCGCGGTTGACGCGCGCCGTGTCGCGGCGCCTCGCCCGCTCGAGGAACAGCGTGCCGGTGCGCGCGCTGAGCCAGCCGATCGCGGGCCAGGCGCGGATTTCCGATTTCGCGACAAACCGCACCGGCAGCGCGGCATTGATCACGAAAATGTCCAGCCAGGACACGTGGTTGGCCACCAGCATCACCGGGCCGGTGTTTCCGGCCGGCAATTCCCCCTCGACGTGCAGCCGCACACCGAGGATCCGCAGCAGCTTGCGCGACCAGCCGCGCACGGCCTGGCGCCGGCGAGACGCCGGATAAAACGGGAAATGCACGGCCGCGGTCCACAGGCCGCGCAGAAGATGCAGCGTGATGCGCAAGAGGCGCATGCCGCGCATCGCCAGCGATGTGGTGGTGCCCCGGCCGCTCATGGCGGCCATTATAGGGGCGCGCAGCGCGCCGGCCATCAGCCGCGCATGAAATGCCGCGCATAACGCGCGTTCATCCGCGACAGCGGCAGCAGCATCAGCAGGTCCGCGGTGTTGAAATCGGGATCCCAGGCGGGCGCTCCGCAGATCCAGGCGCCAATCCGGACATAGGCCCTGACCAGCGGCGGCGGCGGCGCCCCGGCATCCCGCCCCAAGGCATCCAGCGGCAGCTCGCAGCGCGGAAACACGCGGTACTCGACCGGCGAGAGATGTTCGCGGACAAGGCTGCGGTAGACCGCGGCCGCGGCATGCCCGCCCACGGGCCAGCCCAGCCAAGCGCAGCCCAGCAGATAACGATAAACGTGCTGCGCGGCATAGCCGATGAGACCGGACCACAGCCGCGCAATCGTCGCGCCGCTGCGATAATCTGGGTGCACGCAGGAGCGGCCGATTTCCACGGTGGCCTCGCGCAGGTGCCGCAGCCGCGTCAGGTCGAATTCGCCGTCGGCGTAAAAACTGCCCAGCCGCTGCGCCCGCGGCCCGGGCAGCAGGCGGTAGGTGCCCACCACTTCGCCGCTGCCGGTGTCGCGCACCAGCAGGTGCTCGCAGTGCGGATCGTAGAAATCGCTGTCGATGCCGGCCGCCGCGGGCATTTTTGCGCCGAGTTCCCCGGCGAATACCATGTAGCGCAGGCGCTGCGCCTCCATGACTTCGGCCGGCGTGCGCGCGAACGACAGCGCGAGTTCGGGCGCGGTCCGCTCCCGCGGCTCGGTTTGTCCAAGGGTGTGTTCCAGCACGGGTCCGCCTCCGTCATCATCGGTTCGACGGAGTGCATGCTAGGGCGGGCCTGTTACAGCGCGGTTAAGCGGGTATTAAAAACCGGTGACGGGCCGCCGCGCCGCGGCCCGTGAAATCAGTGCGTGACGCGCGAGGTGCGGCCGTCGGACAGGATGCGCACGCGCTCGCCGGGCTTGAAGGTCTCATCGGCCTCCTGCACGATCGCCACCAGCGCGCCGCTGTCGAGCTTGACGGTGATTTCGACGCCGTTGCGCCGCGTCGTGCCCTGTTCGATCGCCTGCCCGGCAACGCCGCCGGCGACGCCGCCCAGCACCGCGGCGGCTGCCGAACCGCGCCCGCCGCCGACGGTGCTGCCGGCAATGCCGCCGACGATGGCACCCGCCGCGGGACCGACGCCGCTGCGCGTGCCTTCGATCTGCACCGGACGCACGCTTTCGACCATGCCCATGCGCACGTTCTGCTCGCGCCGCGCTTCGTCGCGGGTGTAGCTGCCGCCGCCGAGGCCCTGCGCGCATCCGCCCAGCACCGCCAGCGCGAGCAGCGCCGCGGCCATCTGTTTCATTCTCATTCCGTTCATGATGATGTCTCCCGTTACCACAGCTTCATGCCGAAGGCCTCGCGGAAACGCTCCGCCACCTCGTCGCGTTCGAAGCGGTGGTTCTGCCCGCCGCGCCGGGCGATTTTCAGCGCCCCCATCAGCGACGCCAGCCGGCCCGTCAGCGCCCAGTCGGTGCCGCTGGCCAGGCCGTACAGCAGGCCCGCCCGGAACGCGTCGCCGCATCCGGTCGGATCGAGCACCGCCTCCGGTTTAACGCTCGGAATTTCAATCTGTTTACCGCCGGTGTGCACCACCGCGCCCTTTGCACCGAGTGTGACCACGACGGCGCTGACAAGTTTCGCCAGTTCCTCGAGCTTTTTGCCGGTGCGCTCCTGCAGCATCTGCGCCTCGTAGTCGTTGACCGTGACATATTGCGCAAGCCGCAGGAATTCCCCGAGTTCGGCGCCGTTGAACATCGGCAGGCCCTGGCCGGGGTCGAAAATGAAGGGAATGCTGGCTTCGTGGAATTCCCGCGCGTGCTGGATCATGCCCTCGCGGCCGTCCGGCGCCACGATGCCGAGCTTCACGCTGGCCGCGTCGCCGACGTGATTCTCGTGCGCATGGTTCATCGCGCCCGGGTGGAAGGCGGTGATCTGGTTGTCGTCGAGATCGGTGGTGATGAATGCCTGCGCGGTGAAGCTGCCGGGCACCGCGCGGATGTGATCCTGGGACAGGCCGAGGCGGCGCAGGCGGTCGTCGTAGGGCGCGAAATCATCGCCGACCGTGGCCATGATGCGCGCGTCGCCGCCGAGCATCTTCAGCGTGTAGGCGATGTTGCCGGCGCAGCCGCCGAACTC
>JAHCLD010000190.1 GCA_026125585.1 Burkholderiales bacterium
GGCCAGATTAAGGCAAGGGATGAGCAGATAAGTGAGCTTAAAGATGCGGTAAAAGTTACCCGCTTGCCACCTGATTTTACGGACCGCGTGCAGTTCACGCTGTTCTGCTTGCAAGGCTTCAATACAAACAGCAGATGGCTTGGGACCTGGCCTAGGGGGCAACTGCGGGAGATGTTTCAGTTGCTGTTTGGAGGGCCGACAAGGAAATCTCACCCAAACAGTAGGAAAGTGCCTGTCCAGGTCGGCATTTTTGTTAGGCGAGTCGAGGACAAGCGAAGCGGTAAAGCGGCATTATCGTGGACGGCAAAAGGCTGGTTCCCGCAGGTGAGCGACCAAGTGTGGATGGATCCGAAGGTGAGGTCACTATTTCAGACCCCTAGGGGTAAGCGCCCGATTGATCGGGCTCGCCTTGTTAAATTGATCGCCAATTTGAATGTCGAGCAGTTCAGATTTGCACGTATGGCGTTTAACACATCAAAACTTGAGGGTATCCGCGGGAGGTGGTCAAGCGCGCGCTGCACCACAACGCCGCCGCGGTGATTTTTGCGCACAACCATCCGTCCGGCGTCGCCGAACCGAGCCGTGCCGACGAGACGCTGACCGCAGCGCTGAAGCAGGCGCTGGCGCTGGTCGACGTGCGCGTGCTGGATCATTTTGTCGTCGCCGGCGACGATGCCCTGTCGTTCACCGAACGCGGATTATTGTAAGTATTTGTTTTTATTGATATTTTTGTTTTCCCCGAAAATGGCTGCGATCGGCTGTCCGGGTTGAGGCGGAGGGGGATTCCAGTGTATGATCCGCCCTTTTCTGAATTTGCGGAGCACAGCCATGTCTCGGGTCTGCGACGTCACCGGCAAGAAGCCGATGATCGGGAACAACGTTTCCCATGCCAACAACAAGACGAAGCGGCGTTTCCTGCCCAACCTGCAAAAGCGCCGGTTCTGGGTCGAGAGCGAAAACCGCTGGATCAGCCTGCGGGTTTCGACCGCTGGCCTGCGCACCATCGACCGCAAAGGCATCGACGTCGTGCTCGCCGACCTGCGCGGGCAGGGCATGAACATCTGAGGACAGGACCATGCGCGAAAAAATCAAGCTCGAATCCACCGCCGGCACCGGCCACTTCTACACCACCACCAAGAACAAGCGCACGATGACCGAGAAGATGGAGATCAAGAAATTCGATCCCGTCGCGCGCAAGCACGTGGCCTACAAGGAAGCGAAGATCAAGTAAGTGCCGCGCGAGCGACAATAAAAAACCCGCCTTCCGGCGGGTTTTTTATTGTCGAAAATTATTGTCGAAAAAGCGGTTATGCGTAGCAGCGCAACTGGCGCGAGAACTGCTGCAGGGCTTCGATGCCGCTTTCTTCCGCACGGCGGCACCAGTCCTCGAGCTGCTTGACCAGTTGTTCCTTCGAGGCCGTCGAGCGCTGCCACAGCTGCGCAAGCTCGTCGCGCATGGTGTAGATCGTGGCCAGCACGCTGCTGTGACGGATCACGGCGTCGCGCTGTTCCTGCTCGGCGGCCGGCAGCGCGGCCTTGTCGATGTGCAGCCAGCGTTTCAGCTTGCCGGTATCGACGCCGATGACGTGCTGTTTGAGGGTCTGCAGCTCGGCGGCGCAGGTCGCGCGCAGCGAGGCCGTGTATTTCGCCAGTACTTCGTAGCGGTGGGTGGCGACCGCCTGCAGCGTGGCGAGGTCGCAGCGGGTCTTCGAATTGTCGAGCATCAGCTTCGGCGCCACTTTCTTCACCTTGGCGAGCCCCATCGTTTCGAGAACGCGGATGTAGAGCCAGCCGATGTCGAACTCGTACCAGCGGTTCGACAGCTTGGCCGACGTGGCGTAGGCGTGGTGGTTGTTGTGCAGTTCCTCGCCGCCGATCAGGATGCCCCAGGGGAAGACGTTGGTGCTGGCGTCCTCGGGCTGGAAGTTGCGGTAGCCCCAGTAGTGGCCGACGCCGTTGATGATGCCGGCGGCCATGAAGGGAATCCATGCCATTTGCACGGCCCAGATCGTCAGGCCGATCGGACCGAACAGGACGAGGTTGATCACCAGCATCGAGCCGATGCCCCAGCGGTCATGGCTGTAGAGATTGCGCTCGAGCCAGTCGTCGGGCGTGCCGTAGCCGTAGCGCTCCAGGGTTTCCTGGTTGCGGCCTTCCTTGCGGTAGAGCTCGGCGCCTTCCAGCAGCACCTTGCGGATGCCGTAGACCTGCGGGCTGTGCGGATCCTCGACGGTCTCGCACTTGGCGTGGTGCTTGCGGTGGATGGCCGTCCAGTGCTTGGTCAGCATGCCGGTCGTCAGCCACAGCCAGAAACGGAAAAAATGCGCAGGGATCGGATGCAGGTCCAGCGCGCGGTGCGCTGAATGGCGATGCAGGTAAATCGTGACGGCGGCGATTGTGATATGGGTGAGTACCAGCGTATAAACCACGTAACCCCACCACGGCAAATCCAGAACCCCTGTATACATTGAACTCCTCGCTATTCAGCGCGTTGGAACAGACCGGGGGCAGTGTACTGAAGAACTCCGGCCGGGGGTAGTCCAGAGCATGAAATAAAGCGGGAACAAAATAATAAAGTATTGTTTTTATTGATTATTTTTGGTTCGGCGGTTCTGTTCCGGCCATGCCGAGAACCCGGATTTCGCGCTGCGGGAACGGAATTTCGATGCCGCGTTTCCGGAATTCGCGCCAGATGGCGCCGTACAGGTCGGAGCGCAGTCCGCCCAGTCCCTTGTCCGGATCGTCGACCCAGACCCCCAGTTCGAGATTGATGCCGCTGTCGGCGAAGGCGGTGATCAGCGTGCCCGGCGCCGGATCCTTCAGCACGCGCGGGTGCGCCGCCGCGCACTCGATCATGATCCGCCGCGCCTCGTCGAGGTCCGTCGCGTAGGCGACCTGCAGCGACAGGCTCGCCTGGACCTTGCGGCTGGAGAAGGAATGGTTCACCACCGTCGAGGTGATGATGGTTTCGTTGGGAATGATCGCCTCGAGTCCGCCGGCCTTGCGCACGACGACGTAGCGGGCGGTCATCCTTGTCAGCGTGCCGGAATGCTCGCCGATGGTGACCACGTCGCCGAGGCTGACCGAACGGTCCATCAGGATGATGAAGCCGCTGATGTAGTTGGCGGCGATTTTCTGCAGCCCGAAGCCGATGCCGACGCCGAGCATGCCGCCGAAGACCGAGAGCACGGTCAGGTCGATGCCCAGGGCCGGCAACGCGATCAGGAAGGCCGCGAGCAGCAGCAGGATCTGCGCCAGCTTGGCGAACATCACCCGCAGGCTGACCTGCAGGCTGGTCGCGCGCATCAGGCGCGATTCGGCCAGCTGGCCCAGCCATAGTGTGACGAGCAGCGTGGCGACGATCGACAGCGTGCCCTGCAGCACGAGCAGCAGCGAAAACTTCTGCTGGCCCGCCGTGAAGCCGATGTCGAGCAGGATTTCCCGCAGGTACGGCCAGAGCCCGGTCAGGTAGACGGCGACGCCGATCCACGCGATCCAGCTGATCCAGCGTTCGGACGCGCGAAGCCAGGCGCTCGGCGCGAAAGTGTGGCGCATCACGTAGATCGATATCCGGATCAGCGCCATGGCCAGCAGCAGGGCCGCCGCGACATTGAGCAGGTGGGTGCTTTGCCAGTGGCGCAGCACGGCCTTGGCGATCAGCACCAGCACCAGCGACGAGACCGGAAACATCAGGCGTTTCAGGTTGCCGATGCCCCGTGCCTGGGCGGCATCGGCCGGTGCGTGGCCGGCCAGCCGGCGGCCGTAGGAGCGGGACAGCAGCCAGCCTGCGGCGACGCAGATGACGAGCGCGCCGACCTGCCAGAGCACGTTGACGCTCTGCAGGTCCGCCCACAGGTCGAGCAGCAGGGCCCGGAATTCGGAGGATGCGGACATCAATGCGCTTCGAAAGATTCACCGCGGCAGCGGGGATGTGCCGCGAATGATCTTAGCACGGCCCCCGTGCGCGATTCAGCCGGGAATGTGTTCCATTGCCGCGGCGAAGAATCCGTCGGTGCCGTGCTGTTGTGGCCACAGTTGCAGGTGTTCACCGCATTCGATCCGGATCTCCTGCCGGCGCAGCAGTTCGCCGCAATCGAGGGCCCTGAATTCCGGATGCGCGGCGAGGAAGGCCGCGACGATGTCGTGGTTCTCCTCCGCCAGTAGGCTGCAGGTGGCGTAGACCAGCCGGCCGCCGGGTTTGACCAGGCGCGCCGCCGATTTGAGGATGGCCGCCTGTTTGACGATCAGTTCGGCCACGGTCTCCGGCGACTGGCGG
>JAHCLD010000191.1 GCA_026125585.1 Burkholderiales bacterium
CGGCTGAAAGTGGCCACCAAGTACGTGCAGACCGCGCGCGAGCACTTCGCGGCGAAGGGCATGCACGTCGACCTGATCAAGCTCTACGGCTCGATGGAACTCGCGCCGCTGGTCGGACTAGCCGATGCCATCGTCGATCTCGTCAGCACCGGCGGCACGCTGAAGGCGAACGACCTGGTGGCGGTGGAGGAAATCGCGCCGATCAGTTCGCGTCTGGTGGTCAATCAGGCGGCGCTGAAGGTCAAGCGCGCCCGGATCCAGCCGCTGATCGACGCTTTCGCCCGCGCCGTTTCCGTCCGGGCGGGCTGACCATGCGCCGGCTGTCCACCACCGAGGCCGATTTCGACGCGCGGCTCGCCGAACTGCTGGCCTTCGAGTCCGCGCAGGACCCGCAGGTCGACGCCGTGGTCGCCGCGATACTGGCCGACGTCCAGGCGCGCGGGGATGCCGCGGTGCTGGAGTACACCGCGCGTTTCGACGGCGTCAGCGCAAAATCGCCGGGCGAACTGGAGATTCCGCAGGCCGAATTGCAGGCGGCGCTCGGGCGCATACCTGCCGCGCGCCGTGCCGCGCTCGAAGCGGCGGCGGCACGGGTGCGCGAATATCACGAGAAGCAGCGCGCCGCGTCCTGGGGCTATACCGACGCCGACGGCAACGAACTCGGCCAGCAGATCACCGCGCTCGACCGCGCCGGGCTTTACGTGCCCGGCGGCAAGGCGGCCTATCCGTCCTCGGTGATCATGAACGCGGTGCCGGCGAAAGTGGCCGGCGTCGGCGAGGTGATCATGACGGTGCCGACGCCGCGCGGCGAAAAAAACGACCTCGTGCTGGCCGCGGCCGCGATCTGCGGCGTCGACCGCGTGTTCACGATCGGCGGCGCGCAGGCGGTGGCGGCGCTGGCCTACGGCACGGCGACGATCCCGCAGGTCGACAAGATCACCGGGCCCGGCAACGCCTACGTCGCGGCGGCGAAGCGCCGCGTGTTCGGCGTGGTCGGCATCGACATGGTCGCGGGTCCCTCGGAAATTCTCGTCGTCTGCGACGGCAGCACCGATCCCGACTGGGTGGCGATGGACCTGTTCTCGCAGGCTGAACACGACGAACTGGCGCAGTCGATCCTGCTGGCGCCGGATGCGCAATACCTCGATGCGGTGGCGGCGAGCATCGCCAGGCTGCTGCCGGAGATGCCGCGGCGCGCGGTGATCGAGTCCTCGCTCGCCGGCCGCGGCGCGCTGATCCTCGTGCGCGACCTCGACGAGGCCTGCGCGCTGGTCAACCGCATCGCGCCCGAGCACTTGGAGCTGTCGGTCGAGGACGCGCAACTGCTGCTGCCGAAGATCCGCCATGCCGGCGCGATCTTCCTCGGCCGCTACACCTCGGAGGCGCTGGGCGATTACTGCGCCGGGCCCAACCACGTGCTGCCGACCTCCCGTACGGCGCGTTTTTCCTCCCCGCTGGGCGTCTACGATTTCCAGAAGCGTTCGAGCGTGATCCGCGTCTCGCCGGAGGGCGCCGAGAAGCTGGGCGGCATCGCGGTCGAGCTGGCGACCGGCGAGGGACTGCCGGCGCACGCGCGTTCGGCGGCGCTGCGGCTGCGCGGCAAGGGCTGACGATGAGCCGCTACTGGAGCGAGACGGCGCGCGGGCTGACGCCCTATGTGCCGGGGGAGCAACCGAAGCTGCCCAACCTGGTCAAGCTCAACACCAACGAAAGCCCGTACGGCCCGAGCCGGCGCGTGCTGGAGGCGCTGCGCGCCGAGATCGGCGACACGCTGCGCCTGTATCCGGACCCGGCCAGCGACCGCCTGCGCGCGGCGATCGCCGCGCGCCACGGCGTGACGCCGGCGCAGGTGTTCGTCGGCAACGGCTCCGACGAGGTGCTGGCGCATGTGTTCCTCGGCCTGCTCAAGCACGAACGGCCGGTGCTGTTCCCGGACATCACCTACAGTTTCTACCCGGTGTACTGCGGGCTCTACGGCATCGGCTACGAGCAGGTGCCGCTGAACGCGCGCTTTGAAATCGCCGTCGACGATTATCTGAAGCCGAACGGCGGCATCGTGTTTCCCAATCCCAACGCGCCGACCGGGTGTTTCGTGCCGGTCGCCGAAGTCGAGCGCCTGCTGCGCGCGAACGGCGATTCGGTGGTGGTCGTCGACGAGGCCTATGTCGATTTCGGCGGCGAGTCGGTGGTGCCGCTGGTGCGGCGTTATCCGCAACTGCTGGTGACCCACACCCTGTCGAAGTCGCGGGCGCTGGCCGGGCTGCGCGTGGGCTACGCCATCGGACATCCCGACCTGATCGAGGCGCTGAACCGGGTCAAGGACAGTTTCAATTCCTACCCGCTCGACCGTTTCGCGCAGGCCGGCGCCGCGGCCGCGATGGAGGACGAGGAATACTTCAGGGCGATGTGCCTGAAGGTCGTCGCGACCCGGGAAACGCTGGTGGGCGACCTGCGCGGCCTCGGTTTCGAGGTGCTGCCGTCGGTGGCGAACTTCGTGTTCGCGCGCCTGCCGGGCCGCGACGGCGGCGACATCGCGGCGAAACTGCGCGAACGCAGCATCATCGTCCGTCATTTCCGCAAACCGCAGCGCATCGCCGGGTTCATGCGCATCACCGTCGGCACCGATGAGCAGTGCGCCGGACTGGTGGCGGCGCTGCGCGACATCGCCGGCGCCGGCTGAGTCCGGCATCGAATTGGTTTATACTCTGCAATCAACAACTTACTGATGCGGAATCGATTCCCATGACCCGCAAGGCACAGGTCACGCGCAACACCCAGGAGACGCAGATCAGCGTCAGGCTCGATCTCGACGGCAGCGGCCAGGCGAAACTGGCCAGCGGCGTGGCCTTTCTCGACCACATGCTCGACCAGATCGCGCGTCACGGCCTGGTGGACCTCGAAGTGAAGGCGAAGGGCGACCTGCACATCGACGCGCACCACACGGTCGAAGACATCGGCATCACGCTGGGCCAGGCCTTCGCGAAGGCGGTCGGCGACAAGAAGGGCGTGCGTCGCTACGGGCATGCCTACGTGCCGCTCGACGAGGCGCTGTCGCGCGTGGTGATCGACCTGTCGGGACGTCCCGGACTGGAGATGAGCGGCAAGTTCACGCGCGCCCGCGTCGGCGACTTCGACGTCGATCTCGTGCGCGAGTTTTTCCAGGGCTTCGTCAACCACGCGTCGGTCACGCTGCATCTCGACAACCTGAAGGGCGTCAACGCCCACCACCAGGTGGAGACGCTGTTCAAGGCCTTCGGCCGCGCGCTGCGCATGGCCGTGGAACTCGATCCGCGCGTCAAGGGCGTGCCGTCGACCAAGGGAAAGCTATAAGGTTTTCCGCGGCGGCGGCGCGTTTCCCGCTTCGCCTCCTCCACGATCCGCCGACCGCTTCACGATGACCATCGACATCGCAGTGATCGATTACGGCATGGGCAACCTGCGTTCGGTGTCCAAGGCCATCGAGCACGTGGCGCCCGGCTGCAGCGTCGTCGTCACCGGCGATCCCGCGCAGGTCGCCGCGGCGCGGCGCGTGGTGTTTCCGGGGCAGGGTGCGATGCCCGACTGCATGCGCGAGATGGAGGCGCGCGGATTGCGCGGCGCATTGCTCGATGCCGCGCGCGACAAGCCCTTCCTCGGCATCTGCATCGGCCTGCAGATGCTGTTCGAGCACAGCGAGGAAGGCGACACGCCGGGCCTCGGCCTGCTGCCGGGCCGGGTGCGGCGTTTTCCCGCGGAACGCATGGTCGGCCCCGGTGGCGAAAAGCTGAAGGTGCCGCACATGGGCTGGAACGAGGTCGGGCAGGTGCCGCATGCACTGTGGGCGGGCATCCCGGACCGCAGCCGCTTTTATTTCGTGCACAGTTATTATCCGGAACCGGCCGATGCGGCGCTGGTCGCCGGCTGGAGCGCCTATCCCTTCCGTTTCGCCTGCGCCGCGGCGCGCGGCAACGTGTTCGCGGTGCAGTTCCATCCCGAGAAAAGCCACGCTGCCGGACTGCGCCTGCTGGCGAATTTCGTGGCCTGGCAGCCGTTTGCCTGAAAGCGGCCTGAACGCGCCGCGGCTGGTGTATCATCGGTTCACGTCAATGCTTCCGATCATGACTGCCTGATCCGGTTTACCCGTCGCCCCTTTCGACCAAACCGTTTCACAATCCCGTTTCACAATCCGCTCCGCAATACGCTTATCCCCATGCTGATCATTCCCGCCATCGATTTGAAGGACGGCAAGTGCGTGCGCCTGAAG
>JAHCLD010000192.1 GCA_026125585.1 Burkholderiales bacterium
CCTACAACTCGCCGGAAGTGCAGCGCAAGGTGGAAGAGGCGGCGAAGCTGACCCGGGCCTACCAGATTTCGGGCACGCCTTCGCTGGTGGTCAATGGCCGCTACCTGACTTCCGGCAACATGGCCGAATCGCTGAACGGCATGGTTGCCATCGTCGACGGCCTGGTGCAGAAGGTGCGCAGCGAAGCCGGCCTGCGCTGAACCGGAAAACCATCACGCATGCCGGCCCGTCCGCATGGCGCAGTCCTTGTCACCGGCGCCTCCGACGGGCTGGGCGCCGCACTGGCACATTGCTACGCCGGTCGCGGAATTCCGGTCGCCCTGCTTGCCCGCCGTGCCGCGGCCCTGGAACGGCTGGCGCTCGAGTATCCGGGACTTTGCTCGACGCATGCCGCCGACGTGCGTGATGCCGCCGCCATGCGCGATGCAGCGGCGGCCATTGCCGCACGGCACGGCCTGCCGGACATCGTCATCGCCAACGCCGGCGTCAGTGTCGGCACGCTGACCGAAGAAGCGGGGGATGAATCGGCCTTCCGCGATGTGTTCGACACCAACGTCCTCGGCCTGGTGCACAGCTTCCAGCCCCATGTCGCGGCCATGCGCGAACGCGGCCACGGCGTGCTGGTCGGCATCGCCAGTGTTGCCGGATACCGCGGCATTCCCGGCGCGGGCGCCTACTCGGCATCCAAGGCTGCGGCGATCAATTACCTTGAAAGCCTGCGCGTGGAACTGCGCGGCAGCGGCGTCACCGTGATCACGATCTGCCCTGGCTACATCGCCACGGCGATGACCGCGGTCAATCCCTACCGCATGCCCTTCATGATGACGGCGGAAACGGCGGCGCAGAAAATCGCCGGCATCATCGATGCGCGGAAAACCCATGCGGTGCTGCCCTGGCAGATGGCGGTGATCGCGCGATTGATGCACGTGCTGCCACAGTGGGCCTACGATCCGCTGGCCGCGCGCGCCGGACGCAAGCCGCGGCGCGGCGGCTAGATCGTCAGGTGGCGGCAGTGGCGGCGCGGGCGCGGATTTACTCGACCGTCACGGACTTCGCCAGATTGCGCGGCTTATCGACGTCGGTGCCGCGGTGCAGGGCCGTGTGGTAGGCCAGCAACTGCAAGGGCACGGTATGCAGGATCGGCGACAGCAGGCCGGCGTGGTCGGGCATCTGGATCACATGGACGCCGTCGCCGTTTTGCAGGCGGGTGTCCTGGTCCGCCAGCACATACAGCTCGCCGCCGCGGGCGCGCACTTCCTGCAGGTTGGATTTCAGTTTTTCGAGCAGCGCATCGCGCGGCGCCACGGCGACCACCGGCATGTCGCGGTCCACCAGCGCCAGCGGGCCGTGTTTCAGTTCGCCGGCGGCATAGGCCTCGGCATGAATGTAGGAAATCTCCTTCAGCTTCAGCGCGCCTTCCATGGCGATCGGATAGTGGATGCCCCGGCCCAGGAACAGCATGTGTTCCTTGCGCGCGAACAGCGCCGCCCAGGCCGCAATCGCCGGTTCCACCTGCAGCACGTGGCTCAGTGCCGAGGGCAGATGGCGCAAGGCATGCAGCAGTTCGCCCTCACGCGCCGAAGGCAGGCGCCCGCGCTGCTTGGCCAGGGCCATCGCCAGCAGCACCAGCGCCGCAAGCTGGGTCGTGAAGGCCTTGGTCGAGGCCACGCCGATCTCGGGACCGGCACGCGTCAGGAAGCGCAGATCGGAGGCCCGCACCAGCGCGGACTCCGGCACGTTGCAAATCGACAGGCTGTGGCGGTGGCCGCGCAGCTTGGCGTACTGCAGCGCCGCCAGCGTATCGGCGGTCTCGCCCGACTGGGAAATCGTGACCACCAGCGTATCGGGATCGTTGTAAGGCTCGCGGTAACGGTACTCGCTGGCGATCTCGACGGCGCAGGGCAGTCCCGCAAGCGCTTCGATCCAGTACCGCGCCACCATCCCTGCGTGATAGCTGGTGCCGCAAGCCAGTATCACTAACCCATTGATTTTATTGAATATTTTATCTGCGCCGGCACCGAAAAGCTGGGGCGCGACGGCACTGGCATTGGTCACCATCTCCAGCGTGTTGGCCACCGCCATCGGCTGTTCGAAGATTTCCTTCTGCATGTAGTGCCGGTAGGGACCGAGTTCGACGGCTTCCGCCGTCAGCTGCGAGCGCTGTTCGGGCCGGTCCGCCGGATGCCCGGCGGCATCGACGATGCGGATGCGGTCGCGCGACAGTTCGGCGCAGTCGCCTTCCTCGAGATAGACGATGCGCGGGGTCACCTGCACCAGCGCGGAAGCGTCGGAGGCCGCAAAATTCTCGCCCTCGCCCAGTCCCAGCAGCAGCGGCGCCCCCATGCGCGCGACGACGACATGCCCGGTGTCGGCCTCATCGATCACCGCGACCGCGTAGGCGCCGACCAGTTCGCGCAGGCTGTGCCGCACGGCCTCGAACAGGCTGGCCGTTGACTTGCGGTGTTCGTGCACCAGATGGGCGATGACCTCGGTATCGGTATCGGAGAGAAACTCGTACCCTGCGGCGCGCAGGCGGTCGCGGATCTCGTCGTGGTTTTCAATGATCCCGTTGTGCACCACCGAGATCGTCCCCGAGACATGGGGATGGGCATTGCGCTCGGAAGGCACGCCGTGGGTGGCCCAGCGCGTATGGGCGATGCCCAGCGGGCCGCCGACCCCGGCGGTCTGCGCCATGCGCTCGAGTTCGGCGACGCGGCCGGTGCTGCGCAGCCGTTTCAGCGTGCCGTCGTTGATCGCGATGCCGGCCGAATCGTAACCGCGGTACTCGAGGCGTTTCAGGCCTTCGATCAGGATGGGCACGACATCGCGCTGGGCGATGGCACCGACGATGCCGCACATGTTCTCAGGGACTCCCGTTCAGGATGATTTCGGCGCCTTGCGCGGCCGCTGCCAGCCGGCGCGGTGCTCCTGGCTTTTCGGATTGAGCACCAGGCCGCCGGCCGGCGTGTCCTTCCACACCGTCGTGCCGGCGCCGACCGTGCTGCCGCGCGCGACGCGCACCGGCGCCACCAGCTGCACGTCGGAACCGATATGCACATCGTCCTCGATCACCGTGCGGTGCTTGCTGGCGCCGTCGTAGTTGCAGGTGATGGTGCCGGCGCCGATGTTGACGTTGCGGCCGACCGTGGAATCGCCGACATAGGCGAGGTGGTTGGCTTTCGAAGCCTCGCCCATTGCACTGGCCTTGACCTCGACGAAGTTGCCGATGTGCACCTCGTCGGCGAGCTGCGTGCCGGGCCGGATGCGCGCGTAAGGGCCGATGCGGCAGTCGCCGCCGACCTGCGCGCCGTCGAGATGGCAGAAAGCCTCGATGCGGGTGCCGGGACCGATGGCAACGTCCTTCACGACGCAGTTGGCGCCGATGCTGACGCCGTCGGCCAGTTCCACCGTCCCCTCGAACACGCAGTTGACATCGATGCGCACGTCGCGGCCGCAGCCCAGGGTGCCGCGCAGGTCGAAACGGGCAGGGTCGGCCAGCGTGACGCCGGCCTCCAGCAGCCGGTTCGCCTGCCGCATCTGATACTCGCGCTCCATCCGCGCCAGTTGCAGGCGGTCGTTGACGCCTTCGGTTTCCGTGGCATCGGGCGCTTTGACCCCGGTGACCGGCACGCGGTCCTTCACCGCCAGCGCGACGACGTCGGTCAGGTAGTACTCCTGCTGCGCGTTCCTGTTGCGCAGCTTCGGCAGCCACTGCTTCAGTTTCGCGGTCGGCAGCGCCATGATGCCGGTGTTGATTTCGCGGATTTTCCGCTGCGCGGCGGTGGCATCCTTCTGCTCGACGATGCCGGTAACGCGCTTCGCCCTGTCGCGCAGAATGCGGCCGTAGCCGGCCGGATCGGCCGGTTCCGCGGTCAGCACCGCGATGCCCTTGCCGGCGGCTTCCAGCAGGTCGCGCAGCGTGCCGGCGCGCACCAGCGGCACGTCCCCGTAAAGCACCAGCGTCAGCGGTGCCGGCGTCAGCTGCGGCAGCGCCTGCTGCAGCGCGTGCCCGGTGCCGAGCTGCGGTTCCTGCAGCGCGAACACCAGGTCGTCGCCGGAAACGGCGGCGCGCACCTGGTCTCCGCCGTGGCCGTGCACGACACAGATCCGCTCGGCCGCCAGTTCGCGCGCAGTGGCGATGACGTGGGCCAGCAGCGGTCTGCCGGCGAGGCCATGCAGCACCTTGGGCAAATCGGAATTCATCCG
>JAHCLD010000193.1 GCA_026125585.1 Burkholderiales bacterium
GATGCCCGCGGTGGTCAACATTTTCACCTCCCAGGCCGTCAAGCGGCCGCAGCACCCGTTGCGCGACGATCCGCTGTTCCGCTTCTTCTTCGGCGACCAGCCCGACGCGCAGGCGCAGCCCAGCACCAACCTCGGCTCCGGCGTCATCGTCAGCGAATCCGGCTACATCCTCACCAACAGCCACGTCGTCGACGCCGCCGAAGGCATCGAGGTCGCGCTGGCCGACGGGCGGCGCATCAACGCCAAGGTGGTCGGCACGGACCCCGAGTCCGATCTCGCCGTGCTGAAAATCGACCTGCCGAAGCTGCCGGCGATCACTTTCAGCCAGCCCGACAGCGCGCGCGTCGGCGACGTCGTGCTCGCGATCGGCAATCCCTTCGGCGTCGGCCAGACGGTGACGCTGGGCATCGTCAGCGCGCTGGGACGCAGCCACCTCGGCATCAACACCTTCGAGAACTTCATCCAGACCGACGCCGCGATCAATCCCGGCAACTCCGGCGGCGCGCTGGTCGACGCCAGCGGCCACCTGATCGGAATCAACACCGCGATCTACTCAAAAACCCCCGGCGGCGCCTCGCTGGGCATCGGCTTTGCCATTCCGGCAAGCACCGCGAAGGCCGTGATGGAACAGATCATCCAGAACGGCTCGGTGCAGCGCGGCTGGATCGGCGTCGGCGTGCAGGACCTGAACAAGGAAATCGCCGAATCGTTCCGCATCCCCGGAACGCGCGGCGCATTGATCACCGAAGTGTTCCGCGGCACGCCGGCGGACCGCGGCGGCATCAAGGTCGGCGACGTGCTGGTGGCCGTCGACGGCAAGCCGGTGACCGATTCGGCGACCATGCTCAACCTGATCGCCGCGCTGGTTCCCGGCAGCCAGGCGACGCTGCGCGTGATGCGCGAAGCCAGGACGCTGGATCTCAAGGTGACCGTCGGCAAGCGGCCGAAACAGCCGCGTCGCGACACCGCCGAATAGGGCCTTCCCGGCGCGGCGCTAGCGGCGGCCGCGCTCTTCCGCCTCGATGCGGTCAAGCTCGGCTTCCTGCGCCGCGTCGTCCGCGGTACGGTAGCCGTCATCACCGCCGGCGTCCGGCGCGCGCGGCCTGCCGCCGGCAAAACGGGCGGCAAACAGGCCCACCTCGAACAGCAGGCACATCGGAATCGCCAGGAGCAGCTGCGACACCACGTCCGGGGGTGTCACGATCGCGGCAATCACGAAGGCGATGACGATGAAATAGGGCCGGATGTCGCGCAGTTGCTGCAGCGTGACGACCCCCATGCGCGTCAGCATCACCACCACGATCGGCGTCTCGAAGGCCACGCCGAAGGCGAGGAACATGGTGAGGACGAAATTGAGGTAGTTCTCGATGTCCGGCGCCACCGAAATGCTCTTCGGCGCGATCTGGTTGATGAAATGGAACACCGTGTTGAACACGAAAAAATAGCAGAAGGCGATGCCGACCACGAACAGCAGCGTGCTCGCCACCACCAGCGGCAGCACCAGGCGCTTTTCGTGGCTGTAGAGCCCGGGCGCCACGAAGGACCAAGCCTGGTACAGCGTGTACGGCAGCGTCAGCACGAAGGCCACCATCATCGCCACCTTCACCGGCACCAGGAAGGGCGTCACCACGCCGGTGGCGATCATTCTGGAGCCCTCGGGCAGGGCCCGCATCATCGGCGTCGCCAGCAGGTCATAGAGCCCGGAAGCGAAGGGAATCAGCGCCAGCAGCACCACGCCGAAGGCGATCAGCGCGCGCAGCAGGCGGTCGCGCAGCTCGACCAGATGGGAGATGAAGGTGTCTTCGCTCACTGTGCGGCTAGGCCGGCTTCGCGGGATCCGTCGCGGCGGGCGTTTCGGCGGCCGCAGGCGTTTCGGGAACGGCGGATGCTCCGGCGGCATCCGGGCCGGCGGACTGCGCGTCCCCGGCGATCCGGTTCATTTCGGTTTCCGCCGAGTGCACGGTGTCGTTGACCGACTGCTCCAGCGACTGCGCGGTTTCCTGCATGCTCGCCTGCAGCTTGCGCAGGTCGTCCAGCGCCATCTCGCGGCTGATGTCGGCCTTCACGTCGTTGACGTAGCGCTGCATGCGGCCGAACAGATGGCCGACGGTGCGCGCGACCCGGGGCAGCTTTTCCGGACCGATGACGACCAGCGCCACCACGGCGATGACCATCAGTTCGGAAAAGCTGATGTCGAACATGGCGGATGGACGGGTGATCTCGGTGGAAAAAATACGGAGCCCGGGCAGGGCATCCGGCCCGGGCGCTTTCCTCAGCGGGCCCGGTCAGGAGCGGGTGGTTTCCTTGCGCGCCTCGCCGTCGATGGTCTGACCGGTAGAAGGCGGAATTTCCGTCTTCGCCTGCTCGGTCTTTCCATCCTCGGATTTCATGGCTTCCTTGAAACCCTTCACTGCGCCGCCGAGATCGGAGCCGATGTTGCGAAACTTCTTGGTGCCGAATACCAGCACCACCACCACCAGCACGATCAACCAATGCCAAATACTGATTGCACCCATAACAAGCTCCTCATGATCCGTGCGCGGGCACAGGGTAAGAAATTCATTGCACCGCATTGCACCGGGCTGCCGGCGTAACGTTACTTCTTGCGCGATGCCTTTTCAGTAATGCCGGAAACGCCTTCGCGCCGCTGCAGTTCCGCCAGCACGTCTTCGGGACCAGCGCCATGCCAGGCCAGCAATACCAGCGTGTGAAACCACAGATCCGCCGTCTCGCGGACCACATGCAGTTTATCACCCTCCTTCGAGGCGAGCAGGGTCTCCGCCGCCTCCTCCAGCACCTTGCGCAGGATCGCGTCCTCGCCCTTCGCCAGCAGGCCGGCCACGTACGAACCGCCGGCCTCCGCCGCCTTGCGCGCCGCGATGGTTTCACCCAGCCGCAGCAGTATGTCCTTATCGTTGCCCGTCATCGCTTTCACTTGCCGTAAATCGCCTTGGGGTCCTTCAGCACCGGATCGACCTCGACCCAACTGCCGTCGCGCAGTTCCAGAAAAAAGCAGCTGTGCCGCCCGGTATGGCAGGCAATGCCGCCGACCTGCTCGACCTCGAACAGCACCACGTCCGCGTCGCAGTCCAGGCGCAGCGCCTTGACCTTCTGCACATGGCCCGACTCCTCGCCCTTGTGCCACAGCTTCCCGCGCGACCGCGACCAGTAATGCGCCTCGCCGGTCGCCACGGTCCGTTGCAGCGCCTCGCGGTTGGCCCAGGCCAGCGTCAGCACCCGGCCCGAAGCCTGCTCCTGCGTGACCACCGGGACCAGCCCGTCGGCGTTCCAGTGTATGCGGTCCAGCCAGTCCATGGTGTGCCGGGATGCCCGTTTCGAAGGAGGTTTATAAGTTATTGATTATAATCAACTTTTATGGGCGCTACAAGCGCACCTCGATGCCCCGCTGCGCCATCCGCTCCTTGGCCTGGCGCACCGTGTATTCGCCGTAGTGGAAAATGCTCGCGGCGAGCACCGCATCGGCATGGCCGATGATGACGCCGTCGGCCAGGTGATCGAGGTTGCCGACGCCGCCGCTGGCGATGATCGGGATGTCCAGCGCCGAGGAAAACGCGCTGGTCAGCTCGAGATCGAAACCGACGCGCGTGCCGTCGCGGTCCATGCTGGTGAGCAGGATTTCGCCCGCGCCCAGCGCCTGCATCTTTTTCCCCCACTCCACCGCGTCGAGCCCGGTCGCCTTGCGCCCGCCGTGGGTGTAGACCTCCCAGCGCAGGGGCCCGTCGCCGGGCACGCGCTTGGCGTCCACGGCGACGACGATGCACTGCGAGCCGTAGCGGCCGCTGGCGTCGGCCACCAGTTGCGGGTTCTGCACCGCGGAAGTGTTGATGCTGACCTTGTCGGCGCCGGCATTGAGCAGCCGCCGCACGTCCTCGACCGCGCGCACGCCGCCGCCGACGGTCAGCGGGATGAACACCTGCGCCGCGACCGCCTCGATGATGTTGAGGATCAGCCCGCGGTCGTCGCTGCTGGCGGTGATGTCGAGGAAGGTCAGCTCGTCGGCGCCCTGCTCGTCGTAACGCCGGGCGATTTCCACCGGGTCGCCGGCATCCTTCAGCTCGACGAAATTGACGCCCTTGACCACGCGGCCGGCGGTGACGTCGAGGCAGGGAATGATGCGTTTGGCCAGGCCCATGGAACATCAGCCGCAGAGA
>JAHCLD010000194.1 GCA_026125585.1 Burkholderiales bacterium
GCCGCCCGTTTCATGTGAATCTTGCCATGGTCTCGCAATCGAGATTGATTACGGTCGCCATGCGCGCTGAAGCGCTGCGCGGGCAGCGTTTGGGAACGCATCGCATTTTGCCGGTGGATGTCGAACTCAGCGGTCCGCCGATGGCGATATTTTTCCGCAAGAGCGCGTTGAATGACCCGGTAATCGCGGCTGCTCGCGATACGCTGCGAGAGGTCGGCGATGAATTGAATAAAACCGCGGGCGCCACTGGCCGGCGCAGGGCAAATCCGGGCCGTCAGGGAGTGAAACATTCGTGACCTGCCCTCAGGATTTTGCGGCGGGTCGTGGCCGGCACAGGTATGGACGCCTGCGCGTTTTTCGGCATTGAGCGGGCCGGCGCCGGCGCATGCGGTGCTTTCCTCGCGTGTCACCCTGTGTTGCTTGCGCGGCATCGGGATGGCCCGTACTTGCAGGACGCCGGAAGATGCGGCGCGGATACGCGATAATTCCGGCCTCCCGCAAGGAATTCCCTCATGAAAAGCATACAGATTCACCAGTACGGCGGCCCCGAAGTCCTGCGTCGGGTGGATGCGCCGATGCCCGAAGCCGTGCCTGGCACCGTGCTGGTCCGCGTCCACCATGCCGGCATCAATTTCATGGACATCCATACCCGTCAGGGCAAATACGCGAAATCGCGGACCTATCCGGTGCGCCTGCCTTGCACGCTGGGCATGGAGGGCGCCGGCGAAGTGGTCGCTCTCGGCGAGGGCGTGAATTCGCATGCGGTCGGCGACCGCGTCGCTTGGTGCATTGTCTGGGGCAGTTATGCCGAGTATGCCGTGGTGCCGGCATGGCAGGCGGTGCAGGTGCCGGCGGCATTGCCGCTGGACCTCGCGGCGGTTTCGGTGTTTCAGGGTTACACGGCGCATTATCTTGCGCACGACGTCGGCCGGCTTGTGCCGGGCCGCAGCTGCCTGGTGCACGCGGCTTCCGGCGGCATCGGCCAGATCCTGATCCAGATCGCGAAGAACGCTGGTGCGCGCGTGCTGGCGACCACCAGTTCCGCCGACAAGGCGGCGGTCGCGCGCAGCCGCGGCGCGGAGCAGGTGTTCCTCTATGACGAAGGCCGTTTTGCCGATGCGGTGCGCGAAGCGACCGGCGGGCAGGGCGTCGACGTGGTGTTCGATTCCATCGGCAAGGCGACGCTGCGCGACAGTTTTCGCGCGACGCGCGTGCGCGGGCTGGTCGTCAATTACGGCAACGTTTCCGGTTCGGTGACCGACCTCGACCCGCTGGAACTCGGCGAGGCCGGCTCGCTGCTGCTGACGCGGCCGCGGCTGGCCGATCATTTGCGCGATGCCGCGGAAATCCGCCGCCGCGCCGACGACATCTTTGGCGCCTTGCAGGACGGTTCGCTGAGGATCGACATCGCCGGGCGTTACATGCTGGACAACGTCGAGGAGGCGCACGCCGCCTACGAGGCGCGCCGCATGGTCGGCAAGCCGGTGCTTGACCTCAGGCCCTGACGGTTTTTTTTCTGCCGCGGGCCGTCCCGGCTGTCCCCGATTCCTGTTCGAGGAATTTGATCGCCTGGTCGCGGGTGGCCTGCGACAGGGCGGCAGCGATGTGCTCGGCACGGTCGCCGTCGCCAGCGCGGATCGCGTCGAGCAGCGCCTGCCACTGCTTCGCCGAATAGCGCTGGTGCGCGGGCGAGGCCAGCGCGAGCCGCGTGTAGCGGCTGGTCTGCAGCATCAGCGCGGACAGCGTCGTGCGCAGCCAGCGGTTGGTCAGGCTTTCGGTGAAGCTGCGGTTGACCAGCAGCGCGGTGCGCGTGTAGCCGCCGGTGTCCCTGCCGGCGAGCTTCCGCAGTTGCGCGATCGGCGCCGCGACCTTCCCGACCAGATCGTCGCGCTGCGGATCCTCGGCGATCCAGCGCGCGCGCAGGCCGACCAGCGCGGCGCGCACCTGGTAGAGCTCGCGCACCTCGCGCACCGAGATGTCGCTGACCACCGCGCCGCGGTAGGGCAGGATGGTGACCAGCCCCGCGCTCTGCAGCAGGCGCAGCGCGTCGCGCACGGGGCCGTGGCTGGAGCCGAATTCTTCCGACAGCACGGCTTCGACCAGACGCGAGCCCGGCGGATAACGGCCGTCGACGATGCGCTCGGCCAGCATTTCGGCGATTTTCTCGGGCAGCGTCTGATTCAACGCGTTGTCGGTGCCTGCGCTCATTTGTTCCTGTTAATTTTTCCTATTATTCAGCGGGATGACGGCTTTCCTGCCGCGCCGCGAGTATAGCGCCGGCTTTGCCGGGCGATTATAGATTATTAATAATCTGTGCCATAATGCCGGCCGAGCCGCATCGCTTGCATTGCGGATGCCTGAAAACCCGATTTCGAGGAGGAACCCCATGTCCGTGACCGCCACCGCCACCCGCGCTGCCGTCCAGCCCGGCGCCATCACCGTCGAACCCATCGGCCGGCAGGTCGGCGCCGACATCATCGGCCTTGACCTTACGCTGCCGCTGACCGATGCGCAGTTCCAGCAGATCCACGACGCCTGGATGAAACACCTGGTGCTGCGTTTCCGCGGGCAGAACCTGAGCAAGGACCAGCTGCAGGATTTCAGCCGCCGCTTCGGCGAACTCGACAAGGCGCCGATCAACACCAAGGGCAAGCCCTGGGTCGAGGGTTATCCGCACATGGCGGTGATGTCGAACATCAAGGTCGAAGGCGAATCGATCGGCAGTCTCGGCTACGGCGAGGCGGTGTGGCACACCGACATGTCGTACAACGAGATCGCGCCCACCGGCGCATTGCTGTATGCGGTGGAGGTCACGAAGGAGGGCGGCGAAACCGGCTTCCTGAACATGTACCACGCCTACGAGACGCTGCCCGCCGATCTCAAGGCGGCCATCGAAGGCCGGATGATCAAGCACGATTCCAGCCGCAACAGCGCGGGCGACCTGCGTGCGGGGTTCAAGCCCGTGACCGATCCGCGCGAGGCGCCGGGCGCGGTCCATCCCGCGGTGATCCGCCATCCGGTGACCGGCCGCAAGGCGCTGTTCCTCGGCCGCCGGCCCTTCGGTTACGTCATGGGCATGAGCCTCGAGGACAGCGAGGCGCTGCTCGACCGGCTGTGGGCGCATGCCACGCGCGACGAGTTTGCCTGGTACCAGAAATGGAAGATCGGCGACCTGCTGATCTGGGACAACCGCTGCGTGATGCACAAGCGCACGGCCTTCGATCCGGGCGAGCGCCGGCTGCTTTACCGCACCCAGATCAAGGGCGCGAAGCCACAGGCCTGAGCGCCGGGCGGCTCAGTGGGCTGTCCGGGTTTTCCGGTTTTCTGAAACAGCGCTGCAGCGCGGGCCGCAACGGTTAAAATCCGGCGGCCCGTGACTTCCATTCCGCCGACATCCGCGGGCCCGCATCGTCAGGTCTGGGCGATGGCCGGGCCGATCATCCTCGCCAACATCTCCGTGCCGCTGCTCGGCGCGGTGAACACGGCCGTGGTCGGGCATCTGCCCGAGCCGTACTACCTCGGCGCGGTGGCCATCGGCGCGATGCTGTTCAATTTCATCTACCACCTGTTCAACTGCCTGCGTATGGGCACCACCGGCCCGACCGCGCAGGCGCGCGGCGCCGGCGACCATGCCGAAGTGCGGGCGATGCTCGGCCGCGCGCTGCTGCTGGCCGGCGCGATCGGCGGCGCGCTGGTGGCGCTGCAACTGCCGGTCCTCGGTGCCGCCCTGTGGCTGATCGATGCCAGCGCCGAGGTCGAGTTCCATGCCGGCGAATATTTCCTGATCCGCGTCTGGGCGATGCCGGCGGTACTCGGCAGCTATGCCATCGTCGGCTGGCTCTACGGCATGCGCGATGCGCGCCTGCCGCTGGCGATCCTGTTCGCGACCAACGGCGTCAACATTGCCCTGAGCGTGCTGTTCGTGTTCGGCCTCGGCTGGGGCGTGCCGGGCGTCGCGGCGGCCTCGCTGATCGCGGAGTATTCCGGCTTTGCGGTCGGCCTGTTCTGCGTCCGGCGGGTGCTGCGCGCGCTGCCCGACGACGGCCGACGCAACCGCGTGCTCGACGGTGCGCGGATCCGGCGCATGCTCTCGATCAACACCGACATCGTGCTGCGCACCTTCTGCGTGGTGTCGGTGCTGGCGGTGTTCATGGCGAAAAGCGCGGAGCTC
>JAHCLD010000195.1 GCA_026125585.1 Burkholderiales bacterium
CGCGCAGCGTCTCGACGTCGAGATCGTTCGACGGCTCGTCGAGCAGCAGCACGTTGGCGCCCTTGAGCAGGGTATGCGCAAGGTGCAGCCGGCCGCGTTCGCCGCCGGACAGCGTGCCGACCTTTTTCTGCTGGTCCTGGCCCTTGAAGTTGAAACGGCCGAGGTAAGCGCGCGAGGGCATCTCAAACTTGCCGACGTTGATGATGTCGAGCCCGCCGGAGATCGCCTCCCAGGCGGTCTTGTCGTCGGGCAGGGATTCGCGCGACTGGTCGACCACGGCCAGCTTCACCGTGGAACCGATCGCCACCTCGCCGGAATCCGGCTGGTCCTTGCCGGAGATCAGCTTGAACAGCGTCGACTTGCCCGCGCCGTTGGGGCCGATGATGCCGACGATGGCGCCCGGCGGCACCGCGAACGACAGCTTGTCGATCAGCAGGCGGTCGCCGAAGCCCTTGGACACGTTCTTGAATTCGATCACGCTGTCGCCGAGGCGGTCGGCCACCGGGATGAAGATTTCCTGGGTTTCGCTGCGTTTCTGGTAGTCGTAGGACGACAGCTCCTCGAAGCGCGCGATGCGCGCCTTCGATTTCGCCTGGCGGCCCTTCGGATTCTGGCGCACCCATTCCAGTTCCTTGGCGAGCGCTTTCTGCCGCGCCGATTCGGTGGCTTCTTCCTGCTTCAGCCGTTCTTCCTTCTGTTCCAGCCAGGAGCTGTAGTTGCCCTTCCACGGAATGCCGTGGCCACGGTCGAGTTCGAGAATCCATTCCGCGGCGTTGTCGAGGAAGTAGCGGTCGTGGGTCACCGCGACCACGGTGCCGGGGAAGCGGTGCAGGAACTGCTCGAGCCAGTCGACGCTCTCGGCGTCGAGGTGGTTGGTCGGCTCATCGAGCAGCAGCATGTCGGGCTTCGACAGCAGCAGCCGGCACAGCGCGACGCGGCGCTTCTCGCCGCCGGACAGGTTGCCGATCTTCGCCTCCCACGGCGGCAGGCGCAGCGCGTCGGCGGCGATTTCGAGCTGGTGCCCGGTGTCGGAGCCGGCGTTGGCCAGGATGGCTTCGTATTTGGCCTGGTCGGCGGCGAGCTTGTCGAAATCGGCATCCGGCTCGGCATAGGCGGCGTAGATCTCGTCGAGCTTTTTCTGCGCGTTGAACACTTCGCCCAGACCTTCCTCGACGGCCTCGCGCACGGTCTGCTCCGGATCGAGCTGCGGCTCCTGCGGCAGGAAGCCGATGTTGAGATTGGGCATCGGCGTCGCTTCGCCGTCGAACTCCCGGTCGACGCCGGCCATGATTTTCAGCAGGCTGGATTTGCCCGAGCCGTTCAGGCCCAGCACGCCGATCTTGGCGCCGGGAAAGAACGACAGCGAAATGTCCTTGAGGATGACGCGTTTGGGCGGCACGACCTTGCCGACCCGGTTCATCGTGAATACGTACTGAGCCATGGTGCGAATGTCCGAAGAATGGTTCCGAAAAGAGAACCGCGAGGATACCGAAAACAGGCCGGCAGCGGGTAAAACCGGCGGCAAGTTGTTGGATAATGCGGGCTCTACGCCGTTTTTTTCCATCCACCTTTACGGATCGCCCGCATGTCCATCGTCAGCCCCTGGCTCACCCTCGGTTACGTCATTCCCCACCTCTACACCGACATGGATGCCTACCAGTTCTACCGCGTCGCGCCGGACGGCATGATGCTGGTGACCACGGGCTTGAATCTGAAGGAATACAGCCTCGCCGCGGTCGAAACCGAGCTGCCGGCGCTGTGGCAGGCGCTGGACCGGCTGAAGCACAAGAAAGTGGGCCGCCTCTCGCTGAGCGGCGTGCCGGTGGCCTCGGTGCTGGGCCGCAAAAAGATGCGCGAAATCCTCGACGAAGGCGCGCAGCGCACCGGCATCACCTTCGACACCGACCTCGAAGCCCACATCGCGACGCTGCAGCATTTCGGCGCCACGAAACTCGCGCTGGCCACGCGCTGGCCCGAACACGTCAACACCGCGCTGTCGAACTACCTGAAGGAAGCCGGCATCGAAGTCGTGTCGCTGCGCGCGCAGGGCCGCAGTCTCGACCAGAACAAGGTGTCGAGCCCGCTGGCCGACCACGAACTCGCGCTCGAACTCGGCCGCGCCGCGCTCGCCGCCGCCCCCGAAGCCCAGGCCCTGCTGCTGCCCGGCGGCCTGTGGTTCGCCATCCACGCCGTGCCGATCCTCGAAGCCGAATTCGGCAAGCCGGTGCTGCTGAACATCACCTCGACCACGCGCACGGCGCTGGCCGCGGCACCGCAGCCCCTGAAGGTCAAACCGGATGCGAAGTGGGGGAAGGTGATGGCGGGCTGCTAGGTTCCGCCCCCCCGACTTCCCCTGTCGTCATTCCGGCGTACGCCGGAATCCAGTTCCCCGCTTTTAAAATGCGGCCGCGATTAATAAGATATAAATAAAATCAAATACTTGGACTGACTCCGATAAAACACGGCAACCCTGCGCTCAGCAGGGCCTAATTGCCCAACATACGCTTCCAGCGTATAGTAAGCCGTATGATCTTCGTGGAGCTTCCGCCATTCATCGCCTTTGCTGCCGAGTGGTGGAGTGATGAAGATCTGCGCCGCTTACAGAACGTTTTGCTCACCCAGCCGGATGCAGGCGATCTGATCCGGGGTGGCTCCGGCCTGCGCAAACTGCGATGGTCCGCACAGGGCCGCGGCAAGCGTGGTGGCGCACGGGTGATTTACTACTGGCATGTTCCGGGCGATCGCATATACCTGATCTATGACTACACCAAGAATGAACAGGAAGATCTGACTCCCACTCAGATCAGGACACTGGCTGAACTGATGAAGGACATCAAGAATGGATAAACAGCATTTCGATCAACTGGTCAAAGGCGTCAAGGCGATGAAACGTCACATCGCAGGCAAACCCGTGCGCGGCGCCAGAGTGACCGAACTTCCGGCACCCGATGTGCGCACCATCCGTGAAGCTGCGAAGATCAGTCAAAGCCAGTTTGCACGCCTGATCGGCGTCAATCTGCGCACCCTGCAGAACTGGGAGCAGCGGCGCACCCGGCCTACCGGACCGGCCAAAGCGTTGCTGAAAATCGTGGCTTCGAATCCCAAGGCGATTGAGGCGCTGCATGAATAGCCGGAGATAATCCGTTGGATATAGAGGGCCTGACTCCCCCTTTAACTCTGAGCGTCGCCTCGAGTACGCTCACGGCACTCACCGCCGTGCCGCAGCCACCAAAGGTCAGGCCTGATGCGAAGCAGCGGGAGGTAACGACGAGTTGCCGAGGTTCACGTTGCACACTGTCATTCCGGCGTACGCCGGAATCCAGGCTCTTCCCGCGAACAGTACGCGCTGCATCACTGGATGCCGGCTTCCGCCGGCATGACGATCAATCAAGTCAGATTTTGTCGGCCTGGCGGGAATTGACCACCTTGCCTGCGATCAGCCGCTCGACTTCCGTCTCGCTGTAACCCGCCGATTTCAGCACCTCCCGCGTGTGCTCACCCACGTGCGGGATGTCGAGCCGGGTGCCGAAGCGCTGTCCATTCATCTCCAGCGGCAGCACCGGCACCTTGGTTTTCACACCGTTGTTGAGACGCACCGGCGCGAGGCCGCCCGAGGCGTTGAGGTGTTTGTCGTCGAACAGATCTTCCGGCTTGGCAATCGGCGCGAAGGGCAGGCCGAGCTTTTCGCAGCGGTCCATCAGCTCCTGCTTGCCCATGTTCGCGAAGATTTCACTGACGACGGGCAGGATGCGCGGTCGCGCCTCGACGCGCTGCGGATTGGTCTTCAGTTCCGGATCGTTGAACAGGTCCATCAGGCCGAAGGATTCGCAGAACACCTTCCACTGCGTGTCGGTGACCACGCCGACGAAGACCAGTTCGCCTTCCTTCGTCTTGAAGTTGTCGTACAGCGCCCAGGCGCGGATGCGGTCGGGCATCGGCTTCACCGGCTTGCCGGTGGCATAGCCTTCCAGCATGTGCTGGCCCATCAGGAAGGCGTTGTTCTCGAACAGCGCGCTCTGCACGTACTGGCCTTCGCCGCTGGCGTGGCGCTGGTGCAGCGCGGCGAGGATCGCCACCGCGCCGAACACGCCGCCCATCACGTCGTTGACCGAGGCGCCGGCGCGCAGCGGGCCGAAGCG
>JAHCLD010000196.1 GCA_026125585.1 Burkholderiales bacterium
TTCGACATGGTAGCCGTGATAGACGCGCTGGTGCAAGCGTTCGGCCTCGCCCAGCGCCTCGAGCGTGTAATAGATGCGCGCATGCGGCACCCAGCTGTCGCGCAGGATCGCCGGGATGCGGCGGATCACGACGTCGGCCGGCTTGCGGCCGATCCAGCGCTCCAGCGCCGGCTGCAGGTTGTTGCAATGGGGGCAGCCGTACCAGAAAAAATCGATGACCTCGATGCGGCCGGCCACCGCCACCGGTTGCGGCTTGATGACCCGGTAATCGATATCGGCCCGCACCGGCTGTTGCGCGGAAGCGGGCGCGAAGAACCCCAGTCCGAGCAGGCAGGCGAGCAGTATCGCCGCCGCCCGCGGCATGGTTATTTGCCGCCCCTGTTCTTGCGCGCTTCGGCGATCAGGCCGTCGATCACCTGGAAAAAGCGGTCATAGTCGACGGTGCGGTCGGCCTTGAGGGTCATCGACGGGGCCGCCAGATAGCGACCGTCGACCACCAGCGCCGGTGTTCCCGGAATGTCGTACTTGCGGGTCAGCTCGATGGAACGCTGTGTCTTGCCGTTCACGCCGAAGGAGTTGTAGGTGTCGGCGAATTTCTTGCGGTCGACGCCCTTGCCCGCGGCCCAGTCGAATATCGCATTGGCATCGCGCAGTTGCAGCCGCTGCTTGTGCAGGGTCGCGAACATTTCCTGGTGCAGCCTGTCGATCAGGCCCAGGGCTTCGATCGTGTAATACGCCCGGGTCATCGGGACCCAGGAATCCTGGAACACCGCGGGCACGCGGCGGAACTCGACGTCCGCCGGCTTGCGCTTGAGCCAGGCTTCCAGCGAGGGCTGCAGGTTGTTGCAATGGGGGCAGCCGTACCAGAAAAACTCCAGCACTTCGATCTTGTTTCCGCTGTCGGTCGGCTGCGGCGGCTGGATCGGGGAATAGTCCTTGCCTGCGGTCAACTGGGCATGGGCGGACGCGAAAAAGAGGCTCAGTACGGCAGCGGCGAAGGCGCGCCGGGAAAACAGGATCAATGACATGATTGCTCCGGTGAAGGGCGTTATTTGTCGGCGTCGCGCACCTTGATCAGCGTGGTGTCGATGCCGTTCTTCTTCAGAGTGTCGCGGGTGCGGTTCAGTTCCTCGACGTTGCCGTAGGGTCCCAAGCGCACCCGGTGCCAGACGCCGCGGTCGGGCAGCGTCGTGGTCTGGATCGAAGCCTGCACGCCGATCAGCGCCAGCCGCGCCTTCAGGTTGTCGGCATCCGGCGCGTTCTGGAAGGCACCCGCCTGCAGGTAGAAGGACTCCTTCGCGGCCGCCTTGGTTTCGCGCAACTGCTGATCGGTGGCCGGCTCTTCGACGCCGGGCAGTATCTTGTAGAAATCGAAACGGGGCTTGCCGTCGGCCGCCGGCTTGTCCGGCGCCTTGACCGGATCGGGGACGGCGGCCTTGGCCGGCCCGGGTTTGGCCGCCGGCGCCTTCGGCTGGAACGGCGCGGGCATCCTGTTGATGTACCAGGCCACGCCCAGTGCGATGCCCAACCCCAGCACCAGACCGATCAGGATGCCGATGAACAGCGATCCCCCGTTGCCGCGGGAACCGCCCTTGCGGTCGTTGCCTTTGTAATCCCTGCTCACGCGCGCATCTTACATTTTTTCGGGTGCGCCCACACCCAGCAGCGCCAGCCCGTTCTTCAGCACCTGGCGCACCGCCAGCGCCAGCGCCAGCCGCGCCTGCGTCAGCGCCGCGTCCCCGGCGATGAAACGCTCGGCGTTGTAGTAGCTGTGGAACTCGCTGGCGAGCTCCTTCAGGTAAAAGGCAATGCTGTGCGGCGCGAGGTCGCGGGCCGCGCCTTCGACGATTTCCGGATATTCCGCCAGCCGCCTGAGCAGCGCCGTTTCGTGTTCGGAGACCAGCGGCGCCGTGTCGGCCGCTGCCAGCGTCGTGGCGTCGCCACCCCACTGCGCCAGCACGCTGCAGACCCGCGCGTGCGCGTACTGGATGTAGTAGACCGGATTGTCGTTGCTTTGCGATTTTGCCAGGTCGAGGTCGAAGTCGAAATGCTGGTCGCTCTTGCGCAGCACGTAGAAAAAGCGCGCGGCGTCGACGCCGACATCGCCATAGAGTTCCTCGAGCGTGACGTAGTTGCCGCTGCGTTTGCCCATGCGCACCGGCTCGCCGCCGCGGAACAGCGCCACCAGCTGGATCAGCGGCACCACCAGCTTCGCGGCATCGCCGCCGAGCGCGGTGATGGCCGCCTTCACCCGCGGGATGTAGCCGTGGTGGTCGGCGCCCCAGACGTCGATGATGCAGTCGTAGCCGCGCTCCAGCTTGTCGGCGTGGTAGGCGATGTCGGAGGCGAAATAGGTGTAGAGGCCGTTGTCGCGCCGGACCACGCGGTCCTTGTCGTCGCCGAAAGCCGTGCTGCGGAACCAGGTGGCGCCGTCCTTCTCATACAGGTGGCCGGCGGCCCGCAGGCGCTCCAGCGTGGCGGCGACCTTGCCGTCGGAGTACAGCGACTGCTCCGAGTACCAGCGCTCGAAGGTCACGCCGAAGCGTTCCAGCACATCGCGGCATTCGGCAAGCTGGCGCGCCAGCACCTGATCGAACACGCCGCGAAGCGCATCGCCGAGCAGCGATTTCATGTTGGCGATCAACGCATCCATGCGCGCTTCCTGCAGCGCTTCGGCCTGCTCCGGTGTTTCGTCGCCGCGTGCCTGCGGCAGTCCCGCGAGCACCGATGCGGCGTCGCGTTCGAAGGCCCCGCCCTGCTGCGCGCGCAGTTCTTCGGCGCGCTGGCGCACGTAGTCGCCCTGGTAGCCATTGGGCGGAAATTCGACGCCGATACCGGCGGCTTCGAGGTAACGCATCCACACGGACACCAGCAGGATGTCCATCTGGCGGCCGGCGTCGTTGACGTAGAACTCGCGGTCGACGTCGTAGCCGGCGGCGGCGAGGATCGCGGCGAGGCTGGCACCGTAGGCGGCGCCGCGGCCGTGGCCGACGTGCAGCGGCCCGGTGGGATTGGCCGACACGAATTCGATCTGGATTTTCCGGCCCGCGCCGGACTTGCCCTGGCCGTAGCATTCACCGGCGGCGAGAACGCGCGCGATCACGCGCTGCTTGTAGGCGCGGGTGAGGAACAGGTTGATGAATCCGGCGCCGGCGATTTCGGCTTTCTCGAGATCCGGCGAAGCAGGCAGCGCATCGAGGATCTGCTGCGCGATCGCGCGCGGGTTGCCGCGCAGCTCCTTCGCCAGTTGCATCGCGATATTGCAGGCAAAGTCACCGTGCTGGGCCTGTTTCGGGCGGTCAAGGGTGATGGTGGCGCGGCTTGCCGGCGCGACCTGCGCCAGCGCCTGGTGCAGCAGGCCGGCGAGCAGGTTTCGGGCATCGGTGGACATGGGTGTCATCGGAGCTTCAATGGAGCCCGGCGTCAGGCGCCGGCGGGTTTCGTTCAAGTGCCTGTTTTAGCAGCGGTTTTGTCTGCGGAAAAGTGGCGGATTCTAGCATGGCGGCAGTGCGGCCATTCAGAGTTCCGCGGGGTCCACGTCGAGCGACCAGCGCACCGCCGAACTGGCGGCGGCCAGTTGGGGAGGCCAGGCATTGAGGAATGCGCGCAGTTCCGCGCGGGACGAAGACTGCAGCAACAGCTGCGCGCGTTCACGGCCGGCCTTGCGCATCATGCCGGCGGGCACCGGATCGTAGACCGCCACCGCGGGGGTGACGCGGCGCGCAAGGCGCGCTGCGTTGGCGAGAAATCGCAGGGCGAGATCGATGCTGCGCGCTTCCGCCCGCAGCACCGCCTGGTGCACGTAGGGCGGGAATCCGGCCTGGCGGCGCTCGGCGAGCATTTCGCGCGCGAAGGCATCGAAATCCTGGTTGCGCAGGGCCGCGTACAGCGGATGGCCGGGAAAGCGGGTTTGCACCAGCACCTGGCCGCGAATGTCGCCGCGCCCGGCCCGTCCGGCGACCTGGGTGAGCAGCGCGTACAGCCGCTCCGGCGCGCGGAAGTCGCTGCTGTACAACATGCCGTCGGCATTGACGATGCCCACCAGGTTCAGCCGGGGAAAGTCATGGCCCTTGGCGAGGATCTGGGTGCCGACGAGGATGTCGACGGCA
>JAHCLD010000197.1 GCA_026125585.1 Burkholderiales bacterium
GCCGCGGAGGTCAAACGCCGTTTGCCCGGCCTGCACGGCAACCACGAAGTCGGGCTGTTCCTGCATGACCACGGCTGGTGCGTCAATCCGGAACGGTTGACCAAGTCGCTGGCCGCGCAGTTCGAGCGCGATGGCGGGAAAATCCTGCAGCGGAAGGTGCTCGGCATCGACGTGGGACCGGAAGGGCCGCGCACGCTGCGCACCGATGCCGGCGACCTGCCGGTGGAGCATCTGGTGATCTGCGCCGGTGCCCATTCCAACGAGTTCAGCGCGCAGCTCGGCGACCGCGTGCCGCTGGAGGCCGAGCGCGGCTATCACATCACGTACTCCGATCCCCGTTTCCAGTTGCCGATGCCGGTGATGGTGCCCGAACACAAGTGCTTCATCACGCCGATGGAAATGGGGCTGCGCATCGCCGGGCAGAGCGAATTCGCCGGCGTCAACGCCGAGCCGAACTACGCGCGCGCCGACGTGCTGGGCAGGCTGATGCAGAAGATGTTCCCCGGCATCAGCGAAGTCGACGCGACGAAATGGATGGGCCGCCGGCCGTCGATGCCGGATTCGACGCCGGTGATCGGCCCGGCCACCCGCTTCGGCAATGTGCATTACGCCTTCGGCCATGGCCACGTCGGCCTCGTCGGCAGCGCGCCGACCGCGCGGCTGGTGGCGGACATGATCGCCGGCCGGCCGCCGCGCATCGACCTCGCGCCCTACAGCCCCGGCCGCTTTTCCCGCTGAAGCGGTGCCGTCCGCACTGCGGCGTGGCGTAAAATAGCGCCTTTTTCCGACGGCAATCCCATGGTTCGCACAAGATTCGCGCCCAGTCCCACCGGCTATCTGCACATCGGCGGCGCGCGCACCGCGCTGTTCTGCTGGGCTTATGCGAAACAGCAAGGCGGAACCTTCGTCCTCCGTGTCGAGGACACCGACCGCGAGCGTTCGACCGATGCCTCGGTGCAGGCGATCCTCGACGGCATGAACTGGCTGGGCCTCGACTACGAGGGGCCGTATTTCCAGATGCAGCGGCTGGAGCGTTACCGCGCCGCGGTGGACAGGCTGCTCGAACAGGGCCATGCCTACCACTGTTATGCGACGCGCGAGGAAATCGACGCCCTGCGCGAGCAGCAGCGCGCACGCGGCGAGAAACCGCGCTACGACGGCCGCTGGCGTCCGGAAAACGCGAAACGTCTCGGCCTGAAGCCGCCGGCCGGCGCGCAGCCGGTGATCCGCTTCCGCACACCCGACAGCGGCGAAGTGACCTTCAACGATCTGGTCAAGGGGCCGATCACGGTGGCCAATGCCGAACTGGACGATCTGGTAATCATGCGCGCCGACGGTATCCCGACCTACAACTTCGGCGTGGTCATCGACGACGCCGACATGAACATCACGCATGTCGTGCGCGGCGACGATCACGTCAACAACACGCCGCGGCAGATCAACATCTACCGCGCGCTGGGCGCGGACCTGCCGCTGTTCGCGCATTTGCCGATGATCCTCGGTGCCGACGGCGAACGGTTGTCGAAGCGCCACGGCGCCGTCAGCGTGATGCAGTACTTTGAAGACGGCTATCTGCCCGAGGCGCTGAACAATTACCTGGCGCGGCTCGGCTGGTCGCACGGCGACGACGAGAAATTCTCGATGGCGCAACTGGTCGAGTGGTTCGACCTGACCCACGTCAGCCGCTCGCCGGCGCGTTTCGACCCGGAAAAACTCGGCTGGCTCAACCAGCAGTACCTGAAGGAGGCCGACGACGGCCGCCTTGCCGGCCTGATGCAGCCGTTTCTCGAGCGCGACAGCTGCAATGTCGCCGGCGGTCCAGAGCCGCAGCGTGTCGTCGCGCTGCTGAAGGAGCGGGTCGGCACGGTCGAGGAACTGGCCGATGCCGCGGTGTATTTCTATCGCGCGCTGGAGCCTTCCGCCGAACTGCGCGGACAGCATTACGCGGCGGATGCGCGGCCTGCACTCGAGGATCTGTGCCGGCAGCTCGGCACCGTGGCCTGGGATCGCGCGAGCATCGGCGCGGTGATGAAGGCCGTGGCGGCGGAGCACAAGCTCAAGTTTCCGAAGCTGGCGATGCCGCTGCGGGTGATGGTCACCGGAGAGCCCCAAACCCCCTCGGTGGACGCCACGCTGGAGCTGATCGGACGCGAGCAGGTGCTGGCGCGCATGGCACGGGAACTGGCCGTGTTTCCCGGCTGATTTCCGGGTTTACAGTCCCGGAGCGCATCGGTATAATTCGCCGCTCTCGTGGGGGTATAGCTCAGCTGGGAGAGCGCTTGCATGGCATGCAAGAGGTCAGCGGTTCGATCCCGCTTACCTCCACCAGCAGAACACCTCGCTGCAAACCAGACGCAGTCCCTATCGTCTAGAGGCCTAGGACATCGCCCTTTCACGGCGGTAACCGGGGTTCGAATCCCCGTGGGGACGCCAACTTAGCCCCACTACCGGTAACAGAAAGCCGGTAGTGGGCTTGGATGGTTCTGTTAGCAGGGTCCAATTCCACCCGTTGCACCAGCGCAGCCAGCGTGCGCCGCACGTAGGGCACGTCGATTTCCTCGCCTTCCAGTGGCAACGGGGCAAATTCCAGCATCGCCTCTACATCCTTGGCGGTAATGCCGCGCAGGATACCCTTCAGCTTGGCTTTATCGGCGGCGGCAGCCTTGTCCGCTGAGAGTTGGGCACGTTCGGCTTCCAGTTCGCTTAAACGGGCTACCAGCGCCTTGTTGCCGGTGTCGGCAAGGTGCCTACCAGCCGCCTGATCTTGGCGTCTATGGCCTTTTTTCCAGCACTACCGGGCGGTCTTCAATGGCATTGGCCATGTCGTGTGCATCCTGCATCAGTTTATCGATAAATGCCTTGCCCTTGATTTCGCTGATGATCTGCCCCGGTGTACCTGTTCGGGGTTTGTATTGATTCCGGCGCATGTAACCATTCCTATGACTTTGCCATAACGGTCTTTGCTGTTTTTCTGCGCGCTGACTCCCTTGCTATGGCAGAGTTCGTGCAGCGTTGCCGAGACCGAGTGCCAAACGGCTAGGCGTGCTTTGGTGCGTCGATATTGGTCAGCGCGCACGCGGACTTTTTGGCGGTCAATCGGTAGAGTTAGGGTATCGCCATCAGCTATTCCCTGATGTTTTTTTGAGCGAGGAGAAAAAGTATGCCCAATATTCAATTTGTTCCGACACGGATGAATTTCGGGTTGTCAGTGAAGGAAATGGATGATGGTTCTAAGGATAGTTTAATTCTGTCATATAGCGTCAAACCTTTCCGTCCGTCGAGAAACGAGGTTCGCCTTTCGACAGGAGATAAATTCGAAAATTTAGAAGGTACTTTGTCATTTCGTTGTGAGCGGTTGGGAGAGGATGTGCTGACCGTTCCTAAGACAGATATTTTGGGAAATGAAAAACCTGGGGAGACAGTAAAGGCTACTGGTCTATTGACTTATTGGGGTGCAATTGAAGATGAGTTGGATCCTCATCCGGCGGCCTATTTTGCGGAGGTATGGTTAAAGCCAGAAATATTTGAGCACGTTTTGTCGACTGCACGCTTGGGTAAAATGCCGAGCCAAATTTCTATTCAGGTTGTCGGTGGAATTAAAATTGGGTGGGAACCTGATGGGAGTGGAAAGGAGTGGGATAACAAAGATCATCCGAATCTTCCAATCATTTCAGTTTCTATGGACGTATATCTTGGAGTTGATCCCTCGTCGGTAGAGGAGAGTGCAGATTTTGGCGAGCCGGCATTAGATGATTTCCCTCCAACCCGCGCGCAGATAGTTAGTTTAGAAAATCAAATGCGGCAGATATCGAACACCTTGAATAAATTACCTACCAAGATTTTCTTCGTTGGCTTGTTATTGGTGGCACTACACCTTTTATTCGCCTAATAAGAGGGAGACGCAGCCAGTTGTTTGGTCTGCCAATAGTCCAAATAATGGGTGAATTGCTGTCTTGGTAGTGCACCTAGGTGGGCAATAGCGATCCGCTGTGGGCTGCAGTGAGGCTAGGCGGTGGCTACTAGCCGTCGTTCCCGGTAAGCGGAATTACTCGCAGTCCATGCGTTGCGACCGCGCAATGCATGCGCTAGAGTCGGCGGGT